>CASEIN010000061.1 GCA_949287985.1 Mucispirillum schaedleri | reverse complement strand
CAAACTTATACTTTGGACATGTTAAGTTAGATTTTAAATGGTCTGCAACTAGTCTAATTTTTTGTTTTACTTTTGTACCAATTTCTGTTACTTTCATATTAAGCCTCTATTAATTGTTTTTGAAATACTTCAGATAATATTAATTATAACAATTTTTAGAGGCTTTTTCCATATAAAATCGCTTTTTTCTTAAATAATATTAATCACTTATAAGATATTTAATAAAAAAATGGGGGTGAAGCAGACTATTAACCTATTGCAATAAATTAAAAAATATCATATGATACATAAATTCTCATGAGGTGAATTATGAATATTATTTTTGATGGTTTTTCTGTTGATAATACAGATATTTTTTTAGATATATTATCGCCTTTTATACAAGATAATTTTACTACATTAAATCAACCAGTAAAAATGTATAATAAAGGAGATGCCTCATATTATATACATATTACAAATAGATATGTAGATAATACTGAATATCTAATTGGTAATATTATTTTTGATAAAAAAATGAACACAACTGCTATAATGAAAAATGATACTTTTAGCTCACTTACAACTAATAAAGGAGAAAGTGTAATAGATTTTAATTATTTTGTGATAAATAAAACAAATTGGAAAGGTATCTTCTCATCATATAGGGGAGCATTTTCTATACATTCATTCAATTATTTTATTAATTCTCTGCGTAAAAGCAAAATGAGAGAACTAAACAAAACTATTAATGAACAAAATATTAATAATACAGAAAAAAAACAAAAAAAGAAAGAAATAAAAAACAAATATAATAAAACAATCTGTATTACACTGTTAAAAAGTAGCGAATCATTTTTAGATAAAATGGGTCAATTGGCAGTATTAAATAGTATTACTTATGCTATTGATTTATCAAAAGAAACAAGCGCTTTTGCTTCACTTGCAACTAAAACAAAAAGTGAGAGAATCCAATTAGTAATGGATAATAAAAAATACAAAAAAATAGATATACTGCATGAGGCACGCCAAGCAATAAGCAACTTTCTAAAACAGCTAAAGAATAGTAATGAACAAATTGAATACCTTACAGCAACAGGAAAAGATTTAAAAGGCAATGAGTGGACAATTAATTATCATAAACCATTTGAAAAACTTGATAAATTTCCTTATGATAAAGCAGTAAAAATGCTAGATAAAAAACATCTTTATGATTTAGACAATGAATTTGTGGATACAATTATGGGTTTAATGAATCAATTATGATAAATTATTTAAAATCATCAAGAGAATATTGCTTTAAAATATTAATACTTCCTATAACACTTATAATAATTTGTTTTGGTATAATTTATTACTTAAATATTAAATATTTAGATATTGTAAATCACATTATCTATATTATGGATAATGAAGATATTAATAAACAATTGTTCGTAAGTTTTCTTACTATTGGCTCATTTTTTTTAGCATTGCAATCATATATTATTTCTACGTTAAAAAGTTATATATATGATAAAGAAGAATACCAAATTATCATATATAAAAAAAGTAAAGAGAAAAATAAGCCTATTACTAATATTTTTTTCAAATTAGAATCAATAATCTATGCATTTTTAATAATAATCATTTACATACTTTGTATGGCATTTTTAAATCTACTAGTTGTATTTATGCCCAAAAATATAATAGTATATAGTATCCCTTTTAATATTGCTGCACTATATTATATACTGCTGTCAATACATATATATTATATAATACTTCTAGATTTAACCATTGTTCATAAAGATATTAGTAATAAAATTATCAAGAGATTAGAAGATAACGATAATGACGATGAATAATTCTTTTGACTTTTATTTTTTTTACTGGTATTTATTATTAATAATGGGGTAAATAATGAGCAAAAAATCACAAGATAGTATTGATAAAGAACTTGAAGTATTTGACAGCGACCTTTTACCATTATTAAATCAAGAATATAATTATCCAGTAAAAGTAGATTTTAATCGTAATAATTTTTCTATATTTGAAATGAACAGAATTATTGATAATAATAAAATAGTTTTAGACCCTGATTTTCAAAGAAATAGTAATATCTGGAATGATGTAAAAAAAGCTAAACTTATGGAATCTATTTTAATGGGCATACCTATACCATTATTTTATTTTGCAGAAAATAAAAATGGTGGTTTAAGTGTAGTTGATGGGCTCCAAAGATTATTTGCTATAAAAAAATTTATGGACGATAAGTACCCATTAAAAAATCTATCATACCTTCAAAATCTAAATGGGCTGAAATTTTCACAACTTGAAAGAGATGACCAGCAAAGAATTGAGCGCTACCAATTACAAGTAAATGTAATAAGCTCTAATACACCAGAATATATTAAATTAAATATTTTTGAAAGAATAAATAGTGGCAGCACTCCCCTTAATAAGCAGGAAATGCGACATGCTCTATATCAAGGAAAATCTACAAAATTATTAAAAGAATTATCTGAATGTGATGAATTTAATGATGCAGTAGCTATCAAACTAAACCCATTAAGAATGAAAGATAGATACATTATTTTACGAGCATTAGTATTTTATCTTTGGAAAAATGATGAAAATATAAAGAACATAAATACAAGAATAAAAACTGACTTATATAATGATTTTGATGATTTTCTTGGAAGATATATGCGAATAATGAATAGTATGACTGATGAATATATTAATGAAATAAAAAATCTATTTAAAAAATGTATGGTATTACTGCATACAATATATAAAAAACAAACATTTAGAAGAAGTGAAGAAAAGCCAGTATTTAATATGGTATTATTTGAATCATTATTTTTTGTAACTGCAGCATTACTTAATAAAATACATATTGATAATGATACTTGGAAAAAAGAATTGGATAATATAATAAACCAAGAATGGTTTCAAATAAGGCTTGATGAATCATTTAAAGGTGCAAACCAAATGATAAAGCATTATGATAAACTAAAAAATATAGTAGAAGAATTAAAGGAAAAATATGCTTAAAAATTTAAACATACAAAAATTTAAAGTGCTGGAAAATGAAAATTTAGATATAAGACCATTAACTGTCTTTTGTGGTGAAAATTCCAGTGGAAAATCAACAGCCATAAGAGCAATGTTATTTTTTGGAAATGGTTCTTTTGATAAAACTAGTTATTATCATTTTAATGCAATTAATGGACTTCTAGGTGATTATAAATATATAGAATTAAAAGATGATAGTGATACAGTAGTTAAAGCATATGGTGCTCATAGTGTTCACACAGATAGCCCATCGACTCTACAATTTAACCCTACTTTGCTATGTGCTGAAAGAATTGGACCAAGAAAAGTATATGAAACTATAAATAATACCTATGATTTTATAGATATGCAAGGTAGACTTGCCCCATTTTTTTATCATCAGAAACAAAATGATAATATAAGTGAATTAGCTATTGATAATATGGAAAATACTACTTTAAGAAGTCAAGTTGCATATTGGCTAAACCACATACTAGGCACAACTGTGAAAACAGAAAATATTCAAGATAATATAATAGTTTCATACCAAGCCCCGCATGATGTGGAAGCATATTCCCCCTTAAACACTGGCTTTGGAACAAGTATGGTATTTCCTATACTGATTGCCTGCTTAACTGCAAAAATCGGAGATACTGTAATTATTGAAAACCCAGAAGTGCACCTGCACCCAAAAGCCCAAAGTAAACTGGCAGATTTTTTTGCTTTTATTGCCCAAAAAGGCGTTCAAATTATACTTGAAACTCACTGCGAACATTTAATATATAAACTTTGCTATAATGTAAACAGAAGCATAATAGACCATGATAAAGTAGTATTTCAATATAAAGAAATAAATAAACCTTTTGAAGCTATTTATACAGATCAAAAAGGAAGATTTGTTGATGAAAAAAATGAACTAAGAGATTTTCCTACTGGTTTTTTTGATGCTACCTTAAAAGAATATATGAGTATATTTTAAGGATAAATAAATGGCATATATTGTTCTTGAGCAAAATTTAATTGAAGATTTTTTTAAGTTTTATGTAAATAAAGAGTATAGTTCACTTACTATAACAAACTTATTAAATCATTTTAAACCGTTTATAATTACAGACATTCAATTAAAAGAACAGTTAATAAAACTTCTTGGTGAAGAAAATGCTTTAATACAAAAATTAATGGTAAATAGTGGTGGCTTTTGGAAAATAGTTAAATATGATAAAGAACTATATACTAATGAATTTTATAAGGAAATGCTTGAAAAATCAAAGTATAAAATATTGCTTACAAAACACCCAAGTTCATTTAATAACTTAGATTATCATAAAATTTGTATACAAGATAAATCAACCCATTTTTTTGCAAATGAGCTCAAAAGTGGCAATAGTAGAGAAAAGACAAAAAAGCATATTTTCAGCCTAATAAAAAATGCTAATCAAATTACTATTATTGATAGGTTTTTATATAAGGTAGATGTAATCAATAAGTTAGTAAAATGGTTTAATGAAAATGAATTAAAGAAAAGTATCAAAATCTCTTTAAAAGGGAATGGAGATTTAACTTGTGATGAAGTAAAAACTATATTTAAGCAAAAGGGTTATAATGAAATTCATCCATATCCTATTGATAACACTATTCATGATAGATATATTATTATTGATGATAATATTTCTATTAACCTTACAAGTGGTCTTGAAAATTTATTTAATATCAAAAAAGATTTTACCTACATTATATCTGAAAAATAATTATAATATTATTTCTTATGCTTATATCAAATAAAATATGGGGAGATTATGAATTTTATTATTGTTTTAATACTGTTTATCATATTTTTTATTTTATTTTTAAAAGTTTTAGCAGCTTTAAGGTATCGTTTATATAAAGCAAATGCTTTTGAAAATAAAATATATAATAAGCTTGCAAATATTATTAATCAAAACTATATTTATAAAAATATTTATATAAAACGTCAAAATGGAAGGCTTACTGAACTTGATGTCCTTGCTGTTCATGCTACTGGTATATATGTTTTTGAATGTAAAAACTATGGTGGTGTAATTTCTGGTAATATAGATAAAAAAGAATGGAAACATATATATGAAAATGGCGAAAAGCATACATTTTTTAACCCAGTATTTCAAAATGAAGTGCATATTAATGCTGTAAAATTCCTTACAAAAACTTATGATATACCATACTATTCAATAATTATTTTTAGTGATAGATGTGAAATAGAAAATATTTCTGGCAGCATGCCTGATACATTTATTATAAATGAAAATAATCTTAATGACTTAATGAAAAAACTACTTTCTTGTAAGAAAAAAATAAATGAGAAAACTTTAAGAAAAATTAATAATGATATTAAGAAAAACAGCAGCACAAGTAAAGCTAACCATAGAAAGCTTATAAAAGATATGAAAAAAGGGCTTACAAAATGCCCGCACTGTAATGGTGATATAATAGAGATTAAAAATAAAAAAAGTAAATATTACAGATGCTCAAACTACCCTAAATGCAAATATAAGGCAGATAAGTTAAGAGAAATTATATAAAAAAATGTCATTAAGTATCTAGAAAATACAAAATAACAAATATTAGTTATATAAAAAATAATCTATTGAAGTAAACTTGGAGCATGTATCCAAGTTTACTTCTCTATTTAGCCTAATAAAATGCGATGAGCATTATTAGGCTCATCAAAAGACTGCCGAAAAAATGTATTTTTTCGGCAATATAAGGGAAAAGTTAAACCTTTTCCCTTATATATTTATTATTCCAAGCCTTTAATCATTAAGTTTGCCACTCTTTTTGCAAAAAGTGAAGCATCCACTGGTTTTGCTCCTTCTAAGATTAATGCTTCATCGTAAAGTAAATCTACATATTCTTTTAATACTTCACTTTCTTTATCTTTATTAAAAAGCTCGTTTATTTTTACAAATAATGGGTGGTCTGCATTTACTTCCATTGTGCGTTTTGATGCCATAAATGACTGCCCCATAGCTTTCATAATCTGCTCCATATGTGGGTCAAAATCATTCTCCCCTCTTACTAAACATACAGGGCTGTCTGTAAGCCTGCTTGAAAGGCGAACATCTGCTATTTTATCTTTTAACTGCTCTTTTATGTGTGTTAATATAGAGCTTAATTCTTCGCTTTTCTTTTCTTTTTCTGCCTTTTCTTCATCAGTTAAGTTCATATCGCCTTTTACTACTGATTTGAAAGTTTTGCCTTTATATTCTCTTAAAGCTGATATTACAATATCATCTATATCATCAGTTAATATTAAAACTTCATAGCCTTTATTTGTTAAGCCTTCCATATATGGGCTTGCCATTGCTTCTGCTTTTGTTGGGGCTAGGATATAATAAATATCATTCTGCCCTTCTTTCATTCTTTCAACATATTCTGCAAATGTAGTATATTTGCCGTCCTCTGTGGCAGTAGATTCTGCTAATACTAAATCTGCAATATTTTCTTTTTTCTCAAACTCAAAATGAAGCCCTTCTTTTAATATCCTTCCAAATTCTTTGAAAAATGATACGTATTTTTCATACTCTTTATTTTTCATATCTGTTAAGGCATCAAGCACTCTTTTTGTAATATTTTTACGCATTACTTCAATAAGTTTGTTATTCTGCAGTATTTCCCTTGATATATTCAGCGGTAAATCGTTTGATTCAACAACACCTTTTACAAATCTTAAATAAGGTGGGAAAAGTTCTTCACAGTGCTCCATAATCTGCACTCTTTTTACATAGAGCATAGGTCCTGACTTATATTCTTTATATATAATATCAAAAGGTTTCATTTTTGGTATATATAAAAGCCCTGCAAATTCATGTGTGCCTTCCACTTTAAAATGGATTGTTTTTAAAGGGTCTGAATAATCATGAGTAATATGCTTGTAAAACTCATTATATTCTTCCTCACTGATTTCTGATTTGCTTTTTAACCATATAGCTTTTTGAGAGTTTAAAACTTCCTCTTTAACTTCTTTTTCGCCAGTTTCTTTGCCTTCTTCATCGCGTTTTGGTCTTTCAATATCCATAACTATTGGGTGCTCTATATAGTCTGAATATTTAGAAACTAAATCTCTAATAGTCCATTCATCAAGGTATGATTTATCATCTTCTTTTAAATGGAGAATAATATCTGTACCACGGCTTGGGCGAACTGCCTCATCTATTTCAAATTTACCATCTGCTGCACTTTCCCATTTAACACCTTTTTCATGTCCTGCTTTCCTTGTAATAACAGTAACTTTATCTGCTACCATAAATGCAGAATAAAAACCAACTCCAAACTGACCAATAAGCTCAACAGCATCTTTGGCATTTTTTTCTTCAAGCATTTTCATAAATTCTTTTGTGCCACTGTTTGCAATTGTGCCTAAAGTATTTATTACTTCATCATAATCCATACCTATACCATTATCTGATATAGTTAATGTGCCTGCACTTTTATTTGGTGTTAGTTTTATTTTCCAGTTTGTATCGTTTTCATATTTGCTTTGGTCTGTAAGACCTTCGTAACGAACTTTATCTATTGCATCGCTGGCATTTGATATAAGCTCCCTTAAAAATATATCCTTATTAGAATAAAGTGAGTGGATAACAATATCTAATAATTTAGATACTTCCGTTTTAAACTCCATAGTTTGTGCCATAAATGTATCTCCTAAATAATATAATTTCTAAATTATTAGCACTCGTAAGTGTCGAGTGCCAAAGATAATGTAATAACTATGTTGAATATTGTCAAGAGATTATAATTAAATATTTTAAATATACTTGATTTATAATATAAATTTATGATAAAAATATAAACTATTATATAATATGAGGAAATAGATGAAAAAAACAATAATACTAATACTATTATTACTAATAAGTATAACAGGCTGTAAAAAAGAAAAAGTTAATATTATGAAGGTTCCTATTGTGGCAGAAGATTTTTACACACTGCAAAATAATATTACACTTGTTTGCACTCAAATTAATTCTACAATTTGCAGTTATATAAAAGGTCCTATTACACTTTACCTTAAAGATTCATTTACACCGGGATATATATTATCAGGTGATGAAGCTATTGTAGCAGAAAAATTATATAAAAGGTTAAATGGCAAAACACCAGAGCAGATTATTGAAGAATATAAAAAAATGTTAAAACAAAATCTTGATAATGATATAAAACGTGATATAAATGTTACAAAAACTCTTGATAACATAGAAAAAACTTACAAAAAAACAAGACATTTTGCAAAAGATATTGTTATTAAAGATGTCCATACAAATATAGGCAGTGATAATATTATACAAATTGGTTTTACCATAGAAAACAATACACCTTTCAATGTATGGCAGTTTTCAGGTGAAGTTGAGTTTTTTACGGCTGTAGATACTATGCTTGCCCGTTCTAAAGCATTTACTAAAAAAATAGAGCCATATATTCCCGTAAATGCAAGCTCTAGAGTTAATATTTATGTTAATTCCATACCAGAAGAAGATATGACTTTAGTTCGTGCAGCAAAAGATTTAACTACAAAAGTAATCATTACAAGCCTGCATACTGATTCTCAAGATAATGCAACTTCTGCTATTGTCCTTAGCCTGCCCTACTCATACCATCATTTAAGAGATATGATAGAAGAAAGGGAAAGAATGTATAATGCAACACTTAAAAAAATTGATGATATTTATTAATAAGGAGATAAAATATGTTTATAAATTTTCCATTAGACTGCACTAAAAACTCACTGGAAAAAGTAACAAATATAATTGAAGAAAATAAAAAAGAAATAGAAAAATTACTTAGTATCAAAAAGAAAACTTATATTAACTTTATGCGTCCATTAATGGAGCTTGATAATAAATTAAATGAATATTTTACACCTGTAGCACACTTAAATTCTGTGTGTGACAGTAAAGAAACTAGAGAATCTTTTTCCATATGCTTACCAGTTATAAGCGTATATTCTTCAGAATTTTCTCAAAATAAAAATATATATAATGCTGTGCTTGAAATCTCAAAAGATGAAAATCTAACTAAAGAACAAAAGAAAGTTATAAAAGACAGTCTTGTAATGTTTGAATTAGGTGGCGTTCATTTAGATGATAACAAAAAACAACGTTTAACTGAAATAAATACACGACTTTCTGAACTTTCTGATAATTTTAATAAAAACCTGCTTGATGCTACAAATGCTTTTGAGCTGATTTTAAAAGATGACGAACATATTAAAAATATGCCTGAAAATGATAAAGCAGCAGCAAAAGTAAAAGAAGGTTACAGGTTTACTTTGCAAGCTCCATCATATATTGCATTTATGACTTACTGCTCTAATAGAGAGTTACGAGAAGAAGTATACCATGCTTATATGACACGAGCAGAAAATAACAGCAGTATTATTGAAGAAATATTAAAATTAAAAAACGAAAAAGCACACATGTTAGGCTATAAAAATTACAGGGAAATGCGTAATAAAACTATGAGCTGCCCTAGTGCAGATGATGCATTAAGTTTTTTAGAAAATTTAAGTAAAAAAGGCAGACCTTATGCTTTAAAAGAATTAAAAGAAATGCAGGACTTTGCAAAAAGTAAAGGGGTTGATAAAATAGAAAGCTATGATACTGCATATATAGCAAATCTGCTTAAAAAAGAAGTGCTTGATTTTGACAGCCAGCAATTTATGCCTTATTTTGAAAAAAATAATGTGGTGAATGGGCTTTTCTTATTTTTACAAAAACTTTTTAATATTAACTTTCAGGAAGTAAAAAATGTTCCATTATGGCATGAAAGTGTGCAGTGTTATAACATACTAGATAATGATAACAAGCCTTTTGCAAGGCTTTATATTGATTTGGAAGCAAGACCTGAAAAACGCGGCGGCGCTTGGATGAATAACTGGCATACAAGACGCGTTGATGATAAAGGCGTTACTCATTTAAGCGATGCTTTCATTGTAGCAAACTTTCCACCTGCAAAAGACGGCAACCCTTCCCTTTTACGTCATGATGATGTGCATACCCTTTTCCATGAAGCAGGACACGCCATTCATCATTTATTTTCAAAATGCAGTGAAAACGATGTATCAGGTATTAATGGTGTAGAGTGGGACGCTGTTGAGTTTCCTTCCCAGTTTTTAGAAAACTTTGCTTATGAAGAAAAAGTGTTAAAACTTTTTGCACGCCACTATAAAACTGGTGAGATTATACCTGATGAATTAATAAATAAATTAATAGAAAACAAAAACTTTCAGTCTGGCATGTTTTTAGTTCGCCAGCTTGAGTTTGGTATATTTGATTTAAAAATATATGAAAAAGACTACACTTATGAAGAAGTGCATAACATAATAAAAGAAGTTCGCAGGGAAACTGCTGTTATTACTCCACCTGATTATGTAATATTTGAAAATGGGTTCAGCCATATATTTGGTGGTGGCTATTCTGCTGGCTATTACAGCTATAAATGGGCTGAAATGCTTTCTGCCGATGCTTATTTAGAATTTAGTAAACACGGCGTATTTGATGAAAAAATAGCTAAAAGTTTTAAAGAAAATATTTTAGAAAAAGGCGGCAGTGGCACTATGCAGCAGCTTTTTACAGAGTTTATGGGCAGAAAGCCAGATGAAAATAAACTTCTTGAACTTATGGGTATGAAATAATATACGTCATCTATTGACGCAACCCTGTTATATTTATAGAATATAATAAAACTTAAAAAGGGAAAAATATGCTTACATGCCTGTATATACCAGAAGACAAGAAAGCTTTAAGCTATATTGCTGAAATTACGAAACCTAATGATGTATATGAAAATAAAACATGCTTAATAGTGCCAACAGAACGTAATGTAAGGCATCTTGCATCATATGGGTTTATGTATACAGATATTTTATCCCTTTCTAGTTTTTATGATTTGGCAATTGAATATGATAATATACTGCTGCCAAAAGAGTTACGCCCATATTATTTATTAAAAGCAGTTCAAAAATTAAGTAAAGATGAAATATATGCTGTTTTTAAAAATAATAATGAAGATTTTACTGAAAGTTTTCTTTCCTTTGCAAAAAACACTAATAACATATTTTCTTTTTACAGAGAGCTTTTTGCAGAACATGTATCCGTGGAAGATTTATTAAAAGCTTCCCTTTATTCTGATTATGAAATGCAGATAAATATACTTACAAAACTTTGGGATATATATTTAGAGCTTATTCATAAAGATAATTATATGGATAAGTGGGAAACATATAATAATTTTAAATTAAATGAGTATTTTATAAATTCATATAATGAATATATATTTTTGATTAACGGTTTTCTCACAAAATATGAGCTTACTTTTATTAAAAATATAAGCACTATGCAGAATGTATGTGTTGTATTTAATTATGCAGGCAGCCTTTATAATCAGCATAAGGAATATGAAAAATTCTTTAATACTTCATCACTTAAAGATAAAAACATGCCTTTATTAAGTAATGATAATGTGAAGATTTATGAATGTGCTTCAAATATATCTCAAATTGAATTAATCACTAAAAAAGCATTTGAAATAAATAAAAAGCATAATATTCCATTTAATAAAATGGCAGTTGTTATGCCTGATACAAGCTGTAAACCATACTTTATTATGCTTGATGTTTATAAGTTGTTTGATGTTTCTGCAGGTGAAGAAATGTCAAATACTAGAACATATACTTTACTTGAAAACCTTGTTAATATATACGAAGATTTATACAGTTTTAATAAAACACTTGTAAGTAGTGTTATTACGCTATTTTCTGACAGCTTTTTACTTTCAATAGATGAAATATTAAATACAGTTAATGAATGTAATAAATTAATAGAAAACAACAGGCAGTATATAGAAAAAGATAATTTATTAAATATAAGTTTTATAAAGAAATATTTATATGAGTTTTTAAATGCTGATAAAACTATGACTATAAATAAAGCTGCAAACATATATAAAATACTTTTAAAAACTTTAAAAGATATACTTACAATAGAAAAAGATGAAATCCAAAAATGTATTATTGCCGTTGAAAAAGTGGGCATAACTTATAAAAACATAAAAGATGAAGTAAGTTTTTTAGAATCATCTCACCTTATACTCTCAGAAATAATGGGGCTTTCTATTGACCTGCCAAAAAGAGAAATAGCAGTAACAGGAATATTAGAAACTAGAAATATGAATTATGATGTTATCTTTATGCCTTTTATGACAGAAGAGCTTTTCCCACCAAAAAGCAGTAAAGATTTATTTATTAATACAGAAATTAGAAACCAGCTTAACCTGCCTACATATATAGACAGGGAAAATCTAATGAAAAACTACTGTTTTCAAATTATTAACCATGCAAAACTTACTATATTTTCATATTCTGATGAGCTTTCTTCTATTCGCAGAAGCTCATTTATTGAAGAAATTATAGTAAAAAATAATTTAAAGGTAGAATATTTTGCACCAAGGGAAATATCACTTATTAAAACAGATACACACCACTATAATATTAAAGATAACGAAATATCTATTGAAAAAACTGATGATGTAGTAAACCATTTACAAAACTTTACATATTCTGCTTCTGCATTAAATGTATATAAATCATGCTCATTAAAATTTTACTTTAAGTATATATTAAATATTGATAAAAGGGTAGAAAGTGTAGAAAGCCTTGATAATCAAATATTTGGTATTGTAATACATAATGTTTTTAAAGAACTTCATAACAAAGGCATTACTCCGCACAATGATAAATATAGAGATGAATTTAAAAAAGAGTTTACTAAAATAATCAAATCATATGATGCTTATACATACAGCAAGGTGGAACAGTTTATAGCAAATTTTATATATAACAGTTTAGAAAATATAATTGATGCAGAAATAACACATACTAACGAAGGTTATGAAATATTAGACAGGGAAAAATGTATAACTGCAACATTTAATAGATTTAATATAAAAGGCTTTCTTGATAAGGTAGAAATAAAAGATAATAAAATATATGTTACAGATTATAAATATAAAGATATAAAAAACATAAAAGTAATAGATAATACTGATTTTGATAGTGTAGATGATATTCAACTTGTAATATATGCCATATTAATAGAAAAAGAAATGAAAAAGCTGCCTGAAAATATTTTTTACTTTAGCATAAAAGAAGATTTTAAATATTTTGAAGGCTTTAATATGGAATTATATGATGAATATAAAATACATATCAAAAATATGCTCAACGAAATTGTAGATAAAAATATAAACTTTACTCAAACAGATAAACTTAAAAACTGTGATTTTTGTTCATATAACAATATATGTGGGAGGAATAATGGCTTCTTCGCTAAATAAGTATGATAACCTTGCTTTAGAAGCATCAGCTGGAACAGGTAAAACTTTTCAACTTGCTATGCGAGTAGCAGGAATGCTTTTAACAGGTGTTGCCCCACGTGATATTTTATGCCTTACATTTACTAAAAAAGCAACATCAGAAATGAAAGAACGTATTATTAAATTTATTAACTCTATGGCAGAAAACACTGCCAGTGAAAGTGAAATAGAATTTATTACACCTTTAATGAAAAAATATGCAAAACAGCTTAATGTTGAATTTTCAAAAGAATTTATTCAGGAAAAAGCAGTTATTGCAAGAAATAATTTATTTACTTATTTTTCTGAACTAAATATTAAAACAATTGATTCATTTAATAATACTATCCTTCGTATTTTCCCGTTTGAAGCTGGTTTTCGCCCTGATTTTACCATAGAAAGTGATGATGAAATAGATATTATAAAAAAAGAAGCTTTTGATAATATTATTGCAAATATTTTAGATGATAAGCTGTGGAAAGAAATTCTTGAGAAATTATACGGTATACTTAATATTGCTGCCAATAATTTTATACCTTGGCTTAGAAAATATACAGAATATACTACAAATAATATTTTAAGCCTTGAAATTACCATGAAAAACGCTCTAGATAAGCATAATATTAATGAAATGCTAGATAATATTATGAAAGTAAAAAACAATATCCAAAGCCTATGTATTAAGTTTATGCATACTTTTGAAGTAGATGAGCTTGGTAAAAACCAGTTAAAAACATATGAGAAATTAAAAAGTAATAAATTAGATGATATTATATACAATAACTTAATAAAGGTGGAAAATTTATCTGATGCACCATCTTTTAAAAAATATGATTTTTCCCAAAACCAGTATGATATACAAAGAAATATAAGAGAAAATTTACAAAAATACTATCTTTTACAAGGTGATATTATTACAGGGCTTGCTCTTAACCTTGGGGTTTTGCTCTATGAAAAAATGAAAGAAATAAAAAAAGAAAGAAATATACTAACATACAGCGATATTAGTGAAGAAGTTTATTATATGCTTTCAGACAAGCACTCTCAAATAGATAAAGATTACCTTTATTTTAGGCTTGATGGTAAAATAAACCATTTATTAATAGATGAATTTCAGGATACTTCCATTTCCCAGTGGCTTTCATTACAGCCTTTAGCTGAAGAAGCAATGGCTGGGCTTGGTCAGAAAGATAAAATAGGCAGTTTTTTCTATGTAGGGGACCCTAAGCAAAATATATACAGGTTTCGTGGTGGAAGCTCCAGCCTTTTTAGAACTCTTTTACATGAATACAAAGACAAACTTACTTCCCAAACATTAGATACAAATTACAGAAGTGGCAGTAATATTGTGGAGTTTGTAAACAATATTTCCAATAATATATATAAAAGCAATAAAGAGCTTTTTTCCATATTTAATATAGACCAAAAAGCATATACTGAAAATGGCGATGGTTATGTGGAAGTAACACACGCATTAGATGATAAAAAATATTACCTTGATTATACAAAAGAAAAAATAGAAAAATGTATTGAAGCAGGCTATACATATAAAGATATAGCAGTGCTTACAGTATCTAATAAACATGGTGGCGATTTAATTGAATATTTAGAAGAAAATAATATTCCTGTGCAGGTAGAAACATCATCAAAACTTACTAACAGCCAGGCTTTTCAAATATTATCTGCCCTTGCTGTTTTTATAGAAACTGGTGATACTTTTGCATACCTTACATACGCCCTTTCCCACCCTAAAGCTTATAATAATTCCTTTATAGAAAATAAAGAAAATATTGTAAAGGATATGAATAGAATAAAAAGCTGTATAAAAAATATGATAGACTGCTCTATTTTTGAAAAAATATTATATCTTACAAATACACTTGATTTACAAAGCAGGTTTAATAATAACCCAGATTTTTATGCAGTAATTGATGTTATGGAAAAGGGAGCATATGGTGAAAAAAATATAAATTTATTTATGGAAAAAATATATAAGGCAGCAGCAGATAAGCAGTCAACATCATCATCAAGTAATAATGCTGTTACCATTATGACAATACATAAATCAAAAGGCTTACAGTTTCCTGTTGTAGTAATTCCAAACTTGGAAGTTGATTTAAAATTAAATGCAGCAAATACACATCTTTTTGTATCTGATAATAAAGAGTTTGGCAATTCAGACCTGTGCTATGTTTATAAAAAAGATGTCCATACATATATAGCAAATACAAAAGCAGAAGAAAATATGAATAATGAAAATAATTTAATTATGCAGGATAATATAAATATGCTCTATGTTGCTATGACAAGGGCAGAACAAGCACTTTTTATGAATATTAAATATTTTAAAGATACACCTACTAACCTTTCCCAGTATATAAGCCAGTTTATAGTAGAAGATGAAGAATATGGAAAATTAAAACCATTAAAAAAAGAAAAAACAGCAGAAAGAAAAAGTGTAAAAATAAATGTGGAAATAGATAAAGAAAAATCTTTTGGCACTGATAATGCATATTTTGATACTGATAAACTAGAAACACAAAGTTATGAAGCGACACTTTTTGGCTCATGTTTACATGCTGGATTAAATATTATTGAATATAAAAATGATGCAACAATTAAAATGGCAGAAAAGCATATGATGGCTCATTTTGGTGCATTAGTATCAGATACACAGATGAATTTAGCATATGATTACATTAATAGAGTATATAATAATACTGTATGGCAGGAACTTTTTAAAGGACGAGTTTTTAAAGAAAGACGCATTGGAGAAAATAATACTCTTTATGCAGTTGATATATACAGCGAATTAGATAATAAAGTAATATTAATGGACTATAAAACAGGTTTTATTGATGATAGCAGGATAAGAGATTATGCTGATAAATTAAGAAAATATGCTGATATTTTAAGGAAAATATATAATAAACAGGTAGAAACATATATATTTCATATTGAAAGTAACCAGGTAATATTAACACAATAAAAGAATTTGTAAATTATTCTATATACTTCTTTATAATTTCATATTGATTTTTCGTTATTTTTATATAATATTTATCATATGAAAGTGTGTCTAAATATAATCTTAACCATTACAATTTGTTTGTTTAGCTTTTCATATCTATATGCTAATGATAATGCCAGTATAAAAAACAGTGAAGAAATGGCAGATAATGAAAGTGCAGCAGGTAGTGAAGAAGTGCCAACACATAATAGTGTTAAAATAACTGACGGCAGCATTGATAATGCAAATGCAGTATATTATTCTGCTGGTAACAACTACTATCAGGAAATAAAAAAACGATATATGGATAAAGATGATATTGTAGGGTATTTAAACAGCCCTGTTATATCACCATTTAGTTCTAAAATAGCAGGTAACACTTTAACAACTTATGCACTGCCATATTATGGTAATATTACATATTATGGTGATCAAAACTCTCCACTTTCACGTTTTAGCACAGGTATTACAAGGTTTACCACAAAAAGTATGGCTATTTTTGATAAAGAAAGTGAAAATACACTTCTTTCTGATGATGTTTCAAATATATTACTAAACTCTCTGCTTGGTTATTTTACAGGCAATATGTTTGGCTTAAATATTTGGAGCTCTACAGATATTGCATATACTTCAGGGTTTGAAGCAATAGTTAAACCATTTAGAAATATGCAGTTCTCTTATTCTTATATGTCAGAATATAATATTAATTATACAACATTTCAATTTAAGCTGGGATACAACCGTAATGGCAACCTTGCTGTTACAAACATGCATTCCTTTAGTGATAATATGCCGGTAAATACTACTACCGGTGTTGAATGGCAGTTTTATTTTTAAAGGTTTTCAAACATTTTCTTGATTTGTGGGTGCTTAATAATTTTTGATACTATAAGCCCCATTAATATACCAGTAATAACAGCAGATAAAAGCAGTATACCCACAAGCCTTGTATATAAAATACCTTTTACAATCCAAAAATTTGCTACAATAATCTGAGTCATCATATGGCTTATAGCACCTATTACACTTATTGTTACAACATCTAATTTATTTTTAAATAATTTATAACATAATGCCATAAATATAAATGATACAAAAGTAGCGGGCATACTTAATGAAAACTTAAATATAATATTTGCTGAAAATATAGGAACAACAAATGCTTTTAACATGGCAGTTAAAAAAGCATAATGTGTTTCTGATAAATAAAGCATAATAAGTATAGGAATATTTGAAAGCCCAAGACGAATAGCAGGCACAGGACTTGGAATAAAATTTTCTACCACCCCTAAAACTATACTAAAAGAAGCCATAAGACCTGTAAGAATATATATATTTATTTTCATTATTCAGCCTTTAAAGTGTCTTTACAGTCAATAATAAATGCTACTTTATTAGGTGCACATACTATGGCATCACCACATTTAGATATAGCTGGCGTATTAACACATATTTGGTTAGCACAGTCTGAATGGGTTACACTAACAGTTCCATCTTTAATTATATAATCAATACTTTTAAATGCTGGGTGTTTTTTACCATCAATATCTTCCACATTGGAATATAAGTTAAATTCACCGTCTTTAAATGGTATATAAAAAGTATCCTGCTCAACTACAAGTATAAGTTTTCTAGTATCAGTTCCATTATCCTGTGATGATTTATAAGAAAATGGATTAAATATAAATACAATAGAAAGAATTAAGAAAAATAATATAATAGCAATATTTATAACTCGAACCATAATTCACCAATATCAAAATATATTAATATAAATACATTGTCAAGATAAGTATAAATAAAGACTATAAATCATAAAAAAAGGCAAAAAAGCACTGCTGCATACAATTAAATCATACGCAAAAAAAACTGAAAAATGTATAAGAAAAGGTGCTTGTATTAATAGATAATATATAGGCGTATACTAAATTACTACAAATGTAAATAATACATATACTACATATAATATACTAAAAAGCACCAGAAACTATGTAATAAATACTATTGTTTTTTTACATTAACTGCTTGAAGACCTTTTTCGCCTTCCACTGATTCAAACTCTACTTTATCGCCTTGTTTAAGAGTTTTATAACCTTCACTTTGAATAGCTGAAAAGTGTACAAATACATCTGCACCTTTTTCATCTGTTAAAAAACCATAACCTTTCGAGTTATTAAACCATTTTACTACACCACTTTGACTCATTTCCAACCCTCAATATTTACATTAGATATAAACACTATATTACAAACTTATATCTAATAAATTTAATTTTGTCAAGTTTTTTAATACCAAATGCATTTTTTTAGTCTTATTTTACAATAATATTATTTGAATATTACATTGATATATGGTATTATTTGGGCAATATTTTAGTTTAAGGTTATATAATTATGGAATATAAAAATATTGTGCCTGCAGTTTTTAAAAACAGACCAAACAGGTTTATTGCTGAATGTGTTATAGATAATGAAAATGTAATAGTCCATGTAAAAAATACTGGCAGATGTAAAGAGCTGCTTATAAAAAATGCAAATGTATTTTTAGAATATTTTCCTGATACTTTAAGAAAAACAAAGTTTGACTTAATATCAGTGTATAAAGGTGAAAGGCTTATTAATATGGACTCTCAAGTGCCTAATAAAGTGGTATATGAAGCAGTAAATGGTGGCAAAAATATATTATCATTAGATAACCCCATAACTTATATTAAAATGGAGCAAAAATATAAACAGTCCCGTTTTGATATATATGCAGAAAGTAATAATAATAAAATATTTATTGAAGTAAAAGGCGTTACATTAGAAGAAAATAATATAGCAATGTTTCCAGATGCCCCTACTGAACGTGGTATAAAACATATACATGAGCTTGTTGATGCTTATGAAAATGGATATATGGCATATATTATCTTTGTAATACAAATGGAAAACGTTAAATATTTTACCCCAAATTATAAAACACATAAAGAGTTTGGAGAAGCTTTAAAATATGCCTCATCAAAAGGTGTGAAAATATTAGCTTATGACTGCATAATATCAAAAGACTCTATTACATTAAATAATCAGGTAGATATAAAACTGTAATTATTTCCACCACTCTGTATTTAAATCTGCTTTATTAGGGCATTGTGTAGTAGTTAAGCTTGCATATACAGAATCTACAATTGTTTTCATATTTTCTATTGTTCTTTTACCAATGGTAGAATTACTCCAGTCTTCAAGCCCAGAATATTTAAATGTGCCAGATTTTTTAATTAAACGCGATACATTTACTCTAACCATTCTATCAGACTGTATTACATAACCAACTGAACCTCTTAAAAACATACCATCTCTAGTATCTTCTAAAGTTATAACAGCTGATTTATCAGGGTTTTCCATGCTGGATATTTCAAAAAGTTTAGATGGGTCATCGTATAAAGAAGGCAGGCTTTCTGTGCTGAAAGTTCCTTTTAATGCATACATTTTAATAACTTCTATTTGATAGCCTGGCATAACAAGTTCATATAAAAGTGCTAAATTTTCACCATCTTTTATATTGCTCATATCAATATATCTTATTTGGTCAGAAAAATCTACTTTAATACATGGGTAGTTATTATCTTCTAAAGTGTATACTTTAATAGTAGGCTTGGCAGCTTTTGGAGCACATGCAGATAAAACTATTAAAAGCAAAAGTAATAATAATATATGTAATTTTCTCATATTCATAACCTCAAATAAAATATACTAATTTAACCAGCAAAAACTATGCCTTTTATACATTTTTTATATTATACTTTTTTTTTATTAAATACAATAAAATTTCTCTAATATTTTTTTAAGTGGTGCCGATAAGTAAGTCATGAAAGCAAAACATTATATTTTGACTTTAATTTTAATTTCTTTTATTTTTTTATTACCCAAATCACCACAGGTAGCAGCAGGCTCCGAACTTGACACGCTCCAAAATTTAAGCTCCTACCTATGTTACAACTGCTCTTGTGATGATTTGGGTAACTGCTCCTGCAAATCATGCGATTATGAAAGTGATAATGCAACTATGTCTGAACTTTTAAGTGGTAATGACTGTTCCTGCAATACTTGCTCTTTATATGATAATGATAACAGCTCATACGATAAATTATTTGATATGTCTTGCAACAGCTGTACCTGCGATAATGAAACTGTACGCCATTTAAAACAAATGTTTTTACAGGCTACAGATTTTAGTGTATGTGATAATAAATCAAAACTTTTAAAATTTCCTGAAGGCTCATATTTAGAAAAATGTGTTAGAGAGCAGACAGAATGGACTAGGTGGCCAATTTCTTGTGCTCAGGCTGAAAAAGTTACAATGTTGAAATGTGATGATCCAAATATTACTTCATTAGAAGGTGTCCAGCAGCTTGTAAACTTAAAACTTTTAGATATGGGTGAAAAAGGCACTAAAATTGATGATTTAATGCCTGTTCGCAATCTAAAAAACCTGCAAAGGCTTGAAATTCCAAATTCTCAAATAAAAAATATAGAGTATCTTACACGGCTTCCTATGCTTAATACTCTTAATTTAAGCGGCAACCAGGTTACAGATTTAACTTATCTACCATATATGTATCCATTATATCAGCTTGATTTAAGCTACCAAGGTCCAGATTATATAAGAGATATTACTCCCCTTAGGTATATGTCTAACAGTATGCAGACATTATCATTACAGGGTAATAAAATATCAGATATTTCAGCTTTAGCAAATTTTAGAGCATTAAAATATTTAAGCATTAGGGATAACAGAATTACTTCTATTGCTGCTCTTGATAATATGACTATACTTTCAGGGCTTGATATGACGATAAATTTAATTACAGATTTATCGCCCCTTGCAAATAATACCATGTTAAATATAATTAAAGCAGACCATAATTTAATTACTTCATTAGAATCATTAAGATATTTGCCAAAGCTTGCTCAAGTATCATTTAAACATAATTATATTACAGATATTTCCCCAGTTTCTGAAATGTCATTTATGAAAAGCATGGCTTTTGATTATAATAGTATTACAGATGTAAGTGCTTTACAGGATATTACAATAGTATCACCTATTTTATCTTTAAGGTTTACTTATAACTGTATACCAGAAGAAAATTACAGGAAAATCAGATTTTTATATAATATACAAGATGTCCATTTTGAAAACCAGTGTGAAAACTACCCACCAGATAATGTTTTTGTAGATGGTGAAAATATAGTAAATATTGATTTGATTACAGGTCAAACCTGGCAGGATAATAATACGGATACGGGTGTTCTTCCTGGCGAAAATTCACCCGGTGGCTGCTCTATTGCAAAAGGTAAATCAACCGGTGGGGATATAATTATTATACTTGCCTTTTTAATTTTAGTATTTAAAGCAGTAAAATATATAGGCAGGAAAGTATGGTAGTTATTATTAATATGGAAAAATCATATTATGAAAAAATAAAGGACAGGTATATTTTTGGTGAAAGTTTAATATGTGATGAGGGCTTTATTCATGGCTGTTTTAAGGAACAGTTTCATTTAATTGTGCCAAGATTTAAGGGCAAAGAAGAAAATTATATTGTAATGGAAATAGATACAGATAAACTTATATCTGAAGTAAGGCTGGAATTTTCTTCATCTTTAAAGCAGGATTTTCCCCATATTTATGGTAGAATTAATAAAGAAGCTGTAGTAGATATAATTAGTATGGATAAATTTATACAATAAAGAATATTATGGAATTATTTATATTATCAAAATAATTCAGCTTAATAATATAAGATACAAAGTAGTTATTTAAGTATAAAAGTTACATAATTTAACCATTATCTGTATGTAATTTTAAAAACACATATTGATTTAATATATATTTTATAGTATTTATATTATATGAAGTATAGAGAGATATTAAAATTATTAACAGATGACGGGTGGTATCAGGTAAACCAGAAAGGCTCTCACAAACAATTCCACCACTCTGTAAAAAAAGGAACTGTAACAGTTGCTTATCACAAGTTAAATGATGATATACCAATAGGCACATTAAAAAGTATCAAAAAACAAGCAGGACTTTAAAACTCTTAGGGGTTGTATATGGAAAAAATGAATAAATTATATAATTATCCAGCTATATTTTATAAGGAAGATGACGGAAGATTTTCTGTTATATTTCCAGACTTAAATCATTTAGCTACATACGGAGTTGATTTAGATGATAGCATTAGAATGGCTATGGACTGCTTAGCTGGTTATCTGCATTCCTTAATTCTTAACAATGGTGAAATTCCTGTTGCTAGTAACATACAAAATATTGATGATAATGTTATAAAAAATGAGCTGGAAGAACTGTATACTGATAAATCAAGAGTATTTGTAAACATTATATCTGTAAATGTGGCAGAATATGCAGAAAAACATTTCAATAAATCTGTAAAAAAATTAGTTACTATTCCACAATGGATGGCAGATATGGCAGAAGCCAAAAAATTAAAACTCTCTAAATTATTACAAGATGCTATAAGAGAAAAGATACAAAGTGCATAATAAAAACTAAAATTTAAACTTATTTCTTAAGTAAAATTAGAATTTTCTTTATCTTTAAAGCAGGATTTTCCCCATATTTATGGCAGAATTAATAAAGAAGCTGTAGTAGATGTAAAAAGTTTAAATGAATATTTAGTATAAATTATATTTTATATCCAGCATATAAAAAGCTAAAAATTTTATTTATAAATTAACTAATACTTTTTTACTTACTTATTTCATTTACAAATTCTTTATAAAAATCTATTTCATCATATATTTTTATAAAGCCTTTTTTATTTACTATTAATTCTGATAATCTTTCATCATCTTGCATTTCATATATAAATTCACCAGGTAACATTTCGGGAAGAACACCAGCATTGCTAGATACTACAGGCACATTACAAGCCATAAATTCCATTGCTACCCTGCATATTGCTTCACTGCCTAAAGATGATATTACACCTAAATCTATGGCGTTAATTACTCCAGTTACATCTTCTACTTTTCCTGTTATAATTGTAATATCTTCTAAATGATTTTCTTTTATCATTTCCTGCATTTCTTCATTTGATATATTTTCAGGAAAGCCAGCTAATATTATTTTTAAATTTTTCATTCCTTTATTATATGCTTTTTTGCAGGCTTTTAGAAATACATTATGACCTTTTACTGGGTCAAACCTGCCTACCACACCTACTACAAAATCATCATCATGAATATTATATTTTTCTCTATATATTTTGCCTTTTGCCTTATCTTCAAAAAATACTTTTCTATTAACACCACCATATATGGTTTTTACATGGTCATTTTTAGAGCCTACATTATTTATAAAAAAATTTCTTATAAACTCTGCTGAAGTAATGATTTTATCGCATGCAATATTATGAGTAAATTTACTAAAAATATCTTTTTTAGGTGGTCGCACATCACCACGCACTCTTATTAATTTATATTTTCTTCTAAAGATAAATTTATCCAGTGCTATTATCCAAAACATTTCTCCCCTGTGGCAGCAAAGCACATCTGCATTATTATCACGGATAAATTTGTGAAGTTTTCTCATATTGGAAAAAAACATAAAAAGATTGTTTGAAGTAAATGGTGCTTCAAGAGTATTAATTTCAAGTTCTTTTGCATGATGTATAACAGGGGATAAAGGCAGTCCTGCTATTGCTGCCTTATCCCCTTGTAATACTGCACTTTCTGCTAATTTATAAGCATACCATGCAGTAGCATTAAACCACCGCACATTTATTAAATGCACTATATTCATATTAATCAGACTGTTTTCTTAAATACGTTGGTATTTCAAAATAATCTTCATTTAATCTGTTACTAATACCTTGCAGGTTATGGTCCTCTTTAGATATTCTTTTAAGTTTATCCTGCATATTTGCAACAATTGCACCAGTTGGTTTTGCTTTTTTAATATCTTCTACTTTAGTTAAGTTTTCTATTGTTTTACCACCTGCAATACCTGTTGCTACAATAGTTACAGAAATAGTGCCGTCTGTTCTATCATCATAGCTGATACCGTCAATAATTAAAGCATCATTGCCAGCATGCTCATTAACAAGCGCTTGAATTTCAGCTACTTCGTCCATTAATAAATCATCTTCATTACCTGTAATATTTAAAAGAACTGCATAAGCTCCTTTAATATTAGTATCAGATAAAAGTGGGCTTTTTAAAGCATTTTCAAAAGCTTGTTTTGCTCTATGTTCGCCACTTGCTGTGCCTATACCCATAACTGCTTTGCCCTGCTGTCCCATAGCTGTTCTTACATCTGCAAAGTCAATATTAATATGGCCTCTAACCCCTGCTATTTCACATATTCCTTGAATACTTTGGCGAAGAACATCATCAGCCATTCTTAATGCTTCTTTATGAGTTAATTTATGGCCTGCGTCCTGCATACCGTCATTTGGAACTACAATGTATGAATCTACATAGTTTACAAGCTCTGCTAAGCCTTCTTTTGCAATATTTATTCTTCTGCTGCCTGCTGTTGTATGAGGAGTAGATACAACTGCCACAGTTAATGCTCCACTTGCTTTAGCTTCTGCTGCAATAACAGGTGCTGCCCCTGTCCCTGTGCCGCCGCCCATACCACAGGTGATAAATACCATATCAGCTCCCTTTATAGCATTGCGAATTTCATCAATTGATTCAAGAGCATACTCTTTACCTTTTTCAGGTCTTCCCCCTGCTCCTAAACCTAATTTACTAATAAGTATAGCAGTTCCAGCACCACTTACTTTTAATGCCTGCGCATCAGTATTTACAGCAATATATTCCACATTACCAATATCTGCTGCTACCATGTTTGCAACTGCATTACCACCAGCACCACCAACTCCTACTACTTTAATTACTGCACCGTTTACATACGGTATGTGTTCATCAAGAAATAAATCGTCCATTAATATCCCCTCCGTCTAAATTCTTTTACGCCGCCTTTTAAAAGAATTTAAACTACCTTATTATATTTTATTTTTTATTTTTATTTTTTTAATTTTAGAAAAACTCTTTTAACCAGTTTTTCATTCTCTCCCCAACCTGTTTAAAAGTGCTTTCTTCATTACCTGAAGCTATTATATTTTGGGAGTGGCCATTCTTCGCATGTAATTTTGCAAGACCTACAGCTGTTGCATATATTGGGTTATTTACCTGGTCTGAAAGACCACCAATATTTACAGGGTGTCCAACTCTTACATTTAACCCTAAAACAGATGAAGCAAGCTCTTCCATACCTTTAAAGTTAGACATACCACCTGTCATTACAACACCAGCTGCAAGCATATCTATTAATTTTTTATTTTTTAATTCTCCTAAAAATAATTCGCATATTTCTTCTGCTCTAGCCTGTAATATTTGAGCCATTACAGATTTAGATATGGTTCTTGGTGGTCTTCCACCTACTGAAGGAACGTTTATTACTTCATCAGGTGCAACTAAATCAGTCAGCACACACCCTTCAGCAATCTTTATTTTTTCAGCTTCTGATTCTGATGTGGAAAGTCCAGAAGTTAAATCACGTGTAAAGTTATTACCACCAATTTGCAGGACAGCAGTATGGTAGCATGCACCTCTGTTAAATACAGCCATATCTGTAGTACCACCACCACCATCAATTAAGCATACACCGATTTCTCTTTCTTCATCAGTTAATACTGCTTCGCTTGAAGCTAACTGCTCTAAATATATATCTTCAACAGCAATACCTGCTTTTGAGCATGATTTTGTAATATTTGTAGCAGAAGAAACTGCACCTGTTACAATATGCACTTCCACTTCAAGACGAACACCACTCATACCTATTGGGTCTTTTATTTCGTCCTGACCGTCTAATATATACTGCTGTGGAAGAATATGCAGCACTTCATAACCCATTGGTATATTAACAGCAGAAGCTACTTCAATAACTCTATCAATATCATTTTGGGTAACTTCACCACTTTTTACAGCAACAACACCACGTGAGTTAAAACTTTCTATATGGCCACCTGCAATACCAGCACATACGCTTTTTACAGTAACACCACTCATACGCTCAGCCATTGCAATAGAATCTTTTATGGCTTTAACAGTAGAATCAATATTTACTACTACACCCTTTCTAATACCAGTGCTGGGTGCTGAACCTAAGCCTATAATATCTATTCCACCTTCCATGTTTTGCCTTGCAACAACAGTGCATATTTTTGTTGTTCCAATATCAAGTCCTACATATACATTATCTTTATGAGGCATGAAGCACCCCCTTTACATATATTCTTTTATCAATAGTTAAATCAACATATTCAACAGTTTTATATCTTGATTTTATTGTATCATTATAAACTGCTAAATTTTCTTTTAATAATTCATAATCATATGGGCAGTGAAGCACTTGGTTATCAAGCACTACTTCAAAACTATAATCTTTTAATGTTATTTGTTTATCCCTTAATTCAGGCATATTTTCTAAAATAACAGCAAATCTCATAGCATTATCCATATGTATTTTATTTTTTGCTGTAATATTAATATTATTGCATGCAATTGGCATTTCCCTGCCACTGCCTGTAAAAACAAAACATTTACCGTTATTTGCAAATCCAAATAGTGCTTTTTCTTCATAAACTATTAAGTTTACTTTATCAGGCAGCACTTTACTTGCCTGTATACGCTGCACCCATGGGTCATTTGATGCAATAGTTTCTTTAAGCCTGCTGTCAAAAAGATTAAGTCCTATAAATTTTGCACCTATCTCTTTAATAGCCTGCCTGTCTGCGTTAATTACGCCTTTTACTTCCACACTTTTAATAGTAAATACTTGTGTCTGTTTTATTTTTTCTACAACTGTAGCTGCTCCAAAGCCTACACCAAAAACTAAAACAGAAAGTAAAACTAATTTGATAATGCCGCCTTTCATTATCTCATACCCCTTTTTTTACTTTTTATTATCAAGTGATGCACTTTCAGCAATCTTTTTCACTATTTCCTCAAAAGATATACCAAGCTTACTTGCAGATTTTGGTACAAGTGATGTGGCAGTCATTCCAGGAACAGTATTCACTTCTATTACATAAAACTTTTTATCTGTTGCTATAAAATCAACACGAGCCATAGACCGACAACCTAAAGCGTTATATGCTTTTACAGCTAATTTTTTTAATGTTCTTATTCTTGCAGGGCTTAAACCTGTATCTAAAAGATAATCTGTCATACCTGCTGTATATTTATTTTCATAGTTATAAAAACCTTTTTTAGGGCGTATCCATATAGGTGGAAAAGCATTGCCGTCCATTACAGGTATTGTTAACTCTTTACCTGAAATATATTCTTCACATATTACTTTATTATCATATTTAAATGCTTCTAAAACTGCTGCTTCATACTCTTTTTCTTCACGGACAATAGTAACACCAATACTTGAACCCTGCCTTGTAGCTTTTACAACACAAGGAATAAATGGTGCTTTTTTATCACCTTTATTTACTATTACATATTTTGGTGTATTAAGCCCATAATCTATAAAATTTTGTTTTGCTAAAAGCTTATCAAATGCAACAGCACTAGCAGCAACACCAGAACCTGTATAAGGTATCCCCATCATTTCAAGCATACCTTGAATACAACCATCTTCTCCATATGTGCCATGCAGGGCTAATACACAAATATCTGGCTTTAAATTTACAAGTTTTTCTGCTAATGTATAATCAGCATCCACAAGGTGAGTATTAGGGAAGTTTTTTAAAAGTGCATCTGCCATATTTTTACCACTTTTTAAAGATACTTCTCTTTCTACACTCATGCCACCATATATTACACATATTTTTGTATTTTTATCCATTTTATAAGCCTCTATCTTTTAAATATTCTGCTATTTTAAATGAAAAGTTTGTAATACTTCCTGCACCAAAAGTTATAATAATTGCTTTATTTTCTTCTTGTTCTAATGTTTGAAGAAAATCATCAAGGTTAGGAAGATATGTTACATCTTTAAAACCGTGTTTTTGCACTTCACTAATTAATCTTGGAGCATCTATTCCTTCAATTGGCTGTTCAGATGCTGCATAAATATCTGTAATATATAATTTATCAGCGTCCATAAAGCATTTTGCAAAATCACTCATTAAATTTTGAGTTCTTGTATACCTGTGTGGTTGAAATATTACTATTATCTTACTTTGTGGGCTTGCTTCCCTAACTGCTTTTAATGTAGTTGCAATCTCTGTTGGGTGATGCCCGTAATCATCTATTACCACAAAATTATCGCTTTTATGGCGAATAGACATTCTTCTTTGCACCCCTGAGAAGTTTTTCAAAGTTTCTGCAATCACATTAAATTCTATACCCATTTCCATAGCAGCAGTAAGGGCAGCAAGAGAGTTTAGCACTATATGGTCCCCAGGAAGCATAATTTCAATATGCCCTAATATTTCGCCATCTTTTTGCACATCATAAGATACGGAAAAACCATCTTTTTTAATATTTACTGCCCTAATATCTGCTTGAGCTTTAGTGCCGTATGTTACAAATCTTTTTGTAATATTTGGAATAATATCTGCTACATTATTATTATCAATACATAAAACAGATGCACCATAAAATGGAACCATATTAGCAAATTCTGTAAAACTCATCTTTACATCATCAAAATCTTTATAACTTTCCATATGTTCATGGTCAATATTTGTAATAATAGCAATAGATGGGTAAAGCATTAAAAACGACCTGTCACTTTCATCAGCTTCTGCAACCATAATATTACTTTTACCATAGCTTGCATTATTATTTGTGCTGTTTAGCCTGCCACCAATTAATATTGTTGGGTCAAGTTTTGCAGCTTTTACAATTTCTGCAACCATTGAAGTAGTTGTAGTTTTACCGTGAGAACCAGCTACTGCAACAGCATATTTTAAACGCATTAGTTCAGAAAGCATTTCGCCACGTTTAATAACAGGTTTTCTTTCCTGCCTTGCCCTTACTAATTCTGGGTTATCATCGCTAGCTGCACTTGTATAAACTATAACATCTGCACCTTCTATATTTTCTTCTTTATGACCAATGCATATGTTTATGCCCATATCTCTTAACATTTTTACATTAGCATTTTCACTAATATCTGAACCACTTACTTTAAACCCCATATTATGAAGCACTTCAGCAATACCACTCATACCAATGCCACCAATGCCCACAAAATGAATATGGGAAAACCTTCCAAATACACTATTCACTTTTCTCACTCCACAAATATATTTTATACTAACTCTAATTCTTTAAAAATAATTTCACTGCTTTTTTCTACTTCTTTTCCAAAAGCTGCTCTATATTTTTCTATATTATTTTTTATTTCATTTAATCCATTTATTAATGCATTAGTATTTGCATCTTTTTCTTCTATTATAATACATCTGCCACGTTCTTTTTCATTTAATGCATTATAATACTGGTGGTTTTCACTAGCCCCTGCAAAAGGTATATAAATTGCAGGGCATTTTAATGCTTTTATTTCAAACACAGCACCAGCTCCAGAACGTGAAATTATAATATCTGCTTTTTTCATTTCTTCCACTGCATTATCAATATATGGCATTAATTTTACTTTATTTTCATAAATCTCTAATTTATCACCATACATTTGCATTGTTTCATCATATAATTTTTTGCCACACTGATGCACTATATGAAAACCATTATTTACAAGTTCATCAATACTGCTGCTAATTAATGTATTTATTTTCCTGCTGCCTTGAGAACCACCAAGAACTAGTATACTGTTTGTATAATCCTTTTTTGGTTCAAGGCTGTAAAATGCTTCTCTTACTGGGTTTCCTGTAACAATAATTCTTCCTTTTGCATTTTTAGTATTTTCAAAAGATAAAAATACTTTCTTGCTATATTTTGCAAATATTCTATTAACAAGTCCCATTACACTGTTTTGCTCATGTAGATATAAATCACACCCTTTTATTATGGCAGCTATGGCTGAAGGTGCTGCTGCAAACCCACCAGTTAGAACAACTTTATCACCTTTTTTAACTACCTTTAATGCTCGTGTAGTAGCACCTATCATATTTAATACTGCTTTTATTTTCCCAAAAACACCTGCTCCCATAAAAGCTGATACTTTTTGTTCTTCAAATTCATAACCTAAAGGGGTAAGAATACTTTTTTCAATACCCCTGTCTGATACCATAAAATAAAAGCTAATATTATTTTTTTTCAGCTGTTCACTAATTGCAACAGCAGGGTATAAATGGCCACCTGTGCCACCACCTGCAAATATTACTTTCATTCTTTTTCCACCTCATCAATACTTCTAAGTATGACACCTATAAAAAACATGGTAACAATTAAAGCAGAACCACCATATGATACAAAAGGAAGTGTAAGCCCTTTTGTTGGAAGTATGCCCATTACCACAAATACGTGGACAAAACTTTGAACAAATATTAAAAATGAAAGTCCAAATACAAGCAGTCTTTTAAATTTATCTTCATGCATAAATGCAGCCTGTAAATTTTTTCTAAATAAAAATACTATTACTAAAAATAATAAGCTTGCACCAATAAGCCCTGTTTCTTCTGCAATTATAGCATATATAAAGTCAGTATGAGCTTCTGGTAAGAAAAATAATTTTTGTGTTGAATTACCTATTCCTTTACCAAATATTCCACCACTGCCAACTGATGCTAAGCTTTGTATAAGCTGGTATCCCATTCCATAAGGGTCCTGCCATGGGTCCATAAAGTTTGCAATACGTGCTTTTCTATATTCTCCTGCCAAAAGTGCTGCTATCATTACAGGAAGCACAACACCTACAATACCTAAAATATGGCTTATTCTTGCCCCACCTACTATAAACATAGTAAATGCTACAACAACTATTAATGTTGTTGTTCCAAAGTCTGGCTCTATTATAATCAATGATGCTAATATACCTACAAGTAATGATGCAGGTAAAAAGCCTTTCATAAAATCCCACATTTTATCGTGTTTTTTATCTAAATAGTGGGCAAGGTATAAAACAACTGTAAACTTTGCAAGCTCTGATGGTTGGAAAGTTACAAAAGGAAGATGTATCCACCTTTTTGCACCATTTGCCCCCGGCATAAAAAGCACAACTATTAAAAGTATTAAAGTTAGAAAAAATATTGGCATAACATATTTTCTATATACTTCAAGTGGTATTTTATACGCAACTAAAAGAACAATAAATCCAAGTATTACATGTATAAATTGTTTTATAAAAAAATAAAGCTCATTTCTCTCTAATCTTATGGCTTGAGTAGCACTTGTATTATATATAAATATAAGCCCTATCATTATTAAAACTGCACAAGTTGCAAGTATTTGAAAGCGAATATCCCGTATATTAATCATCTACTTTCCTCCAGTAAATTCAAGCACATAGTCTTTAAATTTATATCCTCTATCTTCATAACTTTTAAATTCATCAAAACTTGTGCATGCAGGGGATAATAAAACAGTAATATCTTTTTCTTTTTCAGCTAAAGATTTCACACATTCTTTTAAGCTTTTATAGCTTTCTTCTTCAACACCTTTTAAAAGTGATGAAAGCTGAGATTTAATTAAATCTGCTGCCTCTCCGAAATAACAAATTTTACTAATGTTTTGGTTTATTAAATCAGCAAGTGGTGTATAGTCGCTTTTTTTATCTCTGCCACCTATTAGTAAAACAGCAGGTTTTTTCATACTTACTAAAGCAGTGTAAACTGAATCTACATTTGTTGCTTTAGAATCGTTTATCCACCTAACACCATTAATTTCTGCCACAAGCTCTGTTCTATGAGGCATACTTGTTAAGTTTTCTATTAAGTTAGTAATATCCCCTTCAAAACTGCACACTTTATCAGCCATTGATAATGCAAATGAAAGATTAGTAATATTATGTTTTCCAAAAAGCTTATATTTTGATAAATCTACATTGAATTTTCCAAAATCTAATATATTTCCGCTTAATTTTGGAAAGCTTTTAAAGTTATCATCAATATATCTTGCTTGAAAATCATAAAGTATTGCTTTATTTACAATCACCGTATCAGTATTTGTTACAAACAACCCTTTTTTATCAATAAAATTTAAAAGCAGAAGTTTTGCTTCATAATATTTATCCATAGTGCCATATCTATCTAAATGGTCCTGAGTAACATTTATAATGCAACCAGCAGCTGCTTTAAACCTTTTTAAAAGCTCTATTTGAAAACTTGAAAGCTCTATTACATATACTTCAGTATCTGCTTTATCAAGTACTGCTTCACCAAAAGGATAGCCAATATTTCCGCAGGCACAAGCTTTCACTCCTGCATTATTTAATATCTGTGCTGTTAAAAATGTAGTAGTAGATTTGCCGTTTGTACCAGTAATACCTATAATTTTTGCATTTTTATCCATATGGTTATATGCAAGCTCTATTTCGCTTGTAATATTACCACTTATATTTTTATACTTATTTAAATCAATGCCTGGGCTTACAACCACTTCATTATATTCATCTTTATATTCAGAAATATTTTTATAATTTTCGTTTTTATCATCAAATATTTCTATTTTCTCATAACCTTTTAATTTTAAAAGCCTTGATGCTGCCGCACCGCTTTTTCCATAACCTATTATAGCTGCTTTCATAATATTACCTTAATTTTAATGTACTAATAGCAAGTATTGCTAATATAAATGTAATTATCCAAAACCTAATAATAATCTTAGGCTCGCTCCAACCTTTTAATTCAAAATGGTGATGAAGGGGTGCCATTCTAAAAAGCCTTTTACCATGGGTTATTTTAAAGTAACTAACCTGTAATATTACAGACAATGCTTCCATTACAAATAAACCGCCAACTATGGCAAGTAAAATTTCCTGTTTTACCATGCAGGCAATTAAACCAAGTGAACCGCCTATTGAAAGACTGCCTACATCTCCCATAAATATGGTAGCAGGAAATGTATTAAACCATAAAAACCCAAGCCCTGCACCAAACATAGCTCCACAAAATACTGCTAACTCACCAGTCTGTGGAAGATGTGGAAGATATAAGTAGCTTGTAAATGTATAGTTACTCATAATGTAAGCAAATAAACCATACACTCCAAAAGCAGTGATTGCTGGCACTGTAACAAGCCCATCAAGGCCGTCAGTTAAATTTACTGCATTGGCAGTTCCTACTATTATAAAAACAGCAAACGGTACATATAACCATTTAATATCAATAATAAAATTCTTCAAAAATGGCAGAGTAATTGAAGTTACTTTACCAGAATTATCAAGTTGTATAAGTAAAAAAACTATAATTGTAGAAAGAAGTATTTCATAAACAAGTTTGCTTTTACCACGCATACCCTCTGGGTTTCTTTTTATTGTTTTAATATAATCATCAGCAAAACCAACCAACCCAAAGCCTACAAATAATATTAAAAGCAGAATAATATAGTGGTTTGTAATATCTGCCCATAATAAAGTAGATAAAACTGTTGTACCAATAATCATGATGCCACCCATAGTAGGTGTGCCCTCTTTTGCTTTATGACGTTTTGGCTCATATCCTTTAGTAATTTGAGAAAGTTTCCACTTCTTTAAAAGGTCTGTTACTACATTACCTATAAGCATGGTAATAATAAGAGCCGTCAATGTGGCAAACATAGTTCTAAATGTAATATATTGAAATACATTTAAAAAACTTAACTGACTTGATAATGGGTACAATAAATTATAAAGCATGCTTATCTCTCACTTTTCTACTTTTCTTTTATAGCATTAACTATATCTTCAAACTTTTTAGCTCGTGATGCTTTTACTACGATAGCACCACAATTTATTTCTTTTACTTTTTCAATACATTCTTCTTTTGTGGCAAAAATAATTCTATTTTCAAGGTTACTTGCTTTTTGATAGTTTTCTCCAACAAGGAAAAATGTAATATCTTTATAAGTATAAGCAAGCTGAGTAATCTCATTATAAAAAGCTTCTTCAAAGCCTTCTATTTCACCCATTTCGCCATATATGGCATATTTTGGGCTGATATTAATAAGGTTTAGGCTTTCAGTACTTTTTATAAAAGATTCAAACCCTGCATTATAGCTGTCATCTATTAAGAATATATCACCTATTTTTTCAATACTGCCATGGCCTTTAGCAGCCTTATAGTTTAATAAGCCTGAAGCAATTCTTTCTTCACTAATATTGCATAGAAGTGCCGCATATATGGCACATAGTGAGTTTTCTGCCACATGTAAATATGGGTGGTTTAATCTAAACTCACTTTTAGTAATGTTAGTTTTAAAAGTAATATATTCGCCATTATGCTTATATTCTGTTATTCTTATACCAGAATGGGCACTTTCTCCAAATGTTCTAAATTTAAAATCACCTTTTGGAACAAATGGAGTAAGCATAGTAGGTATAATAAATTCGCCACCTGCAACTAACCCATCACTTATACTCATTTTTTCAAAAATAAGCCTTTCAAAAGTTTTAAATCTGCCAATATGAGCATGTCCTACATTTGTAACAATTGCCATATTTGGACGGACTATTTCAGTTAATTCTTTTATTTCGCCAAAATTATTTGAACCAAGTTCAATAATTATAGTTGATGCATTATCATCTATACCGCAGCCTGTTAAAAGCACACCAAGCATATTATTTTTATTACCTTCTGTTGCATATACTTTTTCATTTTCTTCAAAAATATATTTCAACATTTCTTTCATACCAGTTTTTCCAAAAGAGCCAGTAACAGCAATAATTCTAACATTATTTTTATGCACTCTTTCAAAATTATATCTGCCTAGTGCCTGCATATATTCTAAAGTATTATTTACTAATATCTTATTACCGTCTATCTTGTCATATTCTGACATATTATCCATAATAACAGCAGCAGCTTTTTTATTTATGGCACTTTCTGCATAAAGGTTGCCGTCTACATTTTCACCTTTACTTGCAAAAAATAATGAGTTTTCTCTTACAAGCCTTGAATCTAAAAACGCTCCATTAATTTCTATATCATTTACTATGCTGCTTTTAATACATGGAACAGCTTTAATAATTTCTGATACTAACAATTAAAGCCTCCCCAAGTATTTTTGCACCATTTCTCTATCATCAAAATGGATTTTTTCTTTACCAATTATTTGGTATGTTTCATGGCCTTTTCCTGCCACAAAAATTATATCGTTTTCTTTTGCAAGAGATACTGCTTTTTCTATTGCTTTTTCCCTGTCTACTTCCACATAATATGTGCTGCCTTCAACTACACCTTTTACTATATCATCAATAATTTTTTCAGGGTCTTCTGTACGCGGATTATCACTTGTAATTACAGTAATATCAGAAAGTGATGTGGAAGCTTTCGCCATACGAGGTCTTTTTGTAGCATCCCTGTCCCCTCCTGCACCAAAAACTGTAATTATTCTGCCACCAGCTACCTGTTTTAATGATGATATTGCATTAATTAAAGCATCATCAGTATGGGCGTAATCTACAAAGGCAATAATATTTTTATTCATATATTTTTCAAGCCTGCCCGGTACATTTTTAAGATTATTAATGCCTTTTGCTATTACATCTGTATCAATACCTAATGAATAAGCTGCACCTATTACACCTAATATATTCTCTAAGTTATATTCACCTATTAAGTTAGAATGAATATTTATAGTTTTACCAAAAATAGAAACTTCTGCATCTATTCCATGAACTGTAGATGTATATTTAACAGGGTAAATATCTGCATTATTATTAAGCCCACTATATGTAATTAAGTTTTTATTAACTAATTTTGCTAATTTTTCGCCATACTCATGTCCTGTATTTACTACTCTGTGTTTAGAATAATCATCAGTAAAAAGCATTGCTTTTGCTTGAAAATAATGCTCCATATCTTTATGATAATCTAAATGGTCGCCTGTAAGGTTAGTAAAAACAGCAGTTTCAAAAAAAGCACCATTAATACGCCCTTGAGCTAAAGCATGACTTGATACTTCCATAGTAAGTGCCTTACAGCCTTTATCTAACCCTTTTTTAAGGCTTGAAAATACTAAAGCAGGGGAAGGGGTAGTATTATCTGTTTCAATAAATTCATCATCTACTTTTATACCAGTTGTGCCTATCCTGCAAGTTTTATAACCTGCCATTGAAAAAACAGAATCCATAATATATGTAGATGTAGTTTTTCCGTTTGTGCCAGTTACTGCCATAGAACGATATTCTGCCATAGGCTCACCATAAAGGGCTGAAATTGCTTTTGGAAGAACAGTTCTACCATTTTTTATAACTGCATGGGCAATATTATCATCTAACTTTGTTTCTGATATAATAAATTTCGCTAAACCTTTATTATATATATCTTTCACATCTTTATTAGAATCATAGCTTTCCCCAGCATATCCAAAAAATATTGTGCCATTAGGGTTTCTTGAATCTGTTGCTATATTTTCTATTTCTATATTTTCAGTGCCGTTAAAATTAACACTTTCTACATTTAATTTATCTATCAACTGCTTAATTTTCATTTGCTACCACCTTAATTTCTTCATTAAAATAATGTTTTTCAGTGGATATAAATTCTGCAATTTGTCTAAATACATTTGCAGCTGTTGCACCACCATATATGGAACTTCTTGGGGATTCATAAACAACTACCATAGCAACTTTTGGATTTTCAGCAGGGAAAACACCTGCAAAACTTGCTGAATAGTTTTGTGTAGAATAAGCACCTGCTTTATTATCATACACCCTTGCTGTTCCTGTTTTTCCTGCAATTTTAGTAAGCTCTGTATTTGCTTTCTGCCCTGTTCCTGCTACAACTGTCTGCTGCATTAAATCAAGCATATAACTTGCAGTTTCTTTAGACATAATTTGTTTTTCTGTATGCTCTGGTATTGCAGTTTCATTACCTTTAACTATTTTTGATATAATTTTTGGGTTTACCATAACCCCGCCATTTGCAACAGCTGCATAAAAACGAACAACCTGTAATGGAGTTACAAGCACTTCATAGCCTATTGCCATAGAAGTAAGGCTTGTTTTAGACCATGATGATACTGGTTTTACAATGCCTGATTCTTCATTGGCACCATAAATACCTGTTTTTTCACCAAAGCCAGAAGTAACTAAAAAGTTATAAAAATCCTGTCTGTTTGAATTTTCCCCTCTAATAAGCTGAGTCATACCAATATTACTAGAATGAGTAAAAACTTCATCAACAGTTAATGTGCCATAGTATTTTGTATCAGAGTAAGTATATTTTCCTATGGTAATTTTTTTACTTGTATCTATAAGTCTATTTCTATCAAGTTTATTTGAATTATGCAGGTAGCTAAATGCAACAGTTTTAAAAATAGAGCCTGGCTCAAATACATAATTAAAACCATGATTAGACCAGCTTGTAGGTTTATATTTCCAGTAATTATGTGGGTCAAAACTATTAACATTAGCTGCTAATATTATTTCTCCAGTTTTAATATCCATAGCTACAACAGAACCATTTTTAGCACCAAAATCTTTTGCACCTTCTCTTAAAATATATTCTGCACCAGCCTGTATTCTTGAAGATATTGTAACATATACTTGAGTATCAGGACGTGAAAGCTCTGATTTATCTTCAAAAAGAATAATTTTTCTTCTTGAGTCTTTTAAGCTTGCAATATTTACTTTTTTACCTTCAAGCCTGCTGTTTAAAAAGTATTCTAAACCACTTCTACCAATATTATCAGAACCAGTAAAGCCCACAATATTAGCCATTAAGCTTCCCTGTGGGTAAAACCTTGCATCTTCTACAAAATATTCTAATCCTTCTATTTCTTCAGATAATTTAATGGCTTTCGCTAAATCTATCTGGCGTGCAATATATGTAAAAGTATCAGTTTCCTGTAGATTTTTTTTAGCTTTAGAACTAACTCTTATACCATTTTTTTCCAGTGCTTTAAAAAATTCGTATTTATTAGGTATATTTTTTCTATAAGCAAATAAAGAGCCTGCACTTTTATTTCTTGCTAAAAGCTTGCCTTCTTTATCATAAATATAGCCTCTATCTGTTAAAACAGTTAGTTTTGGATCGCTTTGAGATTCTACAAGCTGAACATATTTTTCTTTATCAATTACCTGTAGATAAAAAAGTTTACCAACAACTATTGCAAATATTACAAAAGAAAAAACATTAAAAATTTTTATAATTGTGCTACTTTTGAACATAATACACTTTACCGCCTACAGGAAAAATAAAATCCATATCTTTAGCTTTTACAAAAAGGCTTTCCCACCTTAATGCATCAGAATATTTTTGTGATACAGCTTCATACTCAAGGGTTTTTTCATCAAGCTCAATGGTAAGTGCAGAAATCTTATATCCTTCTTCAAAACACTTGTGGCGAAATATCATAAGCACAGCCATACAAAAAATAATAATAAGTGTGCCAAACACCACAATAGGTGCAAGTGAAATTCCAATACCAGATACACGTTCCTGACTCATCACTCTCATTATATACGCTCCGCAACCCTTAATTTTGCACTTCTAGAAAGTGGGTTTTCTACCACTTCTTTTTCCATAGGCAAAATAGGTTTTTTATTAATAATTTTAAACTCAGCTTTTTTATTGCACACACATACTGGAAATTCAGCTGGGCATACGCAGGTAAGAGCATACTGGTTTAACCATTCCTTTACAATTCTATCTTCTAAAGAATGAAAAGAAATGGCTGCAAAACGCCCTTTAACCTTTATTAGTGAAGCAATTTTACTCATTAATGCTTCCACTGCATCAAGTTCGCCATTAACAAATATACGAAAAGCCTGAAATGTTTTTGTTGCAGGGTTTATGCCTTTTTTGTGGAACTTTTTAGGGATAGCTCCACGCACCACATCTGCCAAATCCAGTGTGTTTGAAAAAGGTTTAACTGCTCTGCGTTTTACAATGGCTTTTGCTATGCTGCTTGCAAACCGTTCTTCACCATATTTATAAATAATTGTAGAAAGGTTGCTTTCAGAAAAAGTATTAACTACTTCGCTTACCGGCTCTCCACAAGATGTATCCATTCTCATATCAATTGGTCCGTCTTTTCTAAAAGAAAAACCACGGCTGCCATCTTGAAGTTGAAAAGATGAAACACCAAAATCTGCGTATACTCCCTCTACCTCTTTTATTCCTAAATCATGCAGTGCCTTGTCAATATCTGCAAAATTACTATGGACTACAATTACTCTGTTATCACCTGCAAACTTTTCCTTAAGCCTTTCAACAGCCTCTACATCTCTATCAAGAATAATGAGCCTGCCCTTTTGGGAAAGTTTTTGTAGCAGCAATGCAGCATGGCCTCCTCCACCGCCAGTGCAGTCTACATAGGTGCCATCAGGTTCTACATTTAAGCTGTCTATTAATTCATGGTATAATACGGAGATATGCATAGCTACTCCTAAATAATCATATCCATAAACCCTGATAAAATAGCAGCATTACTGTCAAGGGATAAATCAACCTCTGCACTTTCTTTATCCCATTTTTCTTTATTCCACAGCTCAATTACATCATATGCACCAATTACGTAACATTCATCACCTAATGAAGCAGCATTACGTATTTGAGCAGGTATATTCATTCTACCAGAACTGTTTATTTCAACAGCATAAGCAGATGCATTTAATTTTCTAAATACTTTATAAGCTTCTGGGTTAGCTTTAGCCGATTCAAACATGGCTTTCATTTTTGCGTCATATACATTTTTAGGGTGAATTTTTACAACACCAGCAACACAGTATGCCATTAAAGCATCACTGCCGAAATTTGCACGCAACTCCTCCCGCATCTTCGCAGGAAGACTTAACCTACCAGCATCATCAAATTTGTTAAGATAATTGCCTGAAAATCCCACTTGCTTACCTTCATACATTTTATGACAATTTAATACAAATCATGCCATCTCTCCCCATTTGTAATAAATTTTTACGAATTAGTCAAGTAATATAATTAAATTTATATTTATTACACTATATGCAATAAATAATATTTTTTGTTTTATAAGGTATTTTATATTATATTTTTATTTATAATAT
>CASEIN010000060.1 GCA_949287985.1 Mucispirillum schaedleri | reverse complement strand
TAAAAAAAATATTAAACTATATTGTTGTTAATTATTCTATTAAAAAGAAGAAGAATATCAAAAAAATACTTTCGATTGAGGATTTTTTACCAAAAGATAAGGACGATTTGATATGGGTATAAAAAATGGGGTACCACCAGTGAGTTAGTTGCTTGTTTTTATTGATAAAGTATGATATTATCCTATGGGGGTTTTAAATATGATGAAAAAATATACTATTTTATTAATTTTATTAGTAATCCTTACAGGCTGTAAAGGAAAAGAAGGAAGCAATACTGTATCTATTGATGCACCAGAAGATTATGTGCTGTTTGAAAATTTATCTGATAAATTAGATATTAAAAATGCAGGGCTTTCCACCTATGATTATACAAAAGAGGCTGCCTTTTTACTGGATATTTCAAAAGAGGCAGATTTTGAAAAATATTTTTATAAAAAGTATGTTGATAATGTATCTGAATATGAAAAATCTGAACTTGAAAAAACAATAGATGATTTTATAAATAATGGTAACTCTGTTGCAAGTGCATATAGCTTTATTGGTAATATGTATGTAAATAAAGGGAAATTATTAGAAATATCAAAATTTGGAAGCTATTGTTTTCCTTATTATGATTTTGCTGGCAGTGATGTATTTAAAGATAAGCTTCAAACATGTTATCAAGGATATGAAATAGGTGCAGAGTTATATAGAAAAGCAAATTTAGGGCTTTTAAAAGCTAGAAATATGCTAAAATATGCCATAGAAAACCAGTTAAAAGAAGAAAGTGATAAAGTGCGTGCAGATGCTCATCTTTTAATTGCCATATCTTACCTTGCTCAAGATGAACTATACCAAATATTAGAAGTGAAAAAACATGCTGCCCTTTGGAAAGAATTAGGCGGCCAAACTGTTGAGATTTTTTCAAAAGAAACAAATAAAGAATTAAATGAATTATTAAAATATGTAGCATATAATGAAAATACTGGTGTTATAGAACTTTTAAAAGATGGTATTGAAAAAGGGTTTATAAACCAAGTTGTATCATTAGGTGGAGTATATAATTACTTAAATGATGATTTTTACCTGCCTGTATCTATTGTAAAACGTGATGAAAATCAATATGCCATTAACCCGTTTTTTACAGTTTACCATGATGAGCAAAAGGTGTTTAGCACATTTCCGTTACTTGTAAAACCAGAAAAACCAATAGATGTTTCAAGTTATAATGTGCAGAATAATTTAGATAGATTATATAATAATCAATTATATATTTTACCACTTAATGGGGTTGTTTATATACTAGAGATGAAAGATAATAAACCATTAAAAGTAGAATTTTTAAACCCTGCTTATTATGATACAAGCTATTTCCGTGATGAAACTATGAAACCTATTATAGTAAACGATTACGGTTATGACATGCTGCAAAGAGATTATATTTCTTATGAAAAAGGCAGCGGCGAATTTGTATGGAATGGTAATATAAAGGACCAGCAGCCAGATAAATCAAAACTTTTCAAACTAAGAAATGTTATGGACTGCCTTCATGGGAATGATGAAAGGTTAATAGATTTCTGCTCTAACAGAGGAAGGCTGATTAGGGCAAAATATGAACATGATAATTACAAATGTAGAAATAAAGAAAACTGCTTTATGACAGTAGATGACATGATAAAAAGAGGGGATTACTAATGGTTAGGTATATTGTTTCATTTTTACTTATAACATTGCTATGCAGCACTTTAGCTTATGCTGATGAAGAAGAATTTAATATATCAATAAAAAGAGTTACAGGCGGTAAAGCCACATTTATTGATAAAGATAATAATGAGGTTACTTTTGAATTTGCTGAGCCTAGAGAAGAAGACTATATAACAATAGAAGATAACAATAAATATTTAAGTGGTTTAAATTATGGTCCTTATGTTGTAAGAGGAAAAATGCAGGAAAATGACTACTATAAATTTTTAAAAGCAGAAAAAGTAACAGCAGATGATGCAAAAATTATAGTTATTAAAGCATTAATCGATATTTTTAGGCAGAATAGGTCAAAACCATTATATGATATTAGTAAAATGGGCTATAGTTATGATAAAACTAAAACTCCACCTCTTTCCTGTTCTGATGTTTTGATAAAAGGTAAAATATATGAAGAACTAGGCAGAGATAAATATATAGAAGAAGTAGCAAATACAAGTTATTATGCTTTTAGAAATAGAGCATTAAAAAAAGCACAGCATATTATAGATATAAGCTTATCTAATGTTATTGATTCAGATTTTGACGGGGAGTTAGTTGAGCTGTATAAAGAAAATATACTTTTTTTAGCGTTATCAGAATTTGCTATGTCTGGCTTTTATAACAATAAATACATAATAGAACAAATTACTAGATTAGAAGAAGATGGACAAATAAATCTGAGCTCTTTATTAGATTTCCTACAATATTTTGAGCTTGCGACCTTATATCCAAAGGAAACAGATTTATTATTGCATATAATAACAATAGGACAAGAATTCGATACTGTGCAAGAATTTGTTAATGCACTAAAATTAGGTGTAGAATATAAAATATCATTTGATTATATAGCATTTACAAAAGGATATTTTGATATTTACAACGACGGTGTTTACGAAATGGTGCAAATAGATAAATTCAATGAATATTCTATATTAAATATTTTAGAATTAGTGCCGGATAGTAAATACAGCAACTTATATCCACGCCTTTATAAATTAATAAATGAACCTTCTAGTAAAAGTGATACATTAGACTACAAACCATTACACTGCACAGATAATGTTTATACTGGTAATTTACACATATTACCATATAATGGTGTTGTATATATATTAAACACATCAAGGGTAGATGATAAAATAGTGAAAATAGAAGCCCGCACCCCTGCATTTTTTAATACAGATTATGGTAATAATTATACTATTGACCCTTTAATTAACAAAGCAGGTGGCGATACGCAAGCATTAAATAAAAATCTTGTGCTTCATCAGGTATCAAATATGGGAACATTTTCATATGGTAATAAGTCTCAAATGAATGGAATAATATATGAAAATAAAATAACAAAAGAGCCTATGTCTCCACTTGGTGATGTGGGAAAAATAACAGATATGCGTGGTGAAAAAATAATGCCACAGGATATGAAAGCTCGTTATAATATTTCAAAGTTTGATAAAAAAAATGATGAAAAAACTAAGGAAGCAATTGTTGACTATATATATTATTTAAGAGAGATAGCTGATACACCTTTCTCAGAGACAAGTGAATTATATTTTTATGATATATCTATAAAAGAAGATGAGCCTGTATTTTTGGCTGCTCTATATTGTGATGTAAACCATATAGAATATTTATTTCCTGTAGTTGGTAAAAACTTAAAAATTATAGATAAAAAACTTGTAAAGCCATTAATGGATTCATTAGGTTGGAGGCATAAGCAAGCAATAGTTAATAAAACAGATAATGGAATTTATATAGGCTATATACACGGTGATAATAATATTTTTGTAGTAAATATTGTAGACGGTAAAGCAGGTTATAACAGCTTTCCAATTTATGATTATAAAGATGAAAAGAAAACCGAAAATTACTTTATAGAGGACTATTTATTAGAATCTAATGAGAAACTTGAACAAAAAGCTGGTATTGCATGTGATAGTGATTTATATAGTAACAGCCTAATATGTTCAGACCGTTCATTATTATCTGCTGTTGCTTATATTAAAGCTCTTTATGAAAGAAAAATAGAAAAAAATAGCACAATGCATTATCCAGCATATATTCATGATTCTTTAGAAGATATTTATGCGAATTTTGGTAGTATGTTAGATGACAAATGCAGTAATAATAACAGCTATGATGAATGTATGGAAGCCATATTAAGTTATGAAAATGTTTTTAAATATTAATTAGTTAGGTAATAGATGATATATGTAGAAAAATCAGCCCAGTCTTTACCACTTACTCAAATGGTGGCAAAGGATAATAATATAGAAGTGATAGATGACGGGGCAGAAATTGAAGATAAAAAAAGTAATGTGGTAATATCAAACCATAAAGATAATTTTGTCCATAGATGCCCTGCTACAAATATATACAGGTGCTGTAATTACCATGTGGTAGATATTATGCAGGGCTGCCCTTTTGACTGTGCATACTGTATATTACAGCTTTATTTACCACATAAGCATATACGTGTTGCAGGAAATACTGATAATGTGCTTGAAGATATTGCACTTTCCATAAAAGATACAAAAAGGCGAATAGGAAGTGGGGAATTAAGTGACAGTTTAGCAATGGATAAAACTATCCCCCTTTCAAAAATAATAGTGCCTTTTGTAAATAAGCAGGATAATATATTATTTGAGTTTAAAACAAAATCAGATGTTATAGAAAACCTTCTAAACCTAAACCCAAAAAATGTTATGGTTTCATGGAGCTTAAACCCTGCTAGTATTATAGAGCAGGAAGAACCATTTACAGCAAGCCTTAAAAGACGGCTTGCAGCTGCAAAAGAAGTTTCAAGTTATGGCTATAAAGTGGGCTTTCATTTTGACCCATTAATAATGACGGAAAACTTTGCCCGTCTTTATGGTGAATTAATAGATGAGCTTACAAGCCAAATAGATGAAAATATGGTGGAATATATAAGCATATCTACTTTTAGATGCCCTGCTGAGCTTATGAATATTATAAGGCAGCGAAAAAAACCTTCAATTTTAACAAAAGGGGATTTTATAAAGGGGATAGATGGCAAAACTAGATATTTTAAAGCAGAACGTATAAAAATGATAGAGTTTGCTACAAATAGAATAAGGGCTAATTGGAAAAAACCATTTATATATTACTGTATGGAACATTCTTCTATATGGGATAAAATATTGGAATATGACCCGGGTGAAAGGGAAGATTTTGAAATGTATTTTCCATGTTATAAATAAAATAACAGGTGATTTTTAATGAGTGAGCATGAAAATAATATTATATGGCTTGTTGTTGCAATGAAGCAGTATATGGACGATGATTATACAGCTATGACAGGTTACAAATGGGAGCGGTATATTGGTAAAGATGATTTTAAGAATATATGTAGAATGGTAGACACTGAAAATACGGAAGTAGTATATGATATAGAAACAGATAGAAAGGGGCAAACAGTAAGAAGCACTTCCAATGGTTTTCTTGGAGATAATACTTGTGTAGAATCAAGTATTATACATTCTGAAATGTATAAAAATACTAATATTCTTTTAAAAGAAAAGACTATATCTAGTGATGGAAAGGAATATGAAAAAGAAATAGTTCTGCAAAAAGAAGAAGTAAAAGATGATGTTACATATCTTGAAGTATTATATAAAAATGAAAATGTTTTAATGAAATATTATATATACCCAGATAATGTAATAAAATCAGAAAAATATGCAAATAATATAAAAATTGAAGAAAGCAGCCAGCAGGAATGTTATTTTCAAAATGCCCTTATAGCATATTTAATTAACATGATATATTATATTAATGAAACAACAAATATGGAAACAGAAATGTATGTGGAAAGCGAAGATATGATTGATGAAAATACAGCACTTGTTACCATAGTGCAGGAAGAGAAAACATATGGTGATGAAACTGTTACAGAGTATATATTAAAAAAATATATTCAGGCAAAAGATGGTAGTGTTACACCTGTTGAGGTAGATTAATAATATAATAATTTTTTAAAAGCAATATAATCAAATAACTTAAAAGAGGGAGAAACAAATGTTTGAAAAACAACCTAAAAAAATATCTAGTAAAAAAGCATTAATTTTTGCAGGAATAATTATTACTTTATTAGTTATAGTTATAGCAGCCATAATTTTTTTAATGGCAAAAAATAGCAGTCATAAAGAAACAGCACAATCTAAAAATAATGAACAAAGTGAAACAGTAAGCCAAAATAAGAAGAATACTTCTCAAAATAATGAAGAAAATATAGATGTAAAATATATATTTTTACCAACTGTAGAAAAAACATATGATTTAAATGGTAAGCTTACAAAAGAGTCATTATTTGGCTGGGAGTATTATAAAAGTCCAACAGATTATAAATTTTTGAATATAGAAGCAGGCATGCAACAAATGTATAGTGAAACCACTATGGAAAGAAAAGGTAATAAATTAAAATCCAGCACAAATTTTTATATAAATAATAAGCTAAAAGAAGATTTTTCATCTAACAGCACTATAGAATACTTTGATAATACTTCCATTATATTAAATCAGGAAACAACAAAATTAAATGGTGAACAAGTTCCAAATACTATCGAAGTGGTAAAAAATCAAAAAGTTGGCAATTTAATAATGCTTGAGCTTCTTGATAATTCAACAAATACGTTAAAAAAGATACAAATCAATCCTAATGGAGTAATAACAGAAAGATTATATGAAGATAATGAACTTGGCAGTTTAAGAGAATATAGAAATTATTATTATAATGGAGTATTGGTAACAGCTCTTTATGATGTAGAATATTATCAAGATAATAAACTTTATTCTACAGCTTCATATAAAGTGGAAAAAGAAGAAGTAGTAGATGAAAATAATGTTAAAATTACACTGGTTCGTGAAAGTGAAATAAATGGGAAAAAAATAAAAGAATTTACCATTGAATACGGTTTGGAAAAATATATAGTTGAAAATGATAGCACAGTTACACCTATTGATATGGAAGAATAAGCTTATTTTATAACTATGTAGTTTTTTTTAAATAAGGTTAGAAAAGTATGGTTAATAATATACCTAAAAAATCAAGCAAAGGCGCATTACTGATTGCAGGAATATTAATAGTTATTTTAATAGCAGCAGTTATTGCAATTATATTTCTTTTAATCAAAAATTTTGAAAATAAAGTTATAGTTCAAAATAAAACGGCTCATCAAATTGTAAGGGAAGAAGTGGTTAAAAATGAAGAAACTCAACCTCAAAATCAGGAGCAGGCAGAAAATAAGCAAACGCAGGCAGTATTACCATATGGCAAATCTATTTTTTTACCAGTAGAGATGAAAATATATAATATGAATGGTGATATTATAGAGCAAACAAAATATAACTGGCTGATGTATAAAGATAATACTGATTATTCTATGAATTATGTAATAAGTACGCCACAAGATAATTACACTTTAGTTGATAGTATAAGGCAGAGAGATAGGCAGGAGCAGTTTATTAGAGTATTTAGTAAAGGTCAGGAAGTTAATAAATTATATATTAAAAACCAAATAATGTATCACGATAAAACAAATACAGTTATTGGTTATGATAAAATGCCGTTAAATGATAAAGGAAAAGAAAGTATAGTAAAACTGCAAAATAGAGAATATTTAGGTGGGGCAACAGTTTTAGAAATATATAATAAAACAGATGATAGTACTAATGTGGTACAAATAGTTCCAGATAATAAAGTATTAGAAAATAAATATATAGATAATAAACTTGTAAGCCATACAGAGTATGAAGATTATTATTATGAAGGTGTATTTATAACTTCACTTTATAATACTGATTATTATGAAGATAATAATATTTTAAGCAGCAACAGCAAATATTTAAAAGATATAGAAACAATTGATGATAATACAGTTAAAATTTTATTTATAGATGTGGAATATGGTGAAGATGAAGAAGTAAAGGCAGAGAAAACCATTGAATATATTATTCATAAGCATATACAGGATGATGAAAATATAGTAGTACCAGTTGACATACATTAATAATCTTTTTTTAGGAGGCGGGCATATGTTTAAAAAATATTTATTAATAGTATTTATAATATTATTTTCAAATACTAATATTTATGCTGAAACAAAGGAGAATATAAATTATATAGATGTATATAATAAACTTATAGATAAAAATTATATTATAGATGATGAAAACTTTAATGATATGAATAATATCTATAAATCATTAAATGAGAAACAAATGAGGGCATTAAGCCTTAAATATAAAAACGATATAGAAAGATATGCAGCAAACAAACTCAAAGAAACACATAATTATGCTATGGAAGAATTTTACTATAGTGGTATTCGGTCAATATATACTACTGAAACAATAGATAAGTATTTTATGCCTGAAATTGAAACAGATTATATTAAAATATCTGCTAAAGACTACCATAATGAATGGCTAAAAGAAGATTATCCAGAGCTTGCATCAGTTATAGGTAAATATGTAAGCCTTGCCCCTGCAGCTCCCAAAGATGATAAACAGTATGAAGAAAAGTTATTTGGTTTAATGCAGTTACATGCACATAGTGAAGATGAAAGTGAAAGCGAAGAATCAGAAGAGCATGGTTTTGATGTTATTCTATGCTTAAAATATAAAGGAAGTAATACCGTAAAAATAAAAGGAATATTTACATTATCAAATATAAAAAATGATGCTAAGTTTACAGAAGAATGGAGTAGTGACGGAAGATATATAAATAGATATTTACCTAAAACAAATTTTACATCATATGATAAAAGTTTTGAATTAAAAAATTTATCTATTAGACCTAAAAAATTTACATATGGTAATAATATATACCCTAATATATTATCTGAAGGAAAGCTTGGGGAAGTGAATTTTGATGCAGAAATAACTTTAAGTGCAGACAGCAGTATATTTTTATATAGAAATGGTTTTAATAACACAGCATTTATAAGTGTAGATGAAGTAAAAATAAATAAAGTATTAAACAGTGTTGAATATTTATCAAAATATGATGCTCATAGCACTAGAAGTCTAGATTTGGAAATAACAAAAGATGTTTATACAGTAAATAGCGATGATGGTTATGCGTATATAAGAAATGCACCAAATGGTGAAATAATAGGTAAGTTTCCAGCGAAAGAAACTATTACTAATACATATTACTTATATCCTTTTGAAAAATATGAAGAATCTGAAATTTTTTCTCAAACTAATGATGAAAAATTTAATAATAAATTTAGAGGGTATTATCCTAAAATCAAACAGCTTTTAAATGTGAAAGAAACTAAAGTTGGTCAGTGGATTATGGTTTTTCACGATAATACTACAGGATATATTGATTCATCACAGCTAAAATTAGTGAATGAGAAACCTGATTATTCGAATGTTATTTTTTATTCAAATTTATATGAGAAGAAATAGCCAGAGGAGTATAAGTTCTATGAAAAAAATATTATTAATATTATTTGTTATATTATTTTCCAGCGTATATACATTTGCAGCATCAAGTGATGCAAGAAAAATTGAAAAAAAACTAGGTGAATATAATGATGTAGATTTTAAAAATTATTTCAAAAGCTATTGTATTGATTTTCAAGAAACAACAAAATCATCATATATAGATAGATATTATAATATACTTATGTCTTCGGGAACAGATGAAGAAGTATATGGTTTTGTAAATGGCTGCATTATAAATGGCAGAGGCATAGATAATATATATTTTAATAAAATCATAGAAGATAACTATAGTAAATTAATAAGAAAATATTATCGCTATTTTTTTATAAATAGACAAAATGCTAAAGAATATTACCTATGGTATAATGAGGAAAATTCTCTTAAAATATTTTATAATCAATTAAATCAATCAGATATAAAAACATATTGCAATTATATAACAAGTAACGCATATATTATAAATCCAAAATCCTATAAAATATTAGATATACTGCGAGAAAAAATAAGCAATGAAGATATGAAAAAAATCAGCTTAAAAATAAATAAAGATATAAAAATTTATGAAAAACAAGTATATAATGAACTGCAATATTTAAAAAATGTGGTAGTTGAAAGTGGTTTAAAATATATACCTACAATTGAATTTTTAGATAAATATTATAAAGTAGATATAAAAGATAGTGTTATACAAAAATATACTAAAATGTATTACTATAATACATTAACAGAAAATTATCCTAAACTTGCACAATCTATATCAAAGTATATTAAGCTGCCACCAGTTGTGAATAATGATTATTATAGTGATTTTAAACGCATGATTATGCTTGAAAGTGGTATGGAAATTCATCATGAAGATGCTGATGTTACATATGTATATAAACTAAAAACTCCATTAAAATTAAACGGTATTTTTACATTATCAAATATTAATAATAATGTGTATACCAGTGACAGTAAATATCTAAATAAATATTTACCTAAAACAGAATTTTTTTCATATGATAAAAATTTTGAATTAATGGGTATGTCTATAAGTCCAAGAAAGATTACATATGGCAGTAATATATACCCAAATATATTATCTCTTGGTATATTAGGTGAAGTTAATTTTGATGCAGAAATCACAATAAAACCTAGTGATAAAATTATGTTAAGCAGAAACCCAGACGAAAATCGTATTGATATATATGTAGATGAAGTAAAGTTAAATAAAATTATAAGCAGTGTAAAATATTATAAAAACGAATATAAAGATGAAAGACATAATATAGATACATATAAACTTACAAGCAGTGATGGTTATGTTAATGTAAGAAAAAGCCCAAATGGTAAAGTTATAAAAAAAATAAATCTTAATTCTTCTGGAGATTATATAGTATACTATTATAAAGGACTTTATAAGTTTAAAGATTTAGCATACTATCCATATAATGAAAAAAGTTCATCAAAATCATATAACCATTACTATAATAAAATAAAAAAATTATTAAATATGCAGGGTATGAATGCAGGCAACTGGTATAAGGTGGTATATTTTCCTAAAAATACATATAAAATAGATGATGCAGTAATAGGTTATATCCATTCATCACAAATGGAAAAAATTAGAAGCAGCAAGGAGTATTTAAACGAATATTAATATGGCAGATTTATTTCAAGATGATGTATACAAAGAATATAAATATAATAGAAAGCGTAATGTAATATTTGTAGCTGTTATAATATTTTCAACTGCTTTCTTATATGCTGTTATTAGTGAGATGTTATCATATTTTATTTTTACAGATAATTATTATGATTATGATAAGTTGCAGGAAAAACTCAAAAATACAACCGTGAAAAAAGATGGTGATGTTTGGCTTTTAACAAATTACATTATAGAAGATAAAGAAAATAATATAGAACTGGAATTTAATTATACAGAATTTACTGATTTATTTAATTATACTGTAGAAATTAATGAAAAAAATAATGATAAAACATTTATAAGAAAAGAAGTAAGGCAGGGAAATGACTTATATGTTTATAATGAAAAAGATGAGCTTATTACTAAAAAAAGATTTTATGACAGATTTTTATTTTTCCCTTACAGCAGTAGTGTAAATGAAAAGTCTTATTTATCAGACAGTGAGTCAAATTATTATTCTTTGTTTTACGAACATAATAAATCAGATATAAGCGACAGTGTTAATGGATTTGTTACTCGGAAAATACATAGAAAAAAAGGAAATCCCAGATATCCTATGGTTGATTCAGATTTTATATTATATGACTACCCTTTAATAGATGAAGGCATATATAATCCTGTAATATATATTTATACACTGGTGGATAGGGATATGTTTAGTGATGATGTAATATATGGACCTACATATTATACAATTGTTAGAAGTATCAAAAAAAATAAGAAAAAACTAGTAATGAAACTTGAAACAAGAATAGAGAAAACAGATAGAGATGGTTCACCTACTTATAGAGGTTACGGCAAATCTAAATATATATATAAGAAAAAATCTGCCATTTTTAAAAAATAAATACCCCCATTATATATTTTGGGGGTGTAGATAATATCTATTCTGTTTTTAGGTTAATTTTTGTATCAATATATTTATCATTTAATCTTAAATAAAATGAAGCCTCACTTTTTTCGCCATTACTTGTTATTTTTAAAGCACAAGGATATGTGGCATGGAAATTATCACTTACAAGGCAGTTATTATAAGGCTTATTATTTATTAAAAATTCTTTGTCCTGGTTATTGATAGAATAAATACCGTTTGTATTTTCTTTTAATGAGCCAGTAAATTTATTTGAAAAACCATATTCTGTAATAGGATAAATATTTCTATAAACATTATCCTGATAAATTTTATTTTCAATAACAGTATAATTTTCTTCTTCTATTTGGTTTATAATAATAAACTGTTCTCTATTATTTTTATTAAATATAATCACATCATCATCAAGCATAGGTGTATTATTACTATCAGCATAAGCAGGATAAAGCTTTTTTAATGCAAAAAAGTAAACATATTCATTTAACACTTCTTTATTTTCAGCATTTTTTACCTGAACAGTAAAAGCATAAGCATTAGTAGATTTGCTAACTGGTTTTATAGATATTCCATATGCACTATCCATAGGGTAATCTTTTGAAACAATAAAATCTTTTTCTGTATATGGTTCTTGAAATGTAATATTTATAGTATCATCATCAGCTATATCAGAAATAAAAAATACAGCATTGGAATTATTATCATTTTTTAATACTGTAATATTTGAAGTTACAGATAAAGCTGGGGCAGCAGTTTTTACTTTTCCTACTTTTTCCATTTTCTTTTCTTCTTTATTGCATGCAGCAAAGATTAATATTAAAGCAGGGATAAGGATTAATTTTTTCATAATATCTCCATTTAAAACATAATCATTATAAAATAGAAATATATAAAAATTTGTCAAGAAATGATTTTAAAAAATAAAAAATCCCCACATATAATATGTGGGGATATGTGTAATTAATTAATTACTTACTAAAAAAAACTAATCTAGTATCTGGATAAGTAGTTGATCTATTTAAACGAATGTAAAAAGATGCATTTGCAGCACCTGTGCCACTATGAGTTACACTTATGGCACATGGAGTTTTAGTTTTTGACACAAGGCAGTTTGGGTAAGATGTTGAACCAACCATAAATGTTGCTGTTGTATTATCTACTGTAAAATTACCGTCTGTATTACTATTATCTAAATTACCAGATGGAGTGCTTGTAAAACTATATGATCTAATAGAAGCAGAATTAGCTTCAAATGATGTAGACCATGAATTATCACCATATGTATTGAAATATTCGTTTTCTAATTGATTTAAAACAATAACTTGTGTTTTTGTTGTTGAAAAATCAAAAAGATTTGGAAGTGGTATTTGTTTTGCTGGATCATATGGAAAATATTTGTAAATAGTTAATAATAATATTTGATTATTATCAAATATTACTGTGCCATTTCTATTAGTTACTTTTGCATTAAGTGCTGTCATACTAACATCTTTCAGATCAGATGTTATTGAAAAGCAGTAACTGTTATCAAAAACATACCCTTTTGTTATTCTATATGTTGATTCATCTGCAGGATTTTGGAAAGTAAGAGTAACTGTATCACCAGCAGCTTTAGAAACACCATTTATACAATAATCTCCATGACTATTATTTGTATTGCGTATAATTGATACATATGATTGAACTGAAAATGTAGGTGTAGTAGTTGTAGGTGGTGGTGTAGTATCTATACTACTTCCTTTGTTTGAAGGATCATCAGCACATGCTGTTAAAAAAAGTAAAGTTGTTAAAATCATAAAAATATTTCGCATTTTTATTTTCTCCTTAAAATAATGTATTTGCAATATATACTATATTCATAAAAAAGTATAGTACAATTTGTATTTTTAAAAATACATTTATTGTAATAATGTAACTTATTATACTTAAAGGTATATTATATTTATAAAAATTTAAATCGAAAATAAATAAAAATAACTGTTGAAAAATATATTAAAATCAAGCATTATATAAAGTCATGAAATTTAATAAATTATACCTTCACGGATTTAAATCATTTGTAGATAAGACAACGGTAGATTTTCCAGATGGAATAACGGCTATTGTTGGCCCTAATGGCAGTGGTAAAAGTAATATTATGGACGCTGTCAGGTGGGTATTTGGAGAGCAGAACGCAAAGGAACTGCGTGGGGCTGATATGGAAGATATTGTCTTTAACGGCTCTCAAAAGCGTAAGCCTGCAGGTTTTGCTGAAGTTGGGCTTACTTTATCTGATATTGATGAGGCAGTTGCTGCAAAATATGGCACATTTTCTGAAATTACCATTACCCGTAAATTCTATAAAACTGGTGAACGTGAATATTATATTAATAATAGAAAATGCCGTCTTAAAGATATTAAAGATATATTTATGGATACGGGGCTTGGTGCAAGAAGTATATCTATTATTGAGCAAGGCAAGGTAGATAAAATTATTAATGCAAGCCCTGAAGAGTTACGGTTTTTCCTAGAAGAAACAGCAGGTGTTACTAAATTTAAAGATAAAAAAAGGGAAGCAGAAAGAAGGCTGCAGCAAACAAGGGATAATCTTGACCGTGTTACAGATATTATAGAAGAAATAGTTACCCAAATGCAGTCTTTATCATCTCAAGTGGAACAACTTATAATATATGAAGAATTGCAGACTAATTTTAAAAGGCTGGAGCAATCATACTTATGCACTTCCTACTATTTAAAAGCAGAAGATGCATCTAAAATAAAATCAAAACTTATAGAGCAAAAGAAAAGATTAGAAAGTATGCTTACAGAATATGCTGATATTGTCCGTGTGGAAAATTTATCTAACAACGAATATAAAGCCAGTCAGGAAGAATATGAAAAATTACAGGAAAAGCGTATATTTAAAGCTACGGAAAAAGCTAATATAGAAGGTGATATTAAGGCTTTAGAAACAAAAATATTATCAAGTGATGATATAAAGGCAGATTTAGCACAAAATATACAGCAGGAAAAAGAAAAGCTTGAGATAGTAACAAATGAAATAGAAACTCTTACTGATGAGCTTGATACTGCAAGAGATGCATTAGAATTTGTAGAAGAAAAGTTAGATGAATTAAATGATGCTATTGATGAGATGATTAACCAAAAAGAATCTGTGGAAGAAGAATTTCAAGAAACTGATGAGCAATATATTGAATCAACTGGTATAATCACAAATAAACGTAACGAGCTTATAAGAATAGAATCTGCCCATGAACATGCTTTACAGGATATGAAACGGTTGGAATATGAGCAGGCTAATTTAGAGAAATCTATCAAAGATTTACAAGAGAGAAAAAATGTATTTCAACAGGAACTTGACGGGCTGCAGTTTAGCATGGTTCAAGATGAAGAAAATTTAAAAAATGCTAAAGATAAGGTTGCAGAATATCTTGAGCAGTATAATAAAGAGCAGGATAAATTAATAAGCTTGCAGGCAGAAATAAAAAGTTTAGAAAATAGTATTATATTTTTTCAGGAACAGCTTGAGGCTGCCTCATCATTTAATGAAGAAACTCTTATTTTAAAACCTTATATGCAGGGTTTGTTAATTGATTTTATTGCAGATTTGGAACATAAGCTTTTAATAGATATTGGCGATGTTTTTATTTTTAGTGATGAGAATAAAGATGAGATATTTGAAAAAGTATCCACTTTAAAATCGTCTGTTAGGTTTGCTTTTAGGTCTGATGTAGAGAAAATAAGGTATTATCTTTTAAATACTCAAGTAGACGAAGTTTTTGAAAATATTTTTTTAAGTAAAAATATTTATAAAAAGGCAGGTCAGGAAGATAAGGGTTACCAAATAGTATCGTTAAAAGATAATATATTACAGGCAGAAACCAGTAAGGATAAAGCAGGGCTTGAAGTATTTGAGATAGAAAAAATAATGGGCTATATCCAAAATAATCTTGAAAAAAGTAAACAGCATCAAGAAGAAATGCAAAACTTATATAATACATCGCGAGATAATTACTTAAAAAAAGAAACAGAATTTAAAAGTATATTACTGGAAGAAGAGCGTATTATTAAACGAAAAGATATAATAGATAAAGAAATAGAGTTAGCTAGTAAAAATATAAATGATAATGCAGAAAAAATTAATAGAATAAAAGAAGATATAGAAATAATCAGCAGTCAGCAGGTAGAATTAGAAGATAAACGCAGTATTCTTGAAGAAAAACTTGAAACCTTAAAAGATAACCTTGATGATAAAAAGTCTGAACAAATGGAAGTAAAAATCCAGTTTGCACAAAAGGACGAAAAAGCCCAGTTTTTAAAGAAAGATTTAGAAAGTAAACGAAATAGTAAAGAAAGTATTACAAAAAATTTAAATACATTAGAACAAAGGTTAGAACAGCTTTTAACGGTAGATGCATTAAATTGGAATAATGAGTTAGCAGCATTAAAAGAAAAATTAAATGAAATAACTAAAGATACATTAACTTGTGAAGAGGAAGTAAAAAATGCTGCTGTAAAACTTGAGGAAATGCGGGATAGAATTGATGAACTTCGTAAAAATGCAGAAAATGTAAACAGCAGTATTAAAGAATTAGATGATGAAGTTAGAAAATATGAGCTTGATTTAGCAGGTGTTACATCTGTTTTAGAAACAAGTGCCGTAACATATATGGATAAATACGGCATAGATATATCTGCTGATTATTTAAGCCATGCAGAAAAAGATAAGGAACCAAGACGTATTAAAGAGGAAATGAATAGAATAGAAAACAAACTTGATGAGCTTGGGCCTATTAACTTAAATGCTATGAATGATTATAAAGAGGCAGAAGAACGTTATAAATTTTTAACAGAACAAAGAAGTGATTTAGAAGGCTCTATTGACGATATAAATTCATTTATTAATGAAACAGATGAAGCTACCGTTAGAATGTTTGAAGAAACATTTAATTCTGTAAAAGGTAAGTTTGTGGAAGTTTTCCATATATTATTTGGTAATGGTGAGGCGGAGTTAAAACTTACGGACCCTGATAATATGCTTACAAGTGGTGTAGAGATATATATTCAGCCACCGGGTAAGAAATTGCAGCATATGGGGCTTTTATCAGGTGGAGAAAAAGCACTTACTGCTATGACATTATTATTTGCATTATTTTTACAAAAGCCAACACCATTTTGCTTTCTTGATGAGGTAGATGCTCCACTTGATGATGCCAATGTGGAAAGGTATGTGGGTATGGTTAAAGCATTATCAGATAAAACTCAGTTTATACTTATTACTCATAACCATAATACTATGAGTATTGCAGATTCAATTTATGGTGTTGCTATGCAGGAATATGGTGTATCTACTATATTATCGGTAACACTGGAGCAGGTAGCACGAGCAGGCAGGTAGTCCTATGGCAGAACATTTATATATTATTCTTATTTTCATATCTGGAGTTATTTTTGGAGCTGTTGTTGTTGCATTAATATACAGGATAATGGCAAAAAAAAGCGATGATAAATTTAATGCAGTAATGGACGAAGCAACTAATCTTTTGAAAAGTAACTTTGCAGAAATTTCTCTTGATACATTAAGTAAAACAACAGATATGCTTTCAGGCAGGCTTCAAAGTGAGCGTGAAATATCTTCTAAAGAATTAAGTGGACAAAAAGAGGTAATAGAAAAACGCATAGAAACACTTAATAATGAGCTTTTAAAATTAACAGGGCTTATAAATAATATGGAAACTTCCCGTAATATGCAAATGGGTGAATTAAAAAGTATAATTGATGACAGCAGGGTGCGTACAAATGAATTATATAATGTTACAAACGGTTTAAGGCAAACATTATCATCTAAACAGGGTAGAGGCCAGTGGGCAGAGCGTATGGCAGATGATGTTTTAAATTATGCAGGGCTTAAAGAAGGCATAAACTACATACGCCAGAAAAAAAGTGAAGGAAGTGGCAACCGCCCTGATTTTACATTTTTACTACCTAATGGCACTGTTTTAAATATGGATGTTAAATTTCCTTATGATAATTATAGAAGATATATGGAATCAGGGGAGCAGGAAAAGCCATATTATAAAAAAGAATTTATAAAAGATGTAAAAAACCATATAAAAGCTATTGCAACGCGGGAATATATAGATACAGAAAATGGCACTGTAAACTGTGCTATTATGTTTATACCTAATGAAGCCATATACTCTTTTATTTTTGATACAGAGCCATCGCTTTTAGATGAGGCAGCCAAAAAGGGTATTATGATTTGTTCACCTGTTACGACTATATCAGTTTTAGCAGTTATCAGGCAGGCTGCTGAAAATTTTGTAATGGAGAAAAAAGCTAAGGAATTAATGGAGGCTATGGGGCTTTTTAGAAAAGAGTGGATAAAATATTCCGACGGCTTTTCAAAGCTTGGGGACTTAATTGGCAAAGTTTCTTCAGAATATGACAGCCTTAGGACTACAAGAAATAATAAACTTGAATCATCTATAAATAAGCTTGAAGCTTTAAAAAATGATGAAATAGAATAAAATAAATACGTCTTAACGCATAAAGATATATCTATAATTTATAAATTTTAAAAGTAAGTTGTAAAAATTATTTGTAAGTGGGTAATTTATAGATATAAGCAATATATAAGGTGATTTTATGGCAGATTATTCTTATACTCCCTATGAGGCACAAACTATTCAAGACCATATTATAGAGCATTATGGTAATATTTCAAGAACAGTTACGGTTAAAGAGTGTGAAAGCCTTGATTTAAAGCTTTATGTAATTGAGCCAACAAAAGAAAGGGATTTTTATACTGTTATAACTTCAGGTATGGGAGCATATCAAATGGATATACCTGATGATTTTAAAGACGGTAATGTGGATAGAATAGAGCTTTTAATATATTTAGGTTCAAACTGGGATATAGATGGTGCTTTTAAACAATCATCTGGTTCAACTACTGGTTTGATTATAGATGGTTCAGTTACACCACTTTTAGGTAATATTAATGCACAATGGAATTACCCTATACAAATATTAAAAAATTTAGCTCAAGCACCTGTTAATAATGAAAGTTATTTTGTAATGGGCAATATTATGGACGATGAAACACCGTTTTCAGAAAGCACTCATGATTCTGGCGGTATATTAATGTTTCCAGCATATACAACAGAAGAAGGGCAAATATGCACACTTCCTGATGGGCAAAAAGTAGGATTTTTACAGATTATGCCTATTTCAACAAATGAAATAGAACGCGCTGCAAACCTTAACAGAAATCTTATTTTTCATAAACTTATTTTCCACAACTTTATTATATATCAAGATAGATATTTATATGATTATGAAAATATTTTTGATGATGGCATGCTTCATTTGCTGCCTCTTTATAAAGAAAATATTGTGCAGCAGTCTGGGGAATTAAATGCATTTAACCATATGGCTATACTTTTAAGGTGGTTAATAGAGCATGACATGATGTCTGATGAATTTGTATCAAAGTATAGTGATGAAATAAATACTGTAAAATCATCACCAGAAAGTATTGATTTAAGAACTTTTATTATAGATAAGCTTATTGGAACATTAAGGTATGAAATATTAAATGATGATATTATAGATTTTATAGAATCATACTGCTTAAATAACCCAGATGAAGGTATAGTCGGTCAGTATTATGATGATATTGCTGATTATGCACTAGATTATTTTGAAAATAATCATATAGATACAGATGATATGCGTAATATGGAATACTGTTTTATGGAACTGACAGAACAGTATTATAAAGATATTGCAAAAATAATTGATGAAAATTATAAAGAGTGGCAGGAAGATTAATAAAAAAGGAGGTATAGTAGATTATGCAAGTTCTAAATTCATCTTTTCGTGATATATATGCTGGTGGATACGTATTTAAGCATGACAATATTGTATACAGATGTATCAATAAGGCGTATAAAGAAAATTATGATTTTTTAATTTCATCTGGATTATATGATAAATTAGTAATGGATGAAATATTGGTATCTCATGAGGAAATTTCTAATATAGAGCAATTTAATATGTTTAGTGACGATGTATATAAGATAATTAAGCCTATTCAGCTTCCATATATTTCATACCCATATGAATGGAGTTTTCATCAATTAAAAGATGCTGCATTACTAACTTTAAAAGTGCTTCTTGAAGCTTTAAAATACAATATGATATTAAAGGATGCAACTGCTTTTAATATACAATTTTATAAAGGCAGACCAATTTTTATTGATACGCTTTCATTTGAAAAATATAATGAAGGTAGTGTATGGCAGGCATATAGTCAATTTTGCAGGCATTTTTTAGCACCACTTGCATTAATAGCCTATTGTGATTACAGAATGTATAATCTTAGTATTAATTTCCTTGATGGTATTCCGCTTGATTATGCATCAAAATTACTTCCTTTAAAAACTATATTTAAAGCTGGGGGGGGGCTTTTAATGCATTTACATTTAAACTCAAAAATACATCAAAAAGCAGTAAAAGATAGTGGAAATCATAAACAGCTGCACCTAAAAAAACAGAGTTTATTAAATTTAATTGAAAATTTAATAAATACTGTATCAAATATTCATTATAATACTAGTAAGGGACAAAGTAACTGGAATGGTTATTACAGCTTTACAAACTATGATAAGGAAGCTTTTCATACGAAAGAAAATCTATTGCTAGAGTTTATTAATAAGTGTGACAGTAAATATAAGGTAGTAGATTTAGGAGCAAATAATGGTCATTTTTCAAGGATTGTCAGCCATCAGTATCCAGAAAGTATTATTATTTCATCAGATTTAGATTACCATGCTGTTGATGAAAATTACAAGTTAATCCAAAGTGATGAGAAATATAAAAATATATATCCTGTGATTACGGATTTAACAAATCCTGCAGCAAGTATTGGTTGGGCTAATACAGAACGAGATTCTTTTATAGAGAGAATAAAAAATAGTGATATTACTTTAGCACTTGCATTAATTCATCATATAACTATTACAAATAATGTCCCTTTTAATAAATTTGCTGAGTTTTTTGCTTCTTTTACAAAATATTTAATAATTGAATGGGTTCCAAAAGATGATTCTCAAACAATGAAAATATTAGATGAAAAAATTGGAGATTATTCTTACTACACTAGTGAAAACTTTGAACAAGCTTTTGGGAGACATTTTGTTATATTAGAAAAGGTTGCCATAGAAAATACTAAAAGAACTATTTATCTAATGAAATTGAAATAGTCAGCTATTTTTTTATAAAATATTTATGCATAAAGAAATAAAATTTAATTTTATATGGTATGTCAAATAAACTTAAAGGTTTGTAATAAATCTCAATATTTGCAATATTATTTTTTGGTATTTTCATATCCATTAGTTGATTATACATTGCATCATAGTAAAGTGATGGTATCAAAACAATATACTCATCATTTTTAAGCTCATATAAATAATCAACTGGTTTTATAATTATATTGTTATACATAGTATTAATTTTTTGTTTATGATTATCAATATAACATAATGGTGTAATATTATAGTTTTTTAAAATATCTAGCGTAAACATACCTTCTACACTTGTGCCAAAAATAATAATTTTTTTATTTAAGAATTTTTTAATCATATTTTATAACCTATTTTATAAATTTAATTATTTCATCAGTAATATCTGTATTAATAAAATTTCCTTTCATAATATCACAATAATAAAATTTATCTTCATTAAGATTAATATTTGTGTGGAATAGATAATTAAATAATAGTGGCATAATATTTACCATTGTCATATTTTCTTTAAATATTTCCTTATTATCGTCAAACTTATATTTATATAATGCAAGTAGAGTATTATACCCAGCTTTTGAAGGATTAGTCATCAATAACCCATGGTCGCTATGAATTAAAATAACAGCTTTACGATTTTTAACTTTAATTTCTTCTATTAATTTTTTTACAGCATCTATTGTAAAATCATTAATACATAACATATGGTTTTTATAGGCTTCAAGGCCATCTTTATCATAAGCAGGGTATTCAACCATACTGCTATATTTTTCATTTATAGAACCATCACTATTAAAACAAAAAGGTGGGTGTGGTGCTAAAATATGAAAAAGTGAGTAGGCAGGAGATTGCATTTTATGGTCTTTTCCCAATTCAAGAAAAACTCTCTTTAGATAAGCTGCATGATCTCTACTTGCCTTTCTGCTTATCATAAAAAATTTGCTTATAATTGTTGTTTTCAAAAATGTAATAATTGTTGCATTGGCATTGATAGCATAACTTTGACTACTCTGCATATCAACAAGTGTATTACAAAGGTTTTGAATGCCTTCAGAGAATATAGTTTCACCACGAATAATGATTTTATATCCGGCTTTTTTCAAAGAGAATACTACTTTAGAATGAATTGCTCTGAAAAACCCATAAGAAAGTTTATCTTTTGAATACATTTCACTGGCTAGTTCTTCGCTAGACATATAGTTATGAAAATAGTCCATATTTAAGATTGATGGAATAGAATAAACTGTGTGATTATAGTTAGAATATACGTTGTTATGAGTTTCAAAACCCATTGTTTTCAATTTATTGTAAAAATCATCATTATAAAATCCCGTAAAATCTTTTAAGGCCTCTCTTCCTAGGTAACCGTCTAAAATAATATGATAAATATCTGGTTTATCTTTACTGTCTACATTTATATCAACTATATCATGTTTTATGTATTCACTACTGATTTTTGATATATTAGATAAAATATAGATAATATTTAGAACAATTATAGCAGCAAATATAAATGTTAATATTAGGGGCATAAAACTAATATAAACAACAGCACAAACCAATAATCCATACAAAATGTATTTAATGATATATTGATAGGCATATCTAGATTTAAATCTACTTAGCTTATACCACGGAGTATAAAAACAGATAATAAGATAAAATAAAATACCAGAGCTTATATTTCCATCCAATTTAATTATATATGTAAAAATGCTCCATAATCCTAGTACAATAATTATATTTGATAAAAATATTAACAATATACTTTTTTTATCTATTTCCTTAATATTGCACGATAAAAATACAAATATAGGAATAAGTGAAAACAGTAATGGATATAAAATTTGTGCAATCATTTTTTATTTTTTACCACCAAAAATACCTTTTATTTTATTAATTATATTTTTAAAAAAAGCACCAATACCTGCAACAGCAGAAATTATAATTTGTATTAAATCATTACCAGCACCTGGTCTAATATATGCATAAGCATCATTAATTGTGGAAACAAAAAGAAATAATAAAAGAAAAAGTATTAATTTTTTTTTCATATAGTCCTCAAATTATTTATTATTCCAAGCATCATAAATATGCTTGTGAATATACTTATTATTGGTAGAGGGGCTTTTAAAAGCCCCTTTAATTTTATATTAATGTTGATGTTGAGCAAGTTCAGTTAATACACCATTATTACCTTTTGGGTGAACAAATGCCACAAGCATATTGTGAGCACCAACTTTTGGTTCATTATCAATTAATGGTATATTATCAGCTTTAAGTTCATTTAAGCATGCAGCCACATCATCTACTTCATAGCATATGTGGTGAAGACCTTCTCTATTTTTTTCTAAATATTTTGCAATAGGGCTTTCTGGTGATGTAGCTTCTACAAGCTCAATAGTAGTTTCACCTATTTTAATAAAAGCAGTTTTTACTTTTTGGCTTGGAACTTCTTCAATATGGTTTACATCAGCCCCCATAGCTTTGTAAAATGGCAATGCAGCTTCAATTGATTTAACAGCAACGCCTATGTGGTCAATTTTTTTCAGTAACATATTATCCTCCATTTAATACATAATTAATTATGTTTTTTATAAAATCTATGCAGGCTCTAAAAATTTAGCAATAATTTTCTTTATACCTGCCTTTTTAAAATGAACTGTAACTTTTTCATTTTCTCCACTTCCTTCACTAAAAAGCACAACACCTTCACCAAAAACTGAATGTCTTACTTTTGTAGATGAAGAAAAAGCAGCACTATTATCATTATTATACTCTTTCTTTTGAGAATTGGTAGTATTTTTTATATAATCTGCATAATTTCCATTAATATTTGTAAAAGTATTTTGTGTTTTACCTTTATTAAATTTAAAAGCAGCACCAAACTGCAGCTCCCCTAAAAACCTTGAAGCTATGCTGTGGTTATGCCTGCCTTTTCTCATTCTGTTTACTGCTCTTGTAATATATAGTATTTCCATAGCACGAGTAACACCAACATAGCAAAGCCTGCGTTCTTCTTCAATATTTGCATCACCTTCTTCATTGCCTAAAGGGAAAAGCCCTTCTTCAAGACCTGTAAGAAATACTATTTTAAATTCAAGCCCTTTAGCTGCATGCATTGTCATTAATTTTACAGAATGTTCTGCATCTTCATCACTTGATGTTACAAGGGCAGCACTTGCTAAAAAGTCAGCTAAAGAATAGCCACTGGATTCTTCAAAACGAACAGCATCAGATATAAGCTCATCTAGGTTTTCCATTTTCCTATCAATTACATCGGCTTCTTCACCACTGCTTTTTAAAATCTCTTTATAATTTACAGCATCAATAATATACTCAATTTTTTTGTGGATACTTTCAATATCTTCAATATTTTTAATAAGTGAAATATACCTTTCTACTGCCTGCCTGTGCTTTGCTAAAAATTTTAAATCAGCATTTAAAGCCTGCATTATATCAATATCGTTATCTTCAGCATATGATATAATCTTATCAATAGAAGAATTACCTATACCACGTTTTGGTGTAATAATGCTTCTCATAAATGCTTGAGCATCACGTTTATTACTGGAAAATTTTAGGTAGGATAAAATATCCTTTACTTCTTTTCTTTGGTAAAACCCTATATTTCCCACAACTTTATGGGCTATATTTGCCATTTTTAATGCTCGCTCAAAATTTAATGACTGGGCATTAGTCCTATAAAGTATAGCAATATCAGCAGGGTTTATGCCATCTTCTTCTATTTTTTTCAAAATTGTGCTGGCTGCAAATTCTGCTTCTTCATATTCATTGTTAAACTCAAACTTTCTAACATCTGCTTCTTTTTCAGAGCTTGCTTCTAAAGTTTTACCACGTCTGTATGTATTATTTTCTATTAGTCTATTTGCAATAGATAATATACTTTTACCACTTCTATAATTACCTTCTAGCTTTATTTCTTTTACATTTTTAAATACTTTATCAAACTCTAGTATATTTCTAACTTCAGCACCACGCCAGCCGTATATGGACTGGTCATCATCACCAACAACACATAAATTGCCATCATCTCCAGCAAGCATGTATAAAAGCCTAAACTGCACGGCATTTGTATCCTGATATTCATCAACTAATATGTATTTATATAAGTCTTTATATTTTTCAAGCACATTAGGGAAGCTATTAAAAAGACGCACACATAATGATATCATATCATCAAAATCTACAAGCCTTTGAAGTTCTAATTCTTTTTGGTATGCTTGAAATACTGTTTTTAGTAAATGATAGTTTTCTTCAATTTCTTCATTTCTAGCGTAATTTTCTGTATTTTTATAAGCACTTATAGCATGCAGATATGCTTTTGGTGGAAACTGTTTTGGGTCAATATTTAAGCTTTTAGTAATCTGGCGAATTAAAGCAAGCCTGTCTTCCTGGTCTATAACAGAAAATGATTTTGAAAGCCCTACATATTCTGATTCATTACGCAGGATATTTAAGCAAATAGAATGGAATGTTCCCATCCATACAGCATTAGAAAGCTGTCCTATTAGTCCTTGCAGCCTGCTTTTCATTTCTTCTGCTGCTTTATTTGTAAATGTTACTGCTAAAATATTACCGGAAGATACATTTTTATTAACTATTAAATGGGCTATTCTGTATGTAATAACACGAGTTTTTCCAGTGCCTGCCCCTGCTAAAACTAAAACTGGGCCTTCTGTTTCTTTAACAGCTTCTGCCTGTCTTTTATTTAAATCTTCATCTACGTTAAAAATAGCCTGCCCCCTTATTTATCTGGTTCAAAATCCACCACTTTTTTATTATATGCTATAATTATATCACTTCTTCTTAAAAGACCAACTAACTTCATGCCGTTTTCTTCCATTTCCACAACTGGTAAATCGCCCACTTCTTTAATACCAAAATCACGCATTGCCTGTTCTAGTGTTTCTTCAGGTGATACTGTTATTATATTCTTTCTTGCACCAAAATCTTTCGCCAAAGTAGTTTCCATATTTTTGCCGCTAAAGATTTCTTCTTTTAAGTCATTTAATGATATAACACCTGTTAAATACCCGTTATCATCAATAACTGGGAAATAAGCATGTGGTTTTTTCTCTATGGATTTTTTAATTTCCACAAGCGGCGTATTATCATTAAAGGCAATAATATCAGTTAACATAATATTTTTTACTTTTATGGATTCTAGTATGCTTTTTTCTACCCCATGGTCAATATTAAACCCTGCACGGCTTAAGCTGTATGTAAACATGCTGTCCTTTTCAATACGAGAAGAAATTAAGTTAGCTATAATACATGTTACCATAACAGGCAGCACAATATGGTAGCTTTGAGTTATTTCAAAAAGTATTAGTATGGAAGTAATAGGTGCTCTTATAACAGCAGCAAGCATAGCTCCCATGCCCACAAGAGCATAAGTTTCTGGGTTTCCAGCAAACCCGGGAAATAAATAATGTAATACACCACCAAAAAAACCGCCAGCAGAAGCACCAATAAAAAGGCTTGGAACAAGCTGACCACCAGAGCCGCCAGAACCTAATGTAAGTGATGTGGCTACAATTTTTAAAAATACGAAGACGATTAATATATACCATGGAATTTTATTTTGTAATATTTCTATAATTGTGCCATAGCCTACACCCATAATATTAATGCAGAATATGGCAATAATACCCATGAACAGCCCACCAATAGCAGGTTTTAAAAATTTTGGTATCTCCATTTCCTTAAAAGCATCAGATACTTTATAATAAAACCTAATAAAAAATACACTAATAAAAGCAATGAATACTCCCATTAAAGCATAAAGTGGTAATTCCAGCGGGCTTTTTAACACATATTCTGGAGCATGTATAGTTATTTCATCTCCAAAATATGCACGGCTTACAACTGTCGCAGTAACAGCAGAAACTATTAACGGGCTGAATGTTCTAACACCATATTTACCAAGCAGCACTTCAGCAGCAAACATTGCTCCACCCATAGGTGCATTAAATGTGGCAGCAATACCACCTGCAGCACCACAGGCAGTGGCAGAGCTCATTCTAACATGAGAAAATTTAAAAAATTGGCCAACAGCAGAGCCAAGAGATGCTCCAATCATTATAATTGGTCCTTCCCTGCCTGCAGAACCACCAGTGCCTAGTGTAATAGCTGAAGTAATAGTTTTTAAAACGGCAGTAACAGGTGATAATGTTCTATGAAGTGATATGGCTTTTATAACATCTGCCACAGAATGAACGTTAGATTTAAAAACAGTAGTGATTATACCAACAGCCAAGCCACCTAAAGCAGGTATAACAACAATTTTCCAGTTAGAAGTATCCTGCAGATTATAGAGCATAACTTCACTTTCAATACCATATAAAGTATTTTGTAGAAAATGTATAAGGCTGCGAAATACAATATTTCCAAGCCCTGCAGCTACACCTATGGCAACTGCCACTGTAATAATTACAACATCTTCATATTTAGTAATAAGGTAACTAAATTTTAAGCGTATGAAATTTACTAATTTCAATTTATATAACCTACTTTTTACTTTCCTTTTTAGCTTTATTAATGTCCATTATTTCCTTGCCTTTATTTTCCAAATTTTTTTGTGGAGTGCGTGATATGGCAAGGGCATTATCATCAACATCTTTTGTAACAGTGCTGCCTGCTGCAACAAGCACATTTTTACCAATTTTTACAGGTGCAACAAGCTGAGTATCACTGCCTATAAATACATTATCATCAATAATAGTTTTATATTTATTATACCCATCATAATTACATGTAATTGTGCCGCAGCCTATATTTACATTTTTACCGATTTCTGCATCACCTAAATATGTAAGGTGACTTGCTTTTGAGCCTTCACCCATTCTTGCTTTTTTAAGTTCTACAAAGTTACCAACTTTATTATCTTTTTCAAGATATGAGCCAGGTCGTAAATGAGCCATTGGACCAACTGATGAGCCAGAGCCGATAAATGAGTCTTCAATTAAGCTGTTATCTTTTATTTCTACATTTTCTTCAACTATTGCTTTATTTAAGCGGCAGCCAGAACGTATAATAACATTTTTATCAATTTTAGAGCCATTTTCAATAAATACATTAGGGTATATTACAGTATCTCTGCCTATTACAACCCCTTCATCAATATAGCAGGATTCTGGGTCAATAATTGATACACCATCTACCATATATTTTTCAGCACGGTTTTTATATAATATTTTAGAAGCAGTGCAAAGCTGTATTCTATCATTTACGCCCATAAATTCACTTTCATCTTCTGCTAGGTAAGCCTCTGCACCATCGCAAACAATATCAGTTAAATAAAATTCTTTTTGTGCATTATTATCATCAATTGATGAAAGACGCTTTTTAAGTTCTTTTCCATCACATAAGTAAACACCAGTATTTACTTCATTAATACGTTTTTCATATTCATTAGCATCTTTTTCTTCTACTATTTTTATTACATTATTATCAGAAGAACGCACAACTCTGCCATATCCTTTAGGCTGCTGCATTTTTACACTGATAAAAGCTATTTTTTCAGTAACATTTTTTATGAAATTATCAATAGTTTCAAATTTAATTAATGGCATATCACCACATAATATTAGAACCTTACCATTATCATCTATTTGGTTTATAGCTGCCATAACAGCATCTGCTGTTCCACGCTGCTGTTTTTGCAGTGCAAATTCTACAGAATAATCTTGTAAGTGTTCCTGCACAGCTTCAGCCATATTGCCAGTTACTACTACAATTTTTTCAGGATTTAATGATTTACTTAATTCAACAGTATAATCTATCATAGGCTTACCAGCTGTATGAAAAAGCACTTTTGGAGTTTCTGATTTCATTCTTGTGCCTTTGCCTGCAGCTAAAATAATTACTGATAACATCTAACACCTCAAAAATATATAAATATATGCCTGCATATTATATACCATATGCAAAAAATATTCTAGAAAAAAGAGTAATTATGGTTGTAATATTTTCTTTAACTGATTTCTATCAATTTTACCATTGGAGTTTAATGGCATATTATCAAGTATGATAATGTTATTAGGAACCATATAATTTGGTAATTTTTTACTTAATTCTTCTTTTATTTTTATTAAATCAATATTTGTGTTACATGTTATGAACGCAGTGGTATTTTCATATGTAACAGCACCAACAGGGGTTGGTATTACAGCATTACTAATAATGCCATTAATTTTGGATATTGCATGTTCTATTTCAAAAATTTCCACTCTATAACCTTTTATCTGCACTTGAGAATCATTTCTACCAAGAAATACTAGTTTATTATTGATAACTCTACCTAAATCTCCAGTAATATAGTGAAGTTTATTATCTATCATTATAAATTTTTCTTTTGTTTGTTCTTTATTATTAACATAACCTGTAGTAAGTTGTTTACCAGATAATACAATTTGCCCGATACTATTATCAATGATTTTATTTAGATTATTATCAAAAAGTTCCACATTCATTCCATCATAAGCATTTCCTATAGGCATAGAGCCAGAATATTCTATTAATTCTTCGGTATTTTTATCAAATTCAAAATATGTACATGCAATAGTAGCCTCTGTAGGACCATATAAATTTTCAAGCTTTGCATTAGGTGCTGCTTTGGCCATTAATATTGCATTATCAAAAGGTAATGTTTCACCACAAAATGATAAATATTTAACGGACATAAGTGAATTATCTTTTAATACTCTCATTTTTTTCATAAACGCTATAGATGATGGAACCATTAGAATATTTGTAATACTGTAGTCATTAATAAATTTTACTGGGTTTATTCTTTCGCTTCTACTAGGTATATATAAGCATGCACCATGCAAAATAGATAAAAATAAAGAATGAACTGATAAATCAAATGTTAAATCATTCATTTGTATAAATCTATCATCACTATAAATAGGATTTCTTTTAATAAAAGCATGAATATAGTTATATATATTATAATGTGATATTTTAATACCCTTAGGAACACCTGTACTCCCTGAAGTAAAAAGCATATATATAGTATCATCATCACATACTTCAATATTTTCAAGGTTATTATCTTTATAATCAAAATTATGTTTAGGAAAACGTTTCTTTAAATCATTAATATCACCATTAAGGCATATAATATTATAATTTTCTAAGTTATCTAAAATTGTTTCATAATTTTTAAAATCTTCTATATCTAATACTATAGTTTTTGCTTGAGAAATTTTTATTATATTAATATTTCTTTCTATGGGAAAGGTCTCATTTAAAGGAGTGTAATATGAACCAGATATAATAGTTCCTAAAATACCTGCATATGTATAAAAACTTCTTGAGCCCATAATAATAACTGATTGTTTTTTATTTTCAATATTTAAAATACTTTTAGCTGTTTTTACTGAAAACTGTTTTAAAAAGCTGTATGTATAATATTTATCATCTATATATAGTGCATTATTTTCACTAAAATTATTTAAAGATTGAAATAATATTTTTTGAATATTCATATTTTACTCCGACTATTGATTCATCATATTATATTATAATTAACTTGAAAATAAAAGTAGAATATGATATGTGAGTGTAAATATGATTTCTTGGGGTGTACCTTGAGTAATTTATGGGAAAATTTATATCAAACAACGGGCGATAAAGCTATGATGAAGTTTCCATTTCCTATTGTTATAGAATTATTAAATTTTTTTGAAAAAAAATATCCTGAAAGTAAACCTGAAAATATAAATATTTTAGAAATAGGTTGCGGCAGTGGGGCAAATATAAAATATGCAGCATCTCTTGGGTATAATGTATATGGTATAGATATCTCCCAAACAGCTGTTGATTATTGTATAAAATCATTTGATTCTACTGGTCTGTATGGTAATATTCAGGTAGCATCAGTTGATAATATGCCATTTAAAGATACTTTTTTTCATATAGTAATAGACCATGGTGTATTAGTGTGTGTGAATGAAGAAATATATAAAAAAGCAATTGATGAAGTACATAGAGTTTTAGTCGGGGGGGGGGGATTGCTTTATTAACACCACAGGGAGAAATATGTACCAAGAATATAAGACTTTTTAAAGATGATTATAGTGCTAGTAAATCTTTTAAAGGTGAAAGTATATATATAAATAATATAGGCTTATATGGTGTAATCAATATTTTAGATAATAGGTTTAAAATAGTTTTTCTAAGAAGAAATGACAGAATAACATATGAAATATCAGATGATAATTCATATATTAAATCAGAAAAAAATCAAAGTATGTACCATATGTTTATTGAAAAGCTATAATGCAACAATATGGGAGTAAAGCCCTTTTAATGATACAATAGATATGAAATCAACTTTTTCAAAATCTATTTCAATGTTAAGAGATTCTTCTATTTCTAATAGAATATTTACAAATGTCATAGAATCTACTATACCTGATTCAATTAATGATTTATTCTCATCTACTGACAAGACATCTATACTGTTATTTGCAAAAATATCAACTATTTTTTGTCTTATTGTATCCATTTAATCCTCAAGAGAAAAATTATATTTTATATTGAAGTCATTATAAAGTTTTTCAATATCTTTTTCAAGTTTATTTTTATTTATAAGTCTGCCTGCAAGGTATAATTTTTCCCATTTTTTCCAGAATTCTTTACCTTGTAAATTAATTAATTTATTATTTGATTTTAATGTCTCCACATAATTATCGTGTATTAAGTTACCAACCATTAAATAAAATAATGTGTACGGATTTTTCAGCAAATGTATATTAGAATCTTTTTGCTTCCATAAATCCATGTATTTATCTTTCAAATCTTTTACATAGCAGGGTGATTTTTGTCCTATAAAATCATATGTAACATCATATATTGAAATAAATTTTAAATCCAACAGATTTCCCTCTATATCAAAAACAGGTATAAAAGGATAGAGCTTACAATAAAGTGAACGTGAAAACTTAATATTACAATTGGCATCATCATTACAATGTTTATAGTATATAAAAAGTTCTTTATCAAATAATTTTGTTTTCATTTTATAGGGTGGTATTTCAGTTATTTTTCCATATTTAGAAATATATGCATATTCTTTAGGTAGATAAAAAAGAGTACCACCTTTTGGTATAATTGTTAGTGGTAAATCAGGAGTATCCCACCTACAGCAGTGGCTGTTACATGTGCTGTAACAGCCTTTTTCAAAAATAAATTCTGTATTAAAGATTTTTTCCCAGTATAGTTTTTCCTGCTCTGTTAATTTTATGTTTTCATTCATATATCTTTTCCAGCCATATTTATTAAATTTGTTTCTATTAATTGATTAATAATTTCTAATACCTCATTAAAAGGTACATTTAATATTTCTGCAATATCAAGTATAGAGTTTTCACCGTTAAGGTATGCAATAATATTTGTAAGGCGTCTTGTATAGTCAGCACTTCCTTTTTGGCTGATAGTAGGGTATAAACCATATTTTCCAAGCTGAGGCTCACCAACTGTTTTTATTTTATATATATTATTGTTTTCTAATATATCAATACATTTTTTTACATACTCAAAACCACCTTGCAAGCCTTTTTCAGTAACAAAATCAAGGTTATCATTTGATGTGTGATACTTTTTAAATTTGCCAAACTTGGTGCGTGAAAGTGTGCATATTGGTAAGTTTACATTAGGAGCACAAAACTGCCTTTCATCACTTCCACGCTCTAAAAATGAATATTCTTTAGGCTCATCTGTAATATGTTTTAAAACATGGGTAACTATTTTATCTGTATATGTATTATTATATGGAGTATGGACGCAGGAATAATCACCGTCATCGCCAATACAAGAAAGCACAAATCCTGCCTTTACATACTTTTGCAGGTGTGTTATATTTTCTTTTAAATAAATTAAAGCACCAATAGTTTCTGGAATAAAAATAATGCGATATGTATATTTTCTTTCTGGCAGTGCATATATATATTTTGCAATTTTAGTTGCAACAGCTATGCCTGATAGGTTATCATTAGCCATTGATGGATGGCATATGTATGTAGATATTAATATTTCATCATCTTCATAGCCATTAATAATAAGCTCACCATATGTAATAGAGCCGTTTTTATTAAGTGTCGATTTAATAACTACATGGTATAATTGTTTAGGGTTTTTACGCAACTCTTCTCTCTGCCTGTGGGTAATACAGAACCCCCAGCGTGTTTTATAATATGATGTAACATATGGTATAGCATCAATATCATCTTCTAGTGAATATAAGTGATTATCAAGTTCTGAAAATGGTATTGTAATATCCACAGGTTCAGAATAGCCTAAAATATGCAGGTTATTGTTTTTAAAATCTATTATTTTATTTCCGTTTTCATCTTCAATGTAAGCTTCATCAATATTCCATTCATATGGTGTTTCCCAGTCAAAAATTGTTGGGTTATCAGCAATAGAATATTCAAGTATTTTAAGTTCTCCAAGATAGTTTTCTTTTAAATATTTTAATGTCTGTCTATTACCATTACCAGAAATGGAGCGTGTTATAGAAAATATATCGGTAATTATTTCCTTTAATTGTAATTTTTGATGGAATAATCTAGCTTTATTATGATTATATTGAATCTGTTTAAGGGCATTGTTATGTAAAATATCATTTTCAATAACTGCAACTGATTTTGCAATATCTATATATGATACTGTATGACTACCTATCTTCTGCTCATATGCAATTTTCTTGTCTAACATCTCATTATAGAGTTCAACAGCATCACCAGAAAGAGATAATTCGAGATAACGAACACTCATTGAATATGTTTTTTTTGATATATTATTATTCACATCAATATAATCACCTTTAAAATATTTGTTATATCGATATGGCACACCAACAAGTTGTTCTATCTGATGACAAATTGTGTAATGGTCATTAAAATTAACATTAATAGCAATATTTGTGGCGTGATTATCTATTAGATACTGGTAAACAGTATTTTTACCAAATGCATGTATATTATCAATGGAAGCAAGGTAATGTTTATCTTTTCCCCATACTGCAAATGAATAAATAGGATGCTTTGTTCTGATAAAATCATTGCGCTTGAGAGCAGCGTTACCTAAATAACCAGTTTTACCTATTGTTTTATTATAGTCAAAAGGTATGTTTTTACAAAAATCCCAATTATAGACAGGTAAGATTAATGTTCCTTCGTTACCAATTTTATTTGTAATCGCATCTATAAATTCATTAATATTAAAAACAATATCGTTCTCTTGTGCTTCATAAGCGAGTTTAGAAATATCTGAAGCTATAAAGATAATATTCCCACTGGAAATATTGAGCTTTTCAACGAATTTGAGATAATGAACGAACATTATAAAATTCCTCCATTTATATCAAATATGGTACCAGTTGTTTTTGGTCTTTTTTGTGATATAATATAAAGAATAAGTTCATTTATTTCATTTGTCTCAATATATCCAAGAGGCTGTATATGATTAATATTGTTTTCACCTATTATCTCAAGATAGTTTTGACCTAATTCGGTATTAACTATTGCAGGTCTAATAGCATTAACACAAATATTTCTTGCAATTAGTTCTTTTGCAAATAATTTAACAGATGTTTCAAGTGCAATTTTTGATGATGAGTATGATAACCTTCCTTTTTCATTCAGTGTTGATGATATTGATGATATAGCTATAATATGTCCCATATTATCTTTGGTGAAAGTTTGTTTTGCAAATAATCTAGCAAATTCTACAAATGCAAAATAATTAATATTAAAAGTTTTTATCATATCGTTATATTTAGTTAGGAAAGATGGACATAATGGTGCAATACCAGCACAGTATATTAATCCATCAATTCGTTTGTATTTTGTCCGTAGTTTATTAAATACATGTTCAATATCATTTATATTATTTAAATCTAGTTGTTCTCTACTATGGTCACAGTTAGAAATTTTTTGAAGTTCATTATATAACTTATCTAGTTTGCTATTATTTGAGCCAGAAATTATTATATTTGCTTTTTGTTTTGCTAGTGTATGGGCTAAATCTATACCTATCCCACCTGTTGCTCCAATTATTAAATATGTGTTATTAGTTATACTCATTTTTTAATCCATAGCATCAAATATATCTTGTATTGAAGAAAAGCTGTTTAACATATCAAATGTTAATTTTTTATTACAATAATCTTTAAAAATAACAATTAATGATAACTTAGACATAGAATCCCAATTATCCAAAGTATTAAGAATAGTATTGCCACTTAACTCTATACTTTCATCAATAAGGAAAGTTTCTTTAAATATTTTCATTTTTTCTTCAAAAGTCATATTACCACCTTATAACGGTCCCACACCATGAATATCCAACACCAAATCCCAAAATTAGAATATTCATATTATCTTTTAAATCTCCATTTTTAACTAAATTATTTATTGCTATAGGAATTGTTACACTTGCTGTATTACCAGTTTCTTCTAAATTAATATAAAATTTTTCATCTTTAATTTTCAGCCTTTTTTTTACATATTCCAGTATGGTTTTATTTGCTTGATGTAAGACTATAAAATCAATATCATCAATAGATAAATTATTAGCTTGTAGAATTTCTTTGATAATATTAGGTACATTATTTATTGCAAAATAAAAAACATCCATTCCGTCCATATAAAGATATTGTTCTTTACTTTTATCATCGTCTTTTGGTTTAATAAGTAGCTTATCATACCCTGAGCTATCTGTTCCATATACAAAGTTCATTATATTACTGCATGTAGCTTTATCTATTAAAAAAGCAGATGCAGCATCGCCAACAATTGTGGTTATGCCTCTATCGTTTTTATCAAGATAGTGAGATAGAGTATCAGTATTTAACAGTGCAACATTATTAGCCATTCCAGAATTAATAAGATTGCATGCATTCATTATTCCATATGTAAAGCCTGAACATCCATGATTAATATCATATGCACCACATTTATTTGACAGCCCTACTATTTGGTGCACCTTATAAGCTGTTGCTGGAAGAAGATTATCTGGGGTTTCTGTTACACATACGATAAAATCAATACAATTTTTATCTATATTATATTTATCTATTAAATTTGAAAGTGCCGCTGCAGCCATACTGCCAGATGTTTCATTTGGGCTAGCATAATATCTTGATTTTATTCCTGTTTGACTAAAAAAGCGTTCTGAATCCCAATCATCATATATAGAAGCAAAGTGGTCATTTTCAATTTTATTTAGAGGAAGATATATTGAATGTTTAATCATATATACACCGAATTTATATTTTAGTAATACTACCATATATACTTAAAAAGTCAAGTTATATTAGTATAATAAATTTTTCTAAAGTAATCTAAATATTATCCGATAATAAAGGTAAGAAAACAGGTAATTTCATAAAAAATGAAAAAATATAAAATTTTTTCTAAAGTAATATGAAATTATTTCCGATAAATATCTTGTAAGGTAGTTTTCTCATATAACAAAGCCGCCTTTGACCCCCAAGGGCACTGGCAGGTTTTAGAGAGCACCTTACAAGAATTAAAAAAGAAGATACTGAAACAATCAGGTCGGCATGACGAAAAGCAAATCAAATAATCTTTTAAATCGCGTGTCGGCAAAAGGCATAAGCCTTTAGGAGAAGACATTATGAAAAAAGCGATTTACAAGATTTCTATATAAAGTTGATAAAGAAATCACAAACCGACCAATTTTTTGCAAGGACAATTTTTTAAAAAACTAAAACTAAAAAAAATTAAAAAAACTAAAAAACATGAGAAATCATGGGCAGGGAAGCCCCGCAGTAAAGCACTTACACGGAGGTAGGTCATGGCTTTATCAATTTATAACAATGTACCAAGCATAGGTGCACAAAAATATTTAAACATAGCAAGTAATATGCAGACAAAATCTTTACAAAGATTGTCTTCTGGATTAAGAATAAATACAGCAGCTGATGATGCATCAGGGCTTGCAATATCTGAAAAATTACGTGGTCAAATAAGTGGTATGAAAAGAGCAAGTATGAACGCTCAAGATGGTATCTCTTATTTACAAACTGCAGAAGGTGCAATGGGTTCTGTTACAAGCATGCTTCAGCGTATGCGTGAGCTTGCAGTTCAAGCTGGTAACGGTATATATACAACAAATGATAGGGAAATGCTTCAGCTTGAAGTAGACCAGTTAAAAGAAGAAATAAACAGAATTTCTAGAACTTCAGAATTTAACACTAAAAAACTTCTTGATGGCAGTGGCACAGCTTTATGGTCAGCAACTGAAGATTACCTTGGTGCAGTAGTTAAAGGACCTGAAGTAGCAGAAGGTAACTATAAAGTGGACAGCTCTATTAAACCTGGATTAAATGATGTATATAAATCACAAATTATGCAGGTTAAAGATGGTGTGTTAGTAGCAGAAGTAACTAATACTACACAAAGCGCTTCAGTTACAAGTGTAAGAGACCCAGAAAACATATTAACTACAGATTCTGCAGGTATGACTATCACAGTAAAAGGTCAAACAGATACTATTGATAATGATACAAATGCAGAACATACATTATCAGCAATGCAAACATACCATGGTGCAGAAGGTGCTCAAACTAACTGGAGAATTTCTTCTGCAACATTTACTAATAACGGTAACTTAACAAGTGGTTATTATGAGCTTGAAATTGTAAGCACAACTAATGGCACAGTAACTGGTGGTTTTACATATCGCTATCGTTACATGGACAGTAAAACTGGCGAATTAAGCTCATGGGTAGAAGCAACAGCAGCTGCAGATACTACAGCTACAATTACATTAAATTTAGGTGGTGCAAATCCAAATACAGCAGTAATGACATTAAAAATGCCTGGTGGTGGCGCTACAATTCAACCTGGAGATAAAATAGTATCAGTATTTGATGCAGCTTCAAATGCATTTAATGGTGCAGCAAGTGGTTCTGGTTCACTTCAAATTGATAATGGCCCAGTTCTTACATTCTCTGCAGCAGGCAGCCTTGTAAAAGCAGACAATGGTGACCAGGTTATAGATTTTAATAAAGTGAAATACCACATGGCAAATTTAGACCCTAAAACTGGTGTTGTAAGCTATGGCAGCATTACAGCTGAATTTAGAGAAGGCACTCCGGGAGCTGCAACTCAAACAGCAGGTGTTTTAATATCTGGAACAACTACTGTAAATGTAAGGGACTCAGGACCAGCTACAAAAGATACAAAACTTGCAGACCTTACTCAGTTTACAAATGCTGATGGTGTAAATTTACTTGCAAATACACAAGATATTACAATATATAACATGGGTAAATCTACAACAATTTACATAGAACAAGATGATACTATTGAAGACTTTGATAAAAAATTAACTGCAGCATTAATGGAGCTTGGTTTAGGTGCAGATACAACTACAGTAAATGGTCAAATAGTAAACGAAAGTTTAGTAAGATATGTATCTAAAGAAGGTGTTGCAAATAGTGGTGCAAATAAAGCAACTGCAGGAACTAACGAATCTGTTCCAGGAACATTTGTAATCCAGTCTGCAGCTTTAGGTAGAGACAGCGAACTTGTTTTCACAGCAGACCAAAATATTATGAATGCATTAGGGTTAAATACTATTCAAAAAGGTGAAAACTCAAGTATTGATGTAACAGTAACTGATGCGCACACTGGTAAATTTATAGGTAATGATAATGTAAATGATGGCAAAGCAAGAAACATTATTAATGGTATGGATATAACAATAGAACAAGATGCAGGTATTGAACCAATATGGAATGACAGCACTAAATCATTTGAATTTAGAGCAACAAATGAAGTATCTACAGCTTACCTTCACGTGGTTGATAACCGCACTGAACTTCAAATTGGTGCTAATGAAGGTCAAACTTTAAATATATCTGTAAGCCAGCTTGACACGACTGGGCTTGAAATTGATGATGTATATGTTATGGATTTAGAATTATCTCAAAGGTCTATAACAAAAATAGACAGAGCACTTGAAATATTAACAGCAACAAGGGCTACTGTTGGTGCTCAAATGAATAGATTAGAGTACACTATTAATAATTTAGAAACTGCAAGAGAAAACTTAACAGCTGCTGAAAGCCGTATTAGAGATTTAGATATAGCAGAAGAAACAACTAACCTTACTAAAAACCAAGTATTAGTTCAGTCTGCTACAGCTATGGTTGCTCAGGCTAATAAAATCCCACAACAAGCTTTAGCATTACTTCAAACAATAGGTTAATAATATAAAAAGCCTTCCTCAATAACTAGAGGAAGGCTTTATTTTAATACTTATACCGTCATCATTGGTATATTGATATTATACTGCTTTAATTAGAGTTTTTCCACATCATTTTTGCAAGGGCTAAAATATCTTCTGATGGAAAAGACTGTACCACATTATCAGTTTTTTCACCCTGCAGTTCTGAAATAACGTTTTTTAACTCTCTATTGACTTCTTCCACACTTTCAAGCCTAAACTCACTGGAGCTTTTATTTATCTGTGCAGATAAAAGCCTTATGTCATAAATATCACTAAAGCTTGTTTTAGTCGCTTTAGTTTTATCCAACTTTTTCTCATCTTGAGTTCCGCGGTATGAAGAATCACTTAAATTAGTATCAATACGTGATACTTTATTGATATTATCCATAAGCATACCCGTCCTTGCCACAATAGGCTATAAGCTGCCAGCTTATTGCAGCAGTGTCATAGCATAAGTTGGTATTAAGTTAGCTTGAGCAAGCATGGCTGTTGCAGACTGAAGAACAACTTGCTGAGAAGCTAAATCACTTGAAGCCTGAGCAATATCTAAGTCACGGATACGGCTTTCAGAAGCTATCATATTTTCTCTTGTAATATTTAAGTTGTTAACAGTATATTCAAGCCTGTTCATTTGAGCACCCATAGTAGAGCGTGCTTTATTTATTTTTTCAAGTGCTAAATCAAGTTTACCAGTTGCTTTTTCTGCCCCTTGAATATTTGTAATATTAATATTATCAATGCCTAAAGAAACAGTATCAACTCTGCCGATAGAAATATCTAATGTTTGACCTTCATTAGCACCAATAATTGCTTTTGTAGCGTTATTTTTAATGGAGAGATTAAATGTAGAATTACCTGTAAGCTTGCTAACTTTTAAGTCAACTCCATCTAAAATATTTCTAGCTATACCATCTTTTGTTGTATATGAACCTAAATTTGTGCCGCCAGCAGAAGATAAAACATTAACTGTTACTGTATCATTTGTGCCTTTAGTAGTTTGTTTAATTTCTAATGCTTTAATTAAACTTTCACTGCCCACAAATGTCATTTCTGATTGTTCACCTTTTACAGCAGTAGGTGTAAATGTTATACCATTTGAATAAGTAACACCTGAGCTTCCTGCAGCTACAAGTCCAAGTTCAATCATAGCATCATTTAATTTTGTAACAGCAGAACTAATAGTATCACCTTGACCTAAGAACACAGATGCTGATTTACCATTGGCATAAATAGTAAGTTCCTGTGTGTTTTGTAATATAAAACTGCCACTTGTAGCATCAATGAAAGATGTAACAGCAGAAAGGCTGGCACCACCACTTGCAGTAACTGTTGCACCTGCTGAATTTACACGATTAAATGCTGCTGATTGATAAACTGAAGCTGTTCCAGATACAGAAATAGTTGCACTTACAACATAGCTTCCATCTTCAACAGAACCTGTTAATATTGCTTCAAGTTTATCAGTATTTGCAGACCAGTAGCCTGAAGCATCACCATTTAATAATTTTTTAGTGTTAAATTCAGTAGTATTTGAAACCCTGTCAATTTCTTCTCTTAACTGGTCAACCTCAAGTTGTAAAACTGCACGGTCGCTTGTAGTGTAAGCTGGGTTACCTGCTTGAATTGCAAGTTCTCTTATACGTTGAACCATAGAAGTCATAGAACCCATTGCACCTTCTGCAGTTTGCAGCATAGAAATTGCATCTTGTGCGTTAGATGCAGCTTTTGCAAGACCAGAAATCTGTCCTCTTAATTTTTCAGAAACTGCTAAACCTGAAGCATCATCTGCTGCAGAGTTAATTCTTAAACCAGTAGAAAGTGCTTTAATTGTTTTTGTAAGAGCATTATTTGCATTATTAACACTTCCTTGAGCGCCAATTGCTGTTGAGTTATTTACTATTGAAAGAGCCATATTAATATCCTCCGTGAATATTATTAATTATTTTTTATTTACAGTATCCTTACTGTATTATTAATTTACATTTAAACGTCATACCGCCAAATATAACGTTAAAATACTTAATTTTCCTTGCACTGATATTTATAGTAATATCAAACTTAAACATAAATTATGGTTAAAGTTTTCCAACACCTCCAAAAAATAGCAACAAATTTATAATTTACAAATATCAATTATACCCAACAAGGCATCATCACCTTAAAAAACAGCACGTGCAACTATATTAATTATAAGTCAATTATATAATTGTGTAGTAAGTGCGTGCAAAAACACTGCACCTAATTACATAAGCACACACCAGTATTCAGTTTTAATTTTTTAATTTTTGACTACCTTAAATAAAGGGCTTTGATATTCGCATTTTTTTCGCTCCTTACGTATAAACAAAATAAGCCACACTAGTATTACTAATGTGGCTCAATTGTGTTGATACATACATTATAATATTATTTTAACTAAAAAAATATTCGTATGTTTCAACAGCCCGCAAATATATTGGCTTGTTTTATACTGCAAACAAACAGGCATGGCGCATTCATGCACTGTGTTTATAAAACAAAAAAGCCGTAAGTAGATGCAATCTACCCACGGCTCAATATATTTGATACCATATTAAAATGTCATATAAGTTACACACTCACTTATAACTTACAATGCTAAGCTGTCCAAACAAACTTAGCGATAAGCACCCCCTGATTTCACTGGCAGGCACCCTTTCGCTCCTATTACAACTAAAGCCACTTTTTTTCACGCACATAAGCAGCTTTATTTATGGGAAGAATACTTCTCGCACAAAAGCACACTTCCTACTTATAATATTATACAATAAAATAAATAAATCAAGTAATTTTTTAAAAAAAATAAAATTTAGTAAATTCTAAAAACGATTGCGAAAAATTAAATAAAAAAAGTAGTTGTTAAAACTCATTACTTATAAAATATTTTTTTTAATAATGATGATAGTATAACACTTGAATATACTAGAGATTAAAAAGAATATTTTTAAATATAACAAAACGTTATTTTGCCATAAGCAATAAAGATTTGATTATAGAATATACTATTTTATAGTTTTATTTATAATTTGTAAAATAAAACATCTTTTATTATTATATTATTTTGTTCTATTATATATTTAGCTATTAATTTATAATTCTGCTTCACCCCCATTTTTTAATAAAAAATGGGGGTGAAGCAGTAAAAGAAAACTATTCACATACTCATAAGCCATTATAAGCGAATGCGAAAGTTAGTAAAATATTAATAGTTTTTATCCATATTTAGGAGCTAAAGTTATATTATCACTGAGCGACTTATTTCATACGCAGTGTTTTTTGCGTAATGGTTATGGAATTTTTGTTTGAGTATTACTAATGTTTTTTATTAGTAATGCGAGTTCAAATTTCATATGGAGAAAAAAACACGGAGTGGTTATGGAATTTGGAGACGAAGGGATAATATAACATTTCTACACGTTTCTGAGATTTTCGGCGTAAAGATATGGAAAGGTAAAAATATGGCAGTAAGATATTAATAGATTATACTTAATTTTAATATATCTAAAACTGTTATATTTTTCAAGTTTACAATTTCATTTTCTTACGCTCAATATTACACAGTAGTAATATCAATAATCTATTAATAATATTACAACCCTATACAATTAAAAAGGTTAAAAGAAACTGCTTCGCCTACTATCGTAGGCTCAGAATGACAGTTATTACAATTATTTCTATTTTTACATATATTATCAAGTAGTTATAGCATTTTTTAATAAAAAATGGGGGTGAAAGTTATTTATAATTTGTAAAATAAAACATCTTTTATTATTATATTATTTTGTTCTATTATATATTTAGCTATTAATTTATAATTATCTTGATTAAATGGAATAGTTACAATAAAATTATATGTTAATGGACTACTGCATACAAAATTTTTAATTGGGTTAATTTCTAATGATTTTATAAATGCTCTTATCCGATAACGAACTTCAATACTGTTTTTATATGCATAAGTATTTTTTACTTTATTATTAAAAATATGATATATTTGTAATGTTATACATTAAGACTATCCAACATTTTTTAAATTATTATTTTCTTTTTCCCATTGTATATCACTATCCTTTGTTTCATTATCTACAAAATATTCTAATGCTTCAACATCTACTGGCATAACTTCACCAATATTTAAACTTTCCCATAGTTTTGTATGTGTTAATTTGCTAATATCTTTTGACTTCATATGTCTTAATTTTTCTATTGTTTCATCAATATACTTAATATCATTTTTAAATAAATTAGTATCTGCTTTTTTAACTGGTGTATATAAAAGCATACTGTCTGGTGTTTCTCTTTCTATTGTTATTGCTTTATCTATTTTCTCAAGTTCTCTTAAAATTGATGGTAAATGTTTTGCAACTGGTCCATAATTTTGTTTAATGTATGTTTCACCTGTAATTGTGTATGCTTCATTTTTACATTTTTCTAAATCAGAAAACCATAATATTTTATTAAGTTTAACATTTCCTAATTCTTGTTTATTGATTTTGTTTATTATATATAATACTATTTGTTTGAAAGTGTATTTATTGTAATTCATATTGTTACCCTGTAATATTTTTTAAATTCTTTATTCCCTTATACTATATAAAATATATTACTTATATACTATTGTCAATTTATTTGTAAAATTTTTCTGTTACGGTAAATTTTTTCTAAAGTAATTTTTTATATTACCGATAACAAAATCATGAAAGGGTAAGTTAGAAAATTTAAAATAAAAAAAATAAAAAAAATCTAAAGTAAATTTTAGAACTTACCGATATGTAAAATGTGAAAGAAAGTAGAATAAAATTTAATATGGTATCAAAATACTTGAGCCGATAAAGAATAACTTTATCGGCTCTTTTTTTTACCAAAAACTTTGTTTCGCATTAACTAAATATTTAAAGGTATTAAAATAATTAAGCCGGCTTTTGAGTAATCAAATAGTCGGCTTATTTTGTTTTAAGGAATATGCAGGCTTTATAACAGTTTTATTGGCATGGATTATTTGTCATAAGTGTTACTAGTCCAGCTTTATTCCTGTTTGAGCATAGCTTATATGGTGTGAGCAGCCATATAGGCAAAGTTTAGCAGTGGACTTGCATTTATAAGTTAGCTGCAAAAATATTAATGAGCATAATATATTACTCCTAGGTATCATATTTAGGTATTTAATACCACTTGCGCGAAATATGAAGTATAGGGACAAAACTATATTAGTGAGGTGTAAATTAAATTAAAGTTAAGATTTATTAATTTTATTTTACAAGGTTAAAGGTTTACCTAAAAAACTAGTGCAAGGATTTATGTTTTTTGCTGAAAAGGCAGTGGAAGAATATTCGTATACCTTCATGTGGCTTGAAAATTATAATAATAAACATGCCATTATAGGTTTAGGTATATGATAATAACTACTGTTTATAGGCAGGGACTGCCATATTATTGGCAAATTTAAAATTAAATAAGATGAAAGTATGAGAACACGGATGTTCTTGTAGGCTTATTTCATTATAGTCAGGAAGGATAATGATTAAGCAATTTTCACGGAGGATAAAATTATGGCTCTTTCAATAGTAAATAACTCAACAGCAATTGGCGCTCAAGGTAGCGTAAATAATGCTAATAACAGTTTAACAAAAACAATAAAAGCACTTTCAACAGGCTTAAGAATTAATACAGCAGCAGATGATGCATCAGGCTTGGCAGTATCTGAAAAATTAAGAGCTCAGATATCTGGTCTTTCAAAAGCGGCTACAAACGCTCAAGATGCTATCTCTATGTTACAAACTGCAGAAGGTGCAATGGGTTCTATGACTTCTATGGTTCAACGTATAAGAGAGCTTGCAGTTCAAGCAGGTGACCCAGCTTATACTACAAATGACCGTGCAATGCTTCAACTTGAAGTAGACCAATTAAAAGAAGAAATCGAC
>CASEIN010000059.1 GCA_949287985.1 Mucispirillum schaedleri | reverse complement strand
TCGGTTTTAGTGTAATATCCATTAGTGGTTGTTCTCTCCTTATTTATTTTTTTAGCTAAAAAATATTATTTTATTTTAAGAGAGTTAACAACCACTTTTTTATTTACTACTTTTTTCGCAATCGTTTTTAGAATTTACCATATTTTCTAATTTTTTTAAAAAATAAAAAAGGGCAGTATTTTCTATACTGCCCATAGACTATTAAAAAGTAATTAATTATCTTTAATTTCCAAATAACAAATGTTAGGTGTATTAAAAAATTAATCTATTGAACTAAACTTGGAGCGTGTATCTAAGTTTAGTTCTCAAAAACAGGCTGTCGAAAAAATGTATTTTTTCGACAATCTAAAGGGCAGTATTTTCTATACTGCCCTTTAATATATTAATCAGTAAATGTTTTCATAATACGGCTTCTTGTTGGGTGCCTTAATTTACGAAGTGCTTTTGCTTCTATCTGCCTAATACGTTCTCTTGTAACTGTAAATTTCTTACCAACTTCTTCTAATGTATGGTCAGAATCACAATCGATTCCAAAACGAAGCCTTAAAACACTTGCTTCTCTTGGTGATAAAGTATCTAAAATATTGCGTGTATGTTCTTTTAATTTGAGATAAGTTACTTCATCTGATGGATTTTTCGCAGACTTATCCTCAATAAAATCACCAAGACTTGAATCTTCATCTTCACCAATTGGTGTTTCTAAAGATACAGGTTCTTTTGCTATTTTCATAACCTTTTTAATTTTTTCAACAGGTATATCCATTTTTTCTGATATTTCTTCAGGTGTTGGTTCTCTGCCTAAATCCTGTTGAAGATTACGAGTTACCTTCATCATCTTATTAATAGTTTCTATCATATGAACAGGAATTCTTATAGTTCTTGCCTGGTCTGCTATTGCTCTTGTTATAGCTTGACGTATCCACCATGTTGCATATGTAGAAAATTTATATCCTTTAGAATAATCAAACTTTTCAACAGCTTTCATTAACCCAATATTTCCTTCCTGGATTAAATCTAAAAACTGCAATCCTCTATTAGTATATTTTTTTGCAATACTTACAACAAGTCTTAAATTTGCTTCTATTAATTTAGATTTAGCATTATCGGTAACACTTTCACCTTCTAAAAGACTTTCATAAATTGATTCAAACTCTTCTTTTTCAATACCCAAATTATTATAATGGTCATTGATTTTTGTAATAGTTATAGAATGTTTTTCTATAATAGTATTAATATCTTTTTCTCTCATGCCTTGATTTGAAGCAAGTTCTGTAATTTCAACATGAGTAAGGTTGCATATTGCTGATGTATCAACACGTAAAATTTTAGCAAGTTTATTTAATTCATACATGCTTGTCTGAATAGTTTCATAGTTGATTTTAATATCCTGAGAGATGTCATTTATAGTATTAAAGTTAACCTTAATATCTAAAAGTTTATCAGTTAAGGCTTCAATAGAAGACTCTAAAGCTACTCTTTTTTCTTCAAGCTCTTTTTTTGACATAGATTTCATATTTTTTCTAAATTCTTCTGAAAGAGCAATATCTTCTTTTAATTTAATAACTATTTCATCTATTGTATCAAAAAATTGAGCTTTAAGTTGAGCCTCTTTGTTATCTTTTATTTCTTTCATTACTTCTTCATCAACTTCATCAAAATCATCTTGAAGCTGTTCCATTTCCATATCATCATCTTCAATATCTATAATATCTTTAAGACGCATGGTATCATTTTTAACACCTTCTGAAAATTCCATAAATTTTGCAGCAGTTGATGGAAAAGATAAGATAGCCTTAATAACTTTACGCTGACCTTTTTTTATTTCTTTAGCCACATTAACTTCATCTTCACGGTTTAATAATGGAATATTACCCATTTCTTTTAAGTAAAGCCTAACTGGGTCATCAGTGCTTAAAGAATCCTCACCTTCTTCCTGATATTCACCATCAAGAGAAGATAATCCATCTTCATCTTCATCTTCATCAATAACAACATTTGTAGGAAAAATATTTCCTTTTTTGCTTTTATGGTCAATAACATCTATTTTTAATTGGGAAAGAAGCGTCATGATTTCATCAAGAAAATCACTTGTTGCTGCTTCTTCAGGTAATACCTCATTAATTTCATCAAAAGTTAAAAAACCCTTTTCTTTACCAAGAGATATTAATTGTTTCACTTCAGGTAGTTTAATCTTCTTAGACATAAACTCTTATTCACCATCCTTATTTTTTACCAGCAATTTGTTTTGTAAGGCTGTTTAGCTCTTGCAACATATTTACCTGCATAACTTTATCAGAAGTAGTTCGCATTTGCTCTATTAACTCATTCTGACGTTTTTTCAAAAAATTAAGCTCAATTTGATTTTTATTCTTTAATGCATCTTTATAGATATCATCTTCTGCAATTTCCCGCATTGCCAGCTCAACAAATTGATTTCCTAATTCATGGGTAATCTCCCTAATATCCGAAATTTTAGATAAATTTGCAAGTATTATTTTTAAAATATTTTTTATTTCATTATCATTTATCATATCAAGATTAAAATCCGATAATAAATTATCAATAACATCAATAGGTAATCTTGATAAGCATGCAACAAAATCCATCTCACATAAATACATACTGCTTGTATTATTTTTAGATGCTGCCACATTTTTCTTATATCGGTTTTGGTTTAAATCTTCATAAACATTTTCTTTTTTTAATTTAAAAATTTCTGATGCAGCATCAACATAATAATCCCTAACATGTGGATTATTTATTTTTGCAAGCATATTAGTAACAGATTTAAAACGCGAAAGTTTTATGTTAAAATCGTCTTTAGCTGATGCTGATAACTTTTTTATCATATGTATAAATAAATCTTCTCGTTTATTATATAGTTCGTAAAATTTATCTATTCCATTATTTAATACAAAGCTATCTGGGTCATCTTCCTGTGGTAAAAATATTACTTTTGGAAAAAGGCTTGTTTCTGCAAATCTTTCAAGACTTCTAAAGGCTGCTTTTTCCCCTGCACTATCTCCATCAAACATAACAGTTACTTCTTCTGCATATCTTTTTAAAATATTAATTTGGTCTGATGTTAAGGCTGTTCCCATGGGTGCAACAACATTTTTAAACCCATTTTTATAAAGACGCATTACATCAAAATAACCTTCTACTATTAATGCCTGCTTATTCTGTTTCATTGCATTTTTAGCTTTATCAATATTAAATAAGGTAGAACCTTTATGAAATACAGAACTTTCAGCAGAATTTAAATATTTTGGATTTGAACCATCTAAACTACGCCCTGCAAATGCTGCAATAGATGATGTAATATTTCTAATAGGCAGCATTAATCTGCTAAAAAATCTTGAATAAGGTGTTTTATATTGTGATTCCTTAAAAAAACCTGAATCATAAAGCACTTCTTTTGAAAATGATTTAAAAATATTTGAATAATCCACATTAGATGATAAATACCCTATACCAAATTCATTAAAATCATCATCATCAAAATATCTGCTTGTAATATATTCTTTTGCTTTTTCACCATCTGGTGAATAAAATAATTTACGGGAAATTTTTTGTATTTCTTCATGCAGTGCTATAATATCTTTAGAACGTATATTTTCTTCGCCTTCTAGTTCAATGTTTATTCCATATTTTTCTGCTAAATAGATAACTGCATCATAGTAAGAAAACCCAAGCTGACGCATAACAAAAGTAACCCCATCACCTTTTGCATCACAGCCAAAACATTTAAAAAAACCCTTTTCTGCATCAACTTTAAAAGATGGTGATTTTTCATGATGAAATGGGCAAAGTCCCCACAAATCTCTCCCCTTTAACTTTAATTCAACATAAGGCTCTATAATATTGGCAATATTTATAGACCTAATACGTTCAAGCATGGTAGGGGAAAAACGTGCCATTAAATACGCTCCTATATTATATGGTAAGAGATTAATATAAATAATTTTGAAATAAAATCAATATGGAATTTTAAAAAATAAAAATCTCCTTATTATAATAAGGAGATTTCATAGACTATTTTACTTTAGCATGGCAGCCAGCACCACAACATGATGATGTGCCGTTTTTGCCATCACCACAGCTGCAGCCACAGCCTGCTTTACCTGTTAATGTTTTGTATAATTTTCTAGCAACAATAGCAGCTGATAATAAAACTATTGCAGCTACAATAATATTTCCTATCATAATCTCACCTTTTCAAATTAACTAAATAATCTGCCTATTTGATAAATTAAAAATGTTATAATGTATGCAACAAGCGTCATTCCAAAAAACTGAAAGAATGCCCATTTCCATGAATTACTTTCCCTTTTAACAATAGCAAATGTTGCCATACAAGGTGCGCTAAGTAATGCAAATACCATTATAGCAAAACCAACTAATGGGGTGTAATTTTCCTGTAATTTTGCTCGTAATGCATCTGAATCTTCGCCTACTTCACCTAATGAATAAACAATACCCATTTGTGCAACAAAAACTTCTTTTGCAGCAAAAGCACCAATTAATGCCGTTCCTATTTTCCAGTCAAAACCAAGTGGAGCAATTACTGGTTCAATAAACTTGCCTATCCTTCCTGCTGCACTATATTCTAACTCTGCTTCTGATAAGTTATATAAAACTTTATCAATTTTACCATTTGTTGCATCAATTTGTGCAACAAGTTCTTGGGCTTTTTCTCTATCACTGTCATTTAATTTTTTATTAGAAGCTTCTGCTTCTGAAAAGTTTTCTTCAGTTGGAATAATATATCCAAGAGATGAAAGCTCTTTAGTTTGTTCATTTAAAGTTTGCTCTAACTCTGGCAACTGGGCAGCATACTGTTCTGCCTTTTCATCAGGAAACTGTGGAAATACTGTTAAAGCCCACATTACAATAGATATAAATAATATTATTGTTCCTGCTTTTTTAAGGTATAACCAGCTGCGTTCCCACATTTGAGTTAATACACCTTTAATTGTTGGAATACGGTATGGTGGAAGTTCCATTACAAATGGAGCAGATTCACCTTTTAAAACTGTCATACCTAAAATTTTAGCAATTATAATTGCCATAATAATACCTATTAAGTATATAACCCAAAGAACTAATGCCTGATTTTTATCAAAAAATGCAGGTATTATTAAAAGATATATTGGAAGCCTTGCCCCACAGCTCATAAATGGTGTTACAAGCATTGTTATTATTCTGTCTCTTTGATTATCTAATGTTCTTGTAGCCATAATTGCAGGAACAGAACAACCAAACCCTATTAAAAACGGAATAAAACTTTTACCATGAAGCCCAATTTTATGCATTATTTTATCCATAATAAAAGCAACACGAGCCATGTAACCACTGGCTTCTAAAACAGCAATTGCAATAAAAAGAAATATAATATTTGGTAAAAATACTATTACACCACCTACACCACCTATTATACCATCAACAACTAGCGAACGCAGTAAGTCATGACTAATTGCAACACTTGCTTTATCCCCTAAAAAGCTGAAAAACTGCTCTATCCAGCCCATAAATGGGTCGCCTAAGGTAAAAGTCAATTGAAAAACAAGATACATTAATCCTAAAAATATTGGAATACCAAGCACCCTGTTTACTAAAACAGAATCAATAGCATCACTCATATTATGACGTGCTTCAACAGTAGTTGTAACACATTCCTGACATGCTCCTGAAATAAAACCATATCTCGCACTTGCAATTGCAGTTTCAGGCACATCACCTAAAATTTGTTCTACATCGTGCTCTGCTCTTTTAACTTCTTCATCAACTATTGGCGAAGGAACAATGCTTTTAACATCTTTATCCCCTTCTAAAAGCTTAACTGCCAGCCATCTTGTATTATAATTTTCTATTCCTGTTGTATGCTGTTTAATAAGTGATTCAATTGATACTAAATACTTTTCAATAATAGCATCATATGTAATAACAGGATAATTTATATTTTTTTCAGTTGCTACTTTTACAGCTTCATCAAGTATATTTTTTACTCCATCACCTTTACTGCCAACTGTTTCTATTATAGGCACACCAAGAAGCTTGGAAAGTTTATCCACATCTATTTTTATACCCATTTCCTGGGCCATATCTTTCATATTAAATACAAAAACTAAAGGAATACGAAGTTCCATAAGCTGAACAGCAAGATAGAGATTTCTCTCAAGGTTTGATGAATCTATAATGTCAACAACCACATCTGGTTTCTCATTTATGATAACATTTCTTGCAACAACTTCTTCAACAGAATAAGCAGTTAAACTATAAGTTCCAGGCAAATCTATTACTTTTAAAGTTTTACCGTTATATGTTATAACACTTTCTTTTTTTTCAACTGTAACACCGGGATAGTTACCAATATGCTGTCTTGCCCCTGTTAGTGCATTATATATAGTAGTCTTACCGGCATTAGGATTACCAGCAAGAGCAATTGTAATATTATCTTTCATCTTCGTCCCCATAAAATAAAATTTAGGAATCCCTAAACTTAATAATAAAAAAATTTCAGTAAATTATATCATTTCAACTTCAATTTTTGATGCTTCATCTTTTCTTAAGGAAAGATGATATCCTTTCACTTTCATTTCAACAGGATCACCAAGCGGTGCAACTCGTTCCACTTCAATAACAGTTCCTGTTGTAAGCCCCATTTCCGTTATACGTTTAAAAAGATTACCTTTTGATGTAATCTTTACAACTTTACAACGCTCTCCAGGACGCACATCATTTAATTTCTTCACGATACGACCTTCTTCAAGTTGTCTGCTATAATTTTCATGAACTTTATCTGAAACTGATGTTATACAATTTTTACAAACATCTAATGAGATAGCTTTATCACAATGATTTATTCTGCCATGCGCCCACTCTATTCCACCACGTGGACATATTTCTATAAATTCAGCAAATTTCGCCAATTTATCAAGCACTTCTGGCGATATACCATGCTCCATAGCACAAGCAGCCTTATCTGCTTCCTCTTTTGATACACCTAATACATTTGTAAAAAAATCATGCAGCAGTTCATGACGCCTTAAAACGTCCATTGCTGCCATTCTACCTTCATTAGTTAATGTAATAGCATCATAAGGTGCATAATTAATCATTCCTTTATCAGATAGTGTTTTTAATGCACCTGTAACAGAAGCATTAGATACATTTAACCTTTTTGCAATATCTTTTGGTCTAACTACTTCTTTTTCAGAAATTATAAGATAGATTGTTTCCAAATAGTCTTCTAAACTAGAAGTTAATTCATCTCTCACAAAAATAACCCATGCACAATTTTAATATCATATAAATATACTATTTATAAAAGCAAGTCAATAAAAATTTTATTGATAATAAATATTCATAAATTTTATATTACTGTTAAAAATAAAGTATATATTAAAGTTTATAATCTCTTTTTATTGATAAATAATATTAATAAAAAACACATTAGTAAAACTTTTATGAACTTTTCATTATTTATTTTTTCTTTTAAATAAAAAAAGAGATAAAAGAGGTATTTATTTATGAAAAAAATTTTTAGAAAAATCCATCTTTACATGGCTTTATTTACTATTCCTGTAGGTATAATGATTGCACTTACTGGGGCATTATATGTGCTTGGAGCTGACCAGGATACTGGTGCTGTAAAAAAAACTTATACAGTAAACCAAATAATACCAGCTGGTGAAGAATTTGCATTTTTAGAAAAATGGACTGCTGAAAACAATGTTAAAATGCCTAAAAAGAATTTATCTAAAGACAAAAGTGGGTTAAACAGGCAAATTGGCAGTGCATCATACACTATGGTTTTAAAAGAAAAAGATGGTATTACAGAAATCAGCACAACAAAAAGAAGTATTTTGGGAAACATGATTATGCTTCACAAAGCTAAAGGTGGCATACTATTTAAAATAATGCTTGTATTATATGGTATAGTTTTGCTTGGTTTTTATATTTCTGGATTAATAATTACTGTATACAAGAAAAATGTTAATGGAAAATTAATCCCAAAAACAGAAAACTACTTTGTTATTGCAGCAGGATTTATTGTAACAATTATTTTTGCTGTTTTATCACTATAAAAAATAATCCTGCTTATGGCAGGATTATATCTTTTTTTTACGTCTTTTTTTCAAATTTGCAGGAATAACTTCTATTTTTCTACCTGCTATTACAAAATTATTTAATTTTTCAACAGCTTTTTGAGCATCTTCATCATTCATATTAATAAAGCAAAACCCTCTAAATCTGCCATTTTCTTTATCTTTTATAAAAGCAATAGATTCAACTCTACCATATTTAGAAAATAATTCTTTAACGCTGTTTTCAGAAACTCCGTAATCTAAATTACCAACATATAACCTTTTCATATGCCCTCATATAGTCATTTAAAACAAAAATATATATATTTATAACAAAAAAAACAACATTTTTATTTAAAATATGCAAAAAAATACTTGTATAATAGTAATATTACTGATAGTATTAAGTATTTAGAGTTATTATATAGTTTTTGGAGGTATTATATGGAAACAAGTATGATAAGGAATGTGGCTTTTATTTCCCATGGTGGAGCTGGGAAAACTAGTTTAATAGAGGCTGTTTTATATAATACAGGTGCTACCCAAAAAATTGGAAATATAGAATCTGGAACAAGTGTTATGGACTTTGACCAGATAGAAATAGAAAGAAAATTTTCCATTAATGCTAAAGTTGCTTCTGTTACATGGAATAAAAATTTGTTAAATATTATTGATACTCCGGGATATACAAATTTCCTTCATGAAACAAAGTGTGCATTATCTGCAGTTGATGGTGCTGTTATTATAGCTTCTGCCATTACTGGTGTAAAAGCAGAAACTGTAAGAGTTTGGCAGTATGCTGAAGAATATAATTTATCTAAACTTATTTTTATAAATAAAATGGATAAAGAAAGAGCAGATTTTTATAAAGCACTTGGAGATATTGAAAAAGCTTTTGGTATTATACCTTTACCAATATTTTTACCTATTGGGAAAGAAAATACTTTTACAGGTATTATTGATTTAGTAAGAATGAAAGCCTTAATGTATCCTAGTGAGCCTACTGCTCAATATACAATAGAAGAAATTCCTGCTGAATTATTAGAAGAAGCAGAAATCCATAGACAAAAATTAATAGAAGCAGTTTCTGAAACTGATGATACACTAATTGAAAAATATTTAGAAGGTCAAGAATTTACAGAAGAAGAAATTAAAAAAGGGTTACGTGAAGGTGTTGTTACAAAAAGATTTGTTCCAGTATTTTGTGGTTCAGCTATAAAAAATATTGGTTCAAAACTTTTATTAGAAGGCATTATTGATTACCTGCCTTCCCCACTACAAAGAGAGGCTACTTTTGCAATTGATGACCATTCTGGCGAACCCGTTGATGTTACAGCAGAAGATAAAGAGTTTTCTGCTTATGTATTTAAAACATTTGCAGACCCATATGCTGGAAAGCTTACATTATTTAGAATATATTCTGGTAAAATAAAAAATGATTCATCTATATTTAATGTAAATAAAAAAGAATATGAGAAAATATCTCAATTATACATATTACAAGGAAAGAATTTTGTTAAATGTGATGAGCTTACCGCTGGTCAAATAGGTATGACGACTAAATTAAAATATACTGAAACATTTGATACATTATCATCAGATGTAGACCCTATTACCTTCCCTGTTGTTAGTCTGCCTGAACCTGTTATTTCATTTTCTATTACACCTAAATCTAAAGAAGATGAAGATAAAGTTTCTAATGCCCTTCATAAACTTATGGAGGAAGATAAAGGTATTAAATTAAAAAGAGATGATAAAACTGGTGATTTACTGCTTTCTGGTATGGGGCAAATGCACGTTGAAGTTGTTGCTGAAAAGTTAACAAAAAAATTCAATGTTCATGTTGAATTAAATACTCCGAAAGTTCCATATATGGAAACAATTAAAATTAAAGCTAATGGGCAAGGAAAGTATAAAAAACAATCTGGTGGTAAAGGTCAATATGGTGATGTATGGCTTGAGCTTTCACCATTAGAGCGTGGTGCTGGCTTTGAATTTGAAGACAGAATTGTTGGTGGTGTTGTGCCGCGAAATTTTATACCTGCTGTTGAAAAAGGTATTATTGAAGCAGCTCAAGAAGGCGTATTAGCAGGATATCCTATGGTTGATTTTAAAGCATCATTATATGATGGCTCATATCATTCTGTGGATAGTTCTGAAATGGCTTTTAAAATTGCAGCTTCAATGGCATTTAAAAAAATAGCATCAGAAGCAAAGCCTGTTATTTTAGAGCCTATTATGATATTAGATGTATATTGTCCTGAACAATATGTTGGTGCAATTGTTGGTGATTTAAACTCAAGACGTGGCAGAATAACAAATGTAGAGCCACAAACTGCTGGTCAGCATATTAGTGCTGCTGTTCCTATGGCAGAAATATTAAAATATGCACCAGATTTAAGAAGTATGACTGGTGGGCATGGTATGTTTACTATGGAATTTAGCCATTATGAAGAATTACCTAGCCACTTATCTAATAAGCTAATTAATGAAAAAAAGGATTAGTAAATTATGTTGTATTACTAAAATAATATTGTGATGAACAAAAATGCATAATCTAAACCTTTATAATTATTATGATAAATCACTTGCTGATATAAATAGAGAGTATCTTGAGTCTTTAAAGTATAAGCCTAAAAAAGTGAGTAAAAAACACTTTGATAGAAGGCATATATTGGCTCTTGCTATTACTGTTTTAACTGGTTTAGGTATTGCAAACCATTTAGGTGTGTTTGATGAACCAGTTGTTGAAACTGTACAGGCTCCCCCACCTGTTGATACAAGAACTGAGGAAGAAAAACAAGGTTATGTTCAAATACAAATATTTGAATTTGCTGACACTCCGGTAGAGACTGTAACGGAAAAAATAAAAACTGATAATGAAACAATAAAATCTATTGACAATAATTCAATTGCAATGAATAATACTAATAGTGCAGTTGATAAAGTAAATATTGCAAAAACAGAAACAAAAGAAAAGAAAGAACAAGCTGCTGTTGCTAAACCAAAACAAAAGGAAAACAAAGCTCCCGCTCCTGTTGTTGTGAAGGAATATGCAGTTCTGTTTGAAAGCATAAATGAAAATCAGTATACAAAAGTTAAAGATTTAAGTAAAAAATACAATACCAAATTAGAAGTAGTTGATGCATATTCTAATACTTATTCTATTTGGAAAGTATATGAACAAAGTGATGCAGGCAGCGAAGTTGTAGATGCTGTTCCTGTTACTCATGTTGAAGATTTTTTAACTCAAGAAGATGCAGTTGAATTTGCTGCTAAGAAAAATATTCAGGCAGTAATTAAACAAGTTGGTGTTACTGAAAAATCATATAATATAAAATTGTGTTGCACAAATATTGATAATGCCAAAAAAATTGCAAATGGCAGCAAAATTACTGACAAAGTTATCAAAATAATTCGTCAGAAATAATTTTTAAATATTTAAATAAGCACAGATTGCACTGGTATGAAATATTTTTAAAAATTATAAATAATCATATTTAAGGGGGCACAGAATGACAAAAGCAGATATGGTTGAGAGTATCCATAGGGAAATTGGATTAACTAAAAAAGATATCGCATTAGTCGTTGATGAAGTTTTTGATATGATAAAGGCAGATATTTTGAAAGCAGAAAATGTAAAAATATCAGGTTTTGGTAATTTTGAAGTAAAAAAAAGGGGAAGAAGAATTGGCAGAAATCCAAAAACAGGTGAAGAAACTGTTATTGAACCAAGAACGGTTGTTGTTTTTAGACCAAGCCAGATATTCAAAGATGATGTAAATGGTTGAGAAGTTTTATAAAATTGGTGAAGTAGCAAAAATTCTTGATTTACCACCATCTACCTTAAGATATTGGGAAAGTCATTTTAAACATGTAAGACCTGTAAAATCTACTGGTGGGCAAAGGTTTTACACAGAAAAACATATTGAAATGTTAACACAACTTAAGGATATGCTTTATAGTGAGCGTTATACAATAGAGGGTGCAAAACAACGTCTAAAAGAGTTAAGTTTTCAAAAAGATAGTGTTAATAATGCCCATAATGTTGATGGCAGTAATATGGAAAACAATAACTTTAATGATGGAATGATGGTAAATAAAGACATTATAAAACGTGAATTACAAGAAATACTTGTTATGTTAGATTAGATTAATATGCAGTATTGCCGTGTATTAGTCTAATATTAAATAATTAAAATTACTAAGTTATTTTATTATTTATAAAAAACTACCTGCTTATAAAAGCAGGTAGTTTTTTTTTATTAACTCTTTAGAGAGTTGAGCATAGCGAAACAAAAAACTACTGGCTATGCCAGTAGATGATAAAATCTTATAGAAAAAAATCTCCTTTATAGTAAGATGAGTTGTTCAAGTTACATCAAACTAAAATAACAAGGAGATTTTATGTCACATAGTTTATCACATAGTAAATGGTTATGCAAGTATCACATAATATTTACACCTAAGTATAGACGAAAAATAATATATAACAAATATCGGGAAAG
>CASEIN010000058.1 GCA_949287985.1 Mucispirillum schaedleri | reverse complement strand
TAACCTCTTTATATAAAAATACATCCTGTATTTTTATAAATAACGCTTGAAAACTAAATAAATTAGTTTTCGCTTACTAAAGTCGCCACGTCATGTGGCTCCAGTAACCTCTTTATATAAAAATACGTCCTGTATTTTTATAAATAACGTTTGAAAACTAAATAAATTAGTTTTCGCTTACTAAAGTCGCCACGTCATGTGGCTCCAGTAACCTCTTTATATAAAAATACGTCCTGTATTTTTATAAATAACGCTTGAAAACTAAATAAATTAGTTTTTTTATATTTCAAAACTATCTGCTAAATAAATTTTGGGCGTGTACCAAAATTTACTTTCCTTATAAACTAATAATGCGGTAAGCATTGTTAGTTTGGCAAATCTTATGGCAAAAAATTTATTTTTTGCCACTTAAGAAATTAATTCGTTTATGCAGTATAAAATTAATATAGCTAAATAAATTTTTGGCATTCACCAAAATTTATTTACTTTAAACCCTTGTAATACCCCTGCGAGAAGAAGCCTCTATAAATTCTCTAAATTTAACAACTTCATCAAGCTGGTTTAAATCTTTTAACCTTTCTTTTGCTTCATCTAAAGAATATGACCTGTTTAAAAATATTTTTAAAGCACGAGAAAGTTCCATTCTTGCTTCTGCAGATACTCCACGCCTTTTTAAGCCTACTACATTAAGCCCTGCTATTCTTCCTTTAATAGCATCTGCTGCTATACAATATGGTGGAACATCTAAAGATATTCTACTCATACCTGAAACCATAGCCATAGTTCCAATATGCACGCCTTGGTGAAGTGCTGCATACCCTGAAATTAAAGCATAATCATCAACATGAATATGACCTGGTATCATTGAGGCAACTAATATTACATTATTGCCAAATTTACAGTCATGACCTATGTGAGAAAGTGCCATAATAAGACAGTTATCACCGATTTCAGTTTTCCAGTCTTCCTTAGTAGTAGCTCTGTGGATTGGTGCAAACTCACGGATTACACAGTTTTTACCAATAATCAGTTTTGTATCTTCATTCTTAAATGAATAATCTTGCGGTGCTCCACCAATATGAGCATTTGGAGCAAGAATTGTTCCATCACCTATTTCAGTATGGCATTCCACTATGGCATTCATACCTATTTTTACATTTTCACCAATTACACAATGAGGACCAACGTAAGCTCCCCTTGCAATCTCAGCACTATCTGCAATTTGTGCCGTTTTATCTACTTCTGCACTAGGGTGTATAAAAGCCATAATAATTCTCCCTTAAATAAACTATTTTAAAGCTGCTGAAACTTCAGCTTTTACTGCAATTTTGCCATCTACTTTGGCAACAACATTAAACCACCAAATACCCATTTTATCTTTTACATATTGAGATTCAAGCTCAAGCCTATCCCCTGGTCTTACAGGTGCTGAAAATTTAACGTTATTTATACCAGTAAATAATGTTTTTTGCCCTTCTTTATATGTGCCATCATCTTTCATTTTTAATATTCCTAATATACCTGAAAGCTGAGCTAAGGCCTCAATAATTAAAACTCCCGGCATAACAGGAAAATCAGGAAAATGACCATTAAAGAATTCTTCATTGGCTGTTACATTTTTATAACCTTTAATATATTCAGGTGTAATTTCTGTAACCCTATCCACAAGTAAAAAAGGATACCTGTGTGGAAGTATTGTTTTTATTTCATCTATTTCCATTACTCTATTTTCCAAGGTCTTTTATCCTCCTCTTAAGTTCTGGTAATTCTTGAAAAACTGCATGAGCTTTTGCAAATTTAGTAAAATCCATACATGGTGAACCCATATACATACCTTTTTTAGTTATATTATTTGCTATTCCAGTCTGCCCACCAAACATACTGCCTGATGCAATAGTGATATGGTCTGCAAAACCTGCCTGACCACCTGCCACTACATAATCACCTACTTTTATACTGCCACTAAAGCCTACCTGACTGGCTATTAAACAAGCTTTACCAAGCTGTGTATTATGACCTACCATAACTAAATCATCAAGCTTTGTTCCAAAGCCTATTATAGTAGCACCAATAGTTGCTCTATCAATACAGGAATTAGCACCTATTTCCACAAAATCTTCCAATATAACTGTTCCTTTTTGTGGGATTTTTGTAGGGTTTGCGCCCGGAATAAAACCAAAACCATCTGCACCAATAACTGCTCCAGCATGAATGATAACATTATTACCTATTGTAATATTATCATATATTGTTACATTTGGATATATAATGCAGTTTTCACCAATAGTTACATTCTCACCTATAACTACTGATGGATATATTTTTGTATTTTTTCCAATTGATGAATTACTGCTGATAGATACAAAATTATCAATATAACATGGGTTTGATATATTAACATTTTCACCTACTGCAGCATGATTTGATATGTAATGCTTAATTTCTTCAGAAGGATATATAAAATTTAAAATCTTAACTAAAGCATCTTTAACATCTTTGATGATGACTTGTGGTTTATCTGTTTCTAATGTAAGCCCTTCTGCAACAATATAAGCTGAAGCACTGCCATTTTTTGCCAATTCTGCAAGTTTTTTTTGGGCGATAATACATATACAGCCACTTTCCTGTTCTTTAGGAGTGCAAAGACCTGTAATCTCTATATCATCGCCATTAAGCTGACCATTTAAAAGTTTTGCAATACTTGCAGTATTAACTTTTATACTATGTGATGCCATAAAAAAACTACCTGTTATTTAGTTCCTTTTTTAGACCATTTAATATCATATCTAGATATAATATCGCCAGTAACATCTACACCTTGACTTGTATATGCCATAAAAGCTGGATGTTTTATAAAAACAATATCTAAACCTTTTTCTTTAGCATAGTCAAGAAGAACTGGGTCTAAATCTTTTGCTATTTCATCTAATTTTTTAGCCTGTTCATTTTGTAATTCAGCTGTTAAATCATTTTGTAGTCTTTCAAGTTCTACACTTTTTTTATTTAATTCAATATTTTTATTTTGAAGCGCTGATGGTGATAATGATGCCTTTTGTTTATTTATATCAGCAGCTAATTTATCAACTTCTGATTTTTTTGCTTGAACTTTACTAATTGCATTTTTTTGTAATGCTTCTAATTCTCCAGCTGCTTTAACACCAGCTTTAGATTCCTGCATAATACGTTGAAGGTCAACAACAGCTATTTTACTTTGAGCAAAAGAAAAAGATGCTACTGCAAAGCAAAAAAGTATTGTTAATAATAATGTTTTTTTCATTGTAATCTCCTAAAATTATATTAAAAAAAATTTATTTTTTATTTTAAATATCCTTATATCATATTTTTAATATTAAATGCAAGTTTTTAACATAAAAATACAAAAAAATAACAGAATTCTAGAATGTTCCACCAATAGAAAACTCAAATTTATAAGGAGTTTCACCCGGTTTTTGGTTTAATTTATAACCCCATTCTACTCTAAATGGACCCATTGGAGTAACCCATCTTAAACCAACACCTGCACTAAAACGTGGCTCAACATTAAACCAGCTTTCTTTTTCTGCTAAAGCCTGCCCCATATCTAAAAATACTACACCTTTTAATTTTATATCCTGCTTAATTGGGAATATAAATTCAGCATTTACTTGATAGTAAGATGTTCCACCATAAGGCAGTCCGTCTTCATCAAGCGGGCTAATCTCACCATAATCAAAGCCACGAACACTGTTTATACCACCAAGCCTAAATCTTTCATCAATAGGTATTTTAACACCAGCTTTTGTTGATGTAATAAACCCTGCCTCCCCATGAAGCATAAAACCTAAAGCACCATTTAATGCAACAGGGAAATATTGTGTTGTTTCTGCACCAATTTTAAAGAATTGGGCATCACCACCTAAAAAACTTCCTGCAAAATCAAAATAAAGCTGGCTTTTGTTACCTCTTGTAGGGTCCATTGGATTATCTAAAGAGTTCCATACAAGAGATGGAGAAAAACTATGTGTTTCTGTTCTACCCTGCTGTTCCCATACATATTTTGACGCATCACTTTGAATATCAAAAATATCAACAGTATACATGGAAAGCCTGTAATTCATAAATAATCTTCTTTTAATAAGTGCATGTCCTAACCTTATGGAACCACCTAAAGAATATCTTGAATATTCATACCATTCCCTTTCTAATGAGAAAACATCAAGCCCTGCAGAAACTGGCCAGTCAAAAAGCCAAGGGTCTGTATAGCTAAAGAAAAAGTCCATTCTTTCTTGAGATATTTCTGCCCTTAAAGATAAGGAATGCCCCCAGCCCATAAAGTTATTACGAGAAAGCTGAACCATACCTAATAAACCATCAATTGTAGAATAAGCAGCACCCAAACTAAATGTTCCTGTAGACTGTTCCTTAACTGTTACATCTAAATCAACTACATCTGTAGCCACATTTCTTTCAGCTATCTGCACATTTTCAAAATAACCTGTGCCCATTGTGTTTGCTTTTGCTTCTCGTATTAATTTACTGTTATATAATGCACCTTCCATTTGGTCTATTTGGCGCCTTATAACCCTATCATTTGTAACAGTATTACCTTTAATATTAATTCTACCTATACGCACAAGAAAACTTTCTTCTATTTTATATGTAATATCCACTTCCTTTGTTTCATCATCTAAAGAGATAACAGGTTCTACGTTGGCATATGCATAACCTATAGAAGTATAAGCTTCTGTTAATCTTTGAATATCTTCCTGATATTTACGGATATTAAAAACTTCCTTTTTTTGAAGCTGAACTAGTTTAAAAAGTTCTTCTTTGGATAATTTTTTATTACCTGCAATATCAATAGAGCGAACAAAATACTGGTCATTTTCCTGCACTCTAAAATAAAGGCTTGCCCGTGATGGATTATCTTTTTCATATACTAATTCTGGTTCACCAACTGATACTTTAGCATACCCTTTTTCAAGATATAAAAGCCTGATTAACTCTTTATCAGCCTCCATCATTTCCTGAGATATTTTACCACTGCTTGTAATAAATGACCAAAACCCACGCTCTTTTGTAGGAATAGATGCAATGATTTGGTCTCTTGTAACATTATCATTACCATATATATAAATATTATATATTTTAGCTTTTGGCTGCTCTTTTATATCAAAATAAACATCAACACTGTTTACTGTTCTAGGTTCAACCCTAAAATCGACAGTTGTTCCATATCTATTTTCTTCTTCATATACACTTTTTATTTTATTTAGGGCAAGTTCCACATTAGAAAAACTTAAAACAGAACCAGTTTTTAATGGTAAATCTTCTTTTAATTTTGATGCTTTGATTTCTTTATTACCTTTATAGATAATACTTCCAATAATAGGCATTTCTTCAAGTTTATATGTTAATACAAATTTATCACCATCAACAGATAAATCACTATCAATACTTAAAAATAAACCTGTACTGTATAATTTTTTTATACTATCATTTACTTCTTCAATATTTAACTCTTTCCCTGCTTTAATAAGATAAGGTGTAATACGGGTGTCAGGTATTCTTTTATTACCTTCAAAACGAACTTCATCTATTACAGCAGCATAAAGACTGTTATAACCAAAAAATATATATAAAAAAGTGAATAATAACCGCCACACTTTTCTTATCATACTTAGTAAAGCTCCAGCATGTTTAAAATTTCTTTAATTCTTGTATGCTTTGCTCGCGATAAACTTTTATTTGCCACAAGACGAGCAGTTGATTCCATAATAGTTTCTACTTCACAAAGCCCATTTTTACGCATTGTCTCCCCTGTTGAAACCAAATCAACAATTAAATCAGAAAGCCCTGCAATTGGTGCTATTTCTATGGAACCATACAATTTTATAATATCTACCATAATACCCTTTTTTGCAAAAAACTCTTTTGTAATATGTGGGTATTTTGTGGCAATTTTCATGTTTTGCCTGTATGTATTATCTCTATCTTTTATACCAGCAGAACAAAGCCTGCAGTAGCCAAAACCTAAATCCATAAATTCATATAGTGGGCTTTTACTTTCAAGCAGCACATCTTTTCCAACAACACCTAAATCAGCAGCACCATATTCCACATATGCTGGAATATCTGTATTTCTAATTAATAAAAAACTAATATTATTTTTTTCATCAGTAAATATTAATTTTCTAGAGTTAAAATCTACAACATCATTTCCACAAATGCCTTTATTAATAAATAACTCCAGTGTTTCTTCTGCTAAACGGCCTTTTGGAAGTGCAATGGATATATTATTATTCATTATCTTTTACTCGCTCTATATTTGCACCAAGTTTATTAAGTTTAATCTCAAAACCTTCATATCCTCTATCTAAATGATATATTCTATGAACAGAACTTCCATGCTCTGCCATTAATGCAGCGATTACAAGCCCAGCACTTGCCCTTAAATCAGAAGCCATAACTGGTGCACCACTAAAAGAAGGCACACCTTTCACTACTGCATTAGAATCATTTAAAGTAATATCTGCTCCCATTCTTTTAAATTCAGGAACATGCATAAATCTATTTTCGAATATGGATTCATTAATAACAGATACACCATTACTTTTAAGCATAACAGCCATAAATTGAGCCTGCATATCTGTCGGAAAAGCAGGATATGGGGCAGTTTTCACATCTACTGCATTGATTGGACCATGCTTTTTTGCATTTATTGTTTCATCATCAAGAATATTTATCTCAAGCCCAGCAAGACGAAGTTTTTCTATAATTGCGTCCATTGCTTGAACAGGGCATTTTTTCAGTGTAATATCGCCACCAACACCAGCAACAGCACATAAAAATGTCCCTGCTTCTATTCTATCAGGCATAATGGAATGGTCTGCACTGTGAAGCTTTTCTTTACCTTTTATAGTAATAGTGTTTGTGCCATCACCTTCAATATCTGCACCCATTTTACGTAAAAACTCTGCCAAATCCACCACTTCAGGCTCTTGTGCAGCATTTTTTAAAATAGTAGTTCCATTTGCTAAAGCTGCTGCCATCATAATATTTTCTGTGCCAGTAACAGTAACTTTATCAAATACAATTTCTACACCTTGAAGTTTTGGACACTCTGCAAAAATATAGCCATCTTTTACTTCAATATTTGCACCCATTTTTTCTAAAGCTGCAATATGCAAATCAACTGGGCGTTCACCAATAGCACAGCCGCCAGGAAGTGATACTTTTGCTTTTCCCTTTTTAGCAAGTAATGGCCCAAGCATAACAATTGAAGCACGCATAGTTTTTACAAGCTCATAAGGTGCTTCATAATCTTTTGTTCCATTATTATTTATAACTGCACTATTATTTTGAAAAGTAGATGTAACTCCAACATTTTCTAATAATTTAAACATAGTATTAATATCTCTTAATGCTGGTATATTATCTATATTATATGTGCCTTCTGCTAAAATAGTAGCTGCAAGAATTGGCAAAGATGAATTTTTTGCTCCACTAATAATTACTTCACCGTTTAAAGAAGATGCTCCCTTAATAATTAATTTTTCCATGTAGCCCTCAATATTTACTTATTTAAAAACTATTATTACTCTATCATTTAAAGAATAATCTTTTACACATTCTGCCATAAGGTTATTCTCTTTTGCTATATTTATAACACTATCTGCTTGATTTGCACCTATTTCAAAAAAAATAACCCCATTATCATTACATAATATTGAAAATTTACTCAATATATTTTTATAAAATATCAACCCATTATCATCAGCCACCAGTGCATTTTTTGGTTCATATTTTACTTCTTCCTGTAACCCTTCATATTCTTCGTAAGATATATACGGCGGGTTACAAAGGACTATATCATATTTTTTTGAAGTAGTATATAATAATATATCACTACATACATATTTAATATTTTTTATACTGAATTTATCAGCATTTTTTTTACTAATATCAATTGCTTTTTGGCTTATATCAAGCAGTGTTAAATGGCAGTTTTCAAATTCCTGTATAATAGTTAAACCTATTGCACCACTGCCAGAACAAATATCAATAATTTCTAAATCACTACAACCTTTATATTTTTTTAAAACTTCATCTACTAATATTTCTGTTTCAACCCGTGGGATTAAAACATCTTCATTTACAATAAATTCCCTGCCATAAAACTCTCTTCTACCTGTTATGTAAGACGAAGGAATATGTTGTTTTAACTTTTGTAAAACTATCTTAACCTTACCATCATCTAATACTGCATCATAATAACTGCTGATATTATCATAACTAACACCCAGCAAATAAGAAGCAATATCAAGCCCATGGGAAAGTGGTAAACCAAAATTTTTTACTTCTTTTAAAAATTCATTTACTACCAAAATATTGCCTGTTAATTTTATAACCCTGCACTTTTTAGCCTTTCTGCCTGGTCGTAAGCTGAAAGAGCATCAAGTATTTCATCTAAATCCCCTTCCATTACTTTATCAAGACTGTATACTGTTAAATTAATTCTATGGTCAGTAAGTCTGTTTTGTGGGAAATTATAAGTTCTAATCCTTTCAGACCTGTCCCCTGAACCGACCTGAAGCCTTCTTTCTTCAGAGCGTTCATTTTCTGCCCTTCTAATTTCTTCTTCTAAAAGCCTTGATTTCAATAATCTCATAGCTTTTTCTTTATTTTTTATTTGAGAGCGTTCATCTTGACATGTTACCACAATATTTGTAGGAATATGTGTTATACGAACAGCCGAATCCGTAGTATTAACGTGCTGACCACCTGCTCCACCAGACCTGTATACATCAATTCTTAAATCTTTTGCTTCAATTTGCACTTCCACATCATCTGCTTCTGGAAGAACAGCAACAGTGCAGGCTGATGTATGTATTCTACCAGATGATTCTGTATCTGGTATACGCTGCACACGGTGGCCGCCACTTTCATACTTTAATCTGCTGTATACAGATTTACCACGAATAGCAACAATAACTTCCTTATAACCACCAACACCTGTTTCATTCATTTCAACAATTTCAAACTTCCACCTGTGGAGTTCTGCATAACGAGTATACATTCTAAAAAGATTGGCAGCAAATAATGAAGCTTCATCGCCACCAGTTCCAGCTCTGATTTCTAAATAAATATTTTTATCAGCATATGGGTCTTTAGGAAGCAGTAAAAGTTTTAATTCATGCTCTAAAGCAGGAATAGTTTCTTTTGCTTCCTCTATTTCCATTTCTGCAAGCTCTTTTAAATCTTTATCATCACCTTTTAATATTTCATGAGCATCATCAAGAGATTTTTTCACATCTTTAAGCTTTAAAAAAGTTTCAACAATTGGTCTTTTTTCAGCATGCTCCTTTGAATATTTTGCAAACTGGGACTGGTCCTTTAAAACTTCTGCATCTGAAAGTAAATTTGTAAGTTCATCATATCTTTTGACAACTTCTTCAAGCTTATCATACATTATTATAATCTCCTAAAATTAGTTACAATATTCTACATTTTCTGGTTTTACATATGTTTCATCATCATCTTTACGAAGTGCCTCTTTAATAGAAATCATAGCAACTTCAAGCATATCATCATCTGGTTCTCTAGTAGTAATTTTTTGCAGCCAAAGCCCCGGTGCAATTAATATTTTTACAATAATATTATTAGCATGTTTACCACTTAATTTTAATATTTCATAGCTTATACCCGCAATTAACGGCATAAATAAAATACGAGAACCAAATTTTATTAAAAAGTGGGAATCTTTTGGTATTAAAGAAAATACAAAGATAGATACAATAAGAACAATAAGTAAAAAGCTTGTGCCACATCTTGGGTGAAATCTGCTCATACATCTTGCATTTTCAACAGTTAATTCTTTACCTGATTCATAAGCATATATACATTTATGCTCTGCTCCATGGTATGAAAAAACTCGCTTAATATCTTTTAGCTGAGAAATAATAAGTAAATATATTATAAAAAATATTATTCTTAAAACACCATCAACTAAGTTAAACACTAAAAATGACTGTTCCACAATGGGAAAAAGTTTTTTGGAAAGTTCTGTAAGCTGTAATGGTAAATATAGAAATAAAACTATACCTAAAGCAATACCTAAAAACATAGAAAAAAATGTTTCCATTTTGGAAGTTTTACCATTTTTTTCAAATTCTTCAGGCATAGCTTTTTCTGCTGAAAAATTTAAAGCTTTAATGCCCAGCACTAAAGCATCATAAAGCCCAATAAGACCACGAATAATCGGTTTTTTTAATATTTTATTAGAATCTAATTTTATATCATCTCTTTTAACAGCGATTGTTCCATCAGGTTGACGAACAGCTATAACAAACTTATTAGGTGCACGCATCATAACACCCTCTATAACTGCCTGTCCTCCAATATTTTTCTTTTCTTCACTCATATATCACCTTAACTTTTTTTTCTTACAATAATAACCTATTAAGTATATTAATAAATACTTATTTCAAAAAAAGACACTTTTTCTTCAAGATAATATTATGGATAGCTAATGCTGTTTTAAAGATGCTATGCGTTTACGAACTTGTGCTGCCTGCCCACAATTAAATTTTCCTTCTGTGCAGCCTTTTTTTACACAACCAGGACCTGCATTTTCAAATATGGCAGGTGCTACACTGTAACATAAAGCAAGCATTTTATCAGATAATTCTCTAATTTCCCACTGGGCACGGTTACATGACCTTAATGCAAAAAAATGAAGCAGTTCTCTAGCATTCATACTAACAATAATTTTTGTTTCGCAGGCATTAGGAAGCAGGTATCTAGCATCTTCTGCAGGTATACCTAAATCAATAAGCTTATTGTATGCAACAGAAATCTGTTTAATTGTTTCATTAAAAATAGCTGCTGCTTCAGAATTTTCTACAACAGTATAAGGCATAATAAATGGAAAGTTTTCCCCTGCTTTAACATATCTTTGCGATTTTTGGGAATAACTTGCAAGCCTGTGGCGAACTAATTGATGAGTTAAGGCACGAGATACACCTTCTACTCCAAAAGTAAAACTTACATGCTCAAATACAGAAAAATGGCCCATACCAATAAGTTTTTTAATAAAATCAGTTTGTTCTTCGTTTGTTACTTTTTCCTGTAACGCAGCTAAATCAGCCCCAGAATAACAAAGTTTGGCAGCCAAAGCTGCTATTTTTTCCGGTTCTGCATTATGCTGCAGTAATTCTACTTTTAATTCTGTATTACGCATATAAATACCTATAAAACAGCCTGATATAACAGGCTGTATTTATATAAATTATTTTTTACCTTTTTTTTCAGTTTGTTTTTGTTCTGCTTGAGCGTATTTACGCATAAATTTTTCCACTCTACCTGCAGTATCTACAAATTTTTGTTTACCAGTATAAAATGGGTGGCAGTTAGAACAAATTGCAATAGATGTTTTAGTAGTAGTAGAACGAGTTTTATGCTCTGCTCCACATGCACATTTAAAAACTACTTCATGATAATCTGGGTGAATTCCTTCTTTCATTATTAGGGCTCCTTATTATATTTGACGGGTTCTGACCGTCATAGTCCTATAAAATAGAAATAAGTTCTACCATATTATATTTTAAATTACAAGCAATTTTTTTCATTTTAGTAAAACTTATATATAGTTTAAATAATATAATTTATTTTAAATTATAAACTTGACAATACCCCCCCCCATGATATAATTCTGTATTATATAAAATGTAAAACTTATTAATTATTTAATTTGATAATTATATGTTTTTTTCATATTTTTTTATGTAAATAATTATATTAAATTATTAATTAAAAAAGTATATACATTTTTATATAAAATGTAAAATTTAATGTATATTATATGCTTTTTTTATATATTTAGTATATAATTACACAAGCAATATTTATGTGGAGGAATAAGATGAAAAAGGTATTGCATTTAGTTTTACTATCTTTATTTATCATGATGATTGCAGGTTGTGCTGAGGACTGCGCTCATGAAAGTGATTATAATCTAGTTGGTGTAACTTATGATGATTTTATTTTAAAATCAGGCATAAAAAGCACACCTAATGCTACTGCGTGTAATACACCTAATAATCCAGCAGACTGCTCTGCATCACTTAGTAATGCAAGCAGGTTTGGAGTAATGCAGGGATTTATTGTTCAATGTGGCTCAAGTAAGTTTGAATTACAGCAAACTATTAGAACTTTATACCCACAAGAAGGTTATAAAGAAGATAAGTATGAGCAGTGCAGCGATTACTATGTATATGATTTTTTTGCTGCAACACACAGAAGCCCAACACCACAACAAATTGATAGTATAAGTGTTGATGCTAATAATAAAAACATTTGGAATGTTAAAGTTAATGGTGTATGCTATCAATGGGATGTTACAAATACACAATATAAAATGCAGTAATTGATTAATAAATACAATTACGGGTGGCTTTGAGGCGAACCCTTTTTTATTGCAAAAAAATATTTTATATACCATACTACTTAAAAGGTGGTTTATGAAAAAGTTTTATGTATTATTATGTATAGTTATATTTACAGCATGCAGTAGTGAAGAAAATATTATTTATCAAGGGGTAGATAAAACAAATTTTTTATCTTTAGCAATTATTACTGAAACAGCAGTTAGTTATGAATTTTGTAATGGTATAGTTATAGATAACTGCACCGTAAATCTTCTAAATGATAATGTAACTTATGCCTATGGTTTTGATGTTACATGCAGCAGCCCAAACACAACTTATTTTAATACTGCAGATACAGTAAGAAGTTTATTCCCTGATGAAACTAAAAAAGATGGCTTAAATACAACTGTAACTAGATATAATAGATTTCTTAGTGATGATGCAACATATAAATTTATACAATTTAGTGCCATATCTATTCCTAATAATGATAATAAAATATATATTAGCTTAAATAATATGTGTTATCAGTGGGATTTTTCCTTATCACCATATAAATTTATAAAATAAATAAATCATAAAATGCAATAATATATGGATATGTCTGCATATTACTGATTACTAATGTGCTATCAATACATTTTACTAAAAAATAATACTGCAAAACTATTATAAAAATATTATTTAATAAAATAAAAATATAAAGTATCTCTTTAAAAAAATAAAACCAAACTTAAAGTTAAACTATAAGTTTGGTTTATAAATCAATAATATAAAATGATTTTTAATATCAAGCAAATAAAATACTTATATTTTAGTTATTTGATGTTATACCGAAATACATTGGTCCTGCTGTCATTCTTTTTGCAGCCATAGCCACATCGGAAAGTGTAACAGCATCTATTCCTTTTTCATAGTTCAAATGATAATCTTTAAAATCAAGCACATAAGCATAACCAATATTTTGTGCTAAAGATGAAACATTTTCTTCATCAAATATATTTTTACTTTTAAGCCTGTTTTTTGCTTTTTCAAGGCGTTTTTCATCAAGTTTGCCTTGTGCTATATCATTAATTATGGCAACTGCTTCATTTTTAAATTTTTCACCATTACCTTTTGGCACAACTGCCATAGCACCAAAAAGACCGTTGTAATGGTTAAATAAACCTATATCTGTAACATAAATTGCAGTCTTGTTTTGATTTTTAATAACTTCATTAAGTAAAGAATATTCTCCACCTGAAAGTATTTCACCAAAAACTTCTTCAGCATAAACTGTATTTATATCCTGCTTACCTGTTGGATAAGCAAAAACAGCATAATCTACATTAACATCTGCTGTAAAAGATTTATTTACAGGGCTTTTAAACGTAACAGGATTTTCACCTCGATACCTTGAGCCAACAGGAACACTGCGTGTTTGATTAAAATATTTACCTGCTAATTCTATAGCTTTTTCCTGCTCAATATCACCAACAACAACTAATGTCATATTTTCTGGGTGGTAAAACCTGTTATAATAATCAACAATTTCTTCCCTTGTAAATTCGCTTACAGTTTTAGAAGAACCTATTACCTGTCTTGAATATGGTGTGCCTTCAAATAATGTAGCCTGTAAATCCTGCCACATTTTATATGAAGGATCATCATATTTTCTATTTATTTCCTGCAAAACAACAGGTTTTTCCCTGTCAATTTCAGATTGCAGTAAAAGTGCATTAAATACCATATCACTAACTACTTCATAAGCAGCTTCAGCCTCATCTGTAGGTATTGTTACATAATAATTAGTAACATCTAAGCTTGTAAAAGCATTATTATATCCACCTTTTGCATCAAGGTATTCATCTATTTCGCCCGGTTTAAATTTCTTTGTGCCGTTAAATAACATATGCTCTAAAAAATGAGATATGCCAGATAATTTGTCATTTTCATTAACAGAACCAGTTTTTATCCAGCACTGAACAGAAACAACCTTCACTCCCGGCACCTTTTCATATAGCACCGTAACACCATTACTTAATTTATGTTCCACTGGAGCACTCATTACTTTCTCCGTATTTCCAAAAATAATTAAAAAAAGAGCGGTCAAAAAAACCGCTCTAAATATATTATACTTCTTCATAATAACTCAACATACAATTAGTCTGCTTCAGGACGTGGTTTTAAAGCAACTTCAATAACAAACTCTTGGTCTCCAACTTTAAACTTAACACCAATACAAACAACATTACTAGGTCTATTAATAGTGTGATTTTTACCAGCAATAACGTTTGGAATACCAATGTTATACTTATAACCCTGTTCAGCAAAAACGCGTTTAGAACCACCAGCAATCATGTTTACAAATTCACCGATAGCATCAACAACATCTTTACTCATGTTTTTCTTTGGCTCACCTAAGAAACCAGAAACAATATCTAAAGCTAGTTTTTCAGGAAAGCTCACTACAACAAACCCAGACATCTTACCAGCTATGCCGATAACACCAGAAATATCATAAGACATTCTATCGTCCTGTTTAATATACACTTCGCCTTTTTTAGCTTCAATACCTGCCATTGTTGAAAGAACGTTCAACGTTGCGGTAATGAAAGGGTTAATCATCTCAGCTTTCATTAATATCTCCTGCATCAATCATTCAATTAATATTTAACTATACAGCATATCATTCAATATGTCTACAAAAAAACAAATAAATTTTTATTTTTTTTTAAATTTATATTAATTCGTATATTTTTTCAAGTGCTGAAGGCAGTTTATTTATGTCTTTAGTGCCTGCTTGTGCCATATCATCTTTACCACCACCAGAGCCACCGGCTGCTAAAGCTATCTCTTTTATTAAAGCACCTGCTTTATATTTTGATGTTAAATCTTTTGATACACCACACACTATGGTTGCCTTATCATCAGCAGTGGCAGCACCTACTACAATAATACAACTGCCAAGTTTATTCCTGCCTGTATCTATTACTTCACGCATAGCATCTATACTTGACCTTTCAAAGAAAACTTTTACAACCTTAATGCCATTAATCTCTTTTACATTATCAAAAAGATTATTATTATCTTTAGATACAGACCTTTCCCCTGCTGCTTTTACTTTCTTTTCCAACGCTTTTTGGTTTTTAAGAATATCTGCAACACGAATAGCTGCCTCATCAGGCTGGCATTTTAATATAGATAATATTTTTCTCATATTATTATCCATATTAGATAAATATGTGAAAGCTTTATGGTTTGTAACTGCTTCTATACGCCTTACACCTGATGCTACACTTGATTCTGAAAGTATTTTAAATAAACCAATTACACCAGTTCTATCAACATGGCAGCCGCCACAAAGCTCTTTTGAGTAATCAGCAATTTGAACTACTCGCACTTCTTCGCCATATTTTTCACCAAAAAGTGCTGTTGCTCCTTCCTGCATTGCATCTTCTAATGATTCAATACGTTTATAAACTGGGTAGTTTGCTATAATAGCATCATTTACTTCTCTTTCGATTTTATCTAGTTCTTCTTGAGTTAATGCAGAAGAATGTGTGAAATCAAACCTTAATCGTTCATCATTTACTAATGAACCTGCCTGCCTTGCATGCTCCCCTACTATCTTTTGTAATGCTTTATGTAAAAGATGGGTTGCTGTATGGTTATATTCTGTATATCTGCGTCTTACTTCATCTACTTCAACAGTTACTTTATCATCTTCAGAAAATTCGCCCTCTAAAACTGTGCCTTTATGAATAAACATGTCATTTAATTTAACAGTGTTTTCTATTTGGAAAATATTTCTATCACCAATTCTTATAACACCCTTATCACCTGCTTGACCACCGCCTTCTGCATAGCTTGTGGTAACATCTAATATAATATCGGCACTATCACCTTTTTTAATATGTTTTACCCTTTCATTATTAGAAACAAGGGCTATAATTTTACTGGAAGATTTAAGCCCAATATAGCCACCAAATTCTGTAACAAGCTGACCACTTAACTCTTTTAAAGCATCTGATATACCACTTGCAGCTATACCAAGTGATGATGCTTTTGCTCTTGCCTGCTGCTGCTCCATCATTTTATCAAAAGATGCCATATCTAAAGAATAACCAGCATCACATGCTATATCTTCTAATAAATCAACAGGAAAACCATATGTATCATAAAGTTTGAAAATATCGTCCCCTGAAATCACTTTGTTAGATTTATACTTTTCTAAAAGTTCATCTTCAATAATTTTCATACCTGTGGCAAGTGTTTTGCCAAAACCTTTTTCTTCAGTTTCTACAGCTTTTGTAATAAATGCTAATTTATCAGAAAGTTCAACATAATGGTCTTTCATAAAATCTACTACAAAAGCACATACTTTATAGAAAAATTCATTTTCAAAACCAAGCATCTTACCATGACGCATAGCCCTTCTCATAATCTTCCTTAAAGTGTATCCACGTTTTTCATTAGAAGGAAGAACACCATCGCCAATTAAAAATGTAGTGCTTCTTGAATGGTCTGCAATAACCCTTAAAGAAATATCTGTCTGCTCATCTTTGCCGTATTCCACACCTGCAAGACGGGCAGTATATTCTATAATAGGCATAATTAAATCTGTTTCGTAGTTACTTTGCTTGCCCTGCATAATAGCTGCAATTCTTTCTAAGCCCATACCAGTATCAATAGAAGGTTTTGGAAGTGGAGAAAGGTTGCCTTTTTCATCTCTATCAAACTGCATAAACACTAAATTCCATAACTCTAAATGCCTGTCGCAGTCGCAGTCTGGGTTACAGTCTGGTTTTTTACACCCTACTTCTGGGCCTTGGTCTATAAATATTTCAGAACAAGGTCCACATGGTCCTGTATCACCCATTTGCCAAAAGTTATCTTTTGCACCTTTTCTATATATTTTTTCTTTTGGCACTCCTGCTACTTCCTGCCATAAATTAAATGCTTCATCATCATCTTCATAAACTGTTACAAAAAGCTTTTCTACTGGCAGTTCAAGCTCTTTAGTTAAAAATGTCCATGCAAAATTAATAGCATCTCTTTTAAAATAATCACCAAAAGAAAAGTTACCAAGCATTTCAAAAAATGTATGGTGACGGGCAGTTCTACCCACATTTTCTAAATCGTTATGTTTACCACCTGCACGAACAACTTTTTGACATGAAGTGGCTCTTTTATATGCTCTTGTTTCTTTACCAAGAAAAATATCTTTAAACTGGTTCATACCTGCATTTGCAAATAATAATGTAGGATCATCATGGGGCACAAGGCTTGATGAAGAAACTACTGTGTGGTTGTTATCTGCAAAAAACTTTAAAAATGCAGCTCTTATTTGGCTGCCTGTCATCTTTTTCATATATATATCTCCATTTATCTTTACACAACTAAAATAATAATCCTTACTACTTTATTACATTCCAATATAAATATCTAGCACAATTTATAAAAATTGCAAGAAAAATAAATATGATTTATTTACCTGCACAAAAATTTGAATGGTAAATTCTAAAAACGATTGCGAAAAAAGTATTAAATAAAAAAGTGGTTGTTAACTCTCTTTAAATAAAATAATATTTTTTAGCCAAAAAAATAAATAAGGAGAGAACAACCACTAATGGATATTACACTAAAACCGAGAAAAAATAAACACTTAACTTCATCAGAGTGCTATCAATTAGAAGTTTTATTGAAGAGCAATATGAAAGTGGAAGAGATAGCAAAGT
>CASEIN010000057.1 GCA_949287985.1 Mucispirillum schaedleri | reverse complement strand
TATTTGACGCTTCCCCTCCGTCATTACTACTTTGTGTACTGGTTTCTTTCTTCGTGCCATACTTAAGCTCCTTTCATATTTTTTTAGTATATCATAGAAAACTTAAGTTGCCACTATTTACAGACTTTTTTTCACAGGCTCGAATAAACTTTTACTATTTCTTCTTTTTCCAAATTATCTGCAAATTTATTTTCTGTATCACTATCATATGCTAAATAGTCCTGCACATGTTTTTTACATTTATCTTTAAGCCTTAGCTTACTGCTATCTAAATTAATTTTTGTTTCTGTAAAAATATCTGTTTGATGTTTTCCTGATGTTTTATGGTAAGTGATTTTATTAATAATAAGCGATCCTTTTTGCTCTATAACAGCTTTGCTTACTTTTTTAATAAACTCTTCTGGGTTTTCTGCATAAAGCTTAAAAGTTTGTGCCTGTATTCCCTGCAAAATATCTGCGGCTGTTTTTCTGGTTATTTGTGCCCTTGTAGATATTTTCCCAAGTAAATCATATTTTACACTGCTTTTAAAATCTTTTTCTTTTTCATAATGGTGAGTGCCGCTTACTGTGCTTTGAAAACCTGTGCCAGCTTTGATTTCTTCTGCGGATAAATCTTCTTTTTGCTGACCAGTTTCAACAGTATATCTTGTTTTAGTTACTTGTAAATTTTCATCTAAATATTTTATAGTATTTTTCACTAACTCCGCACTATCAAAACTTATTCTGTAAGCATATTTATCATTTATCATATTCCAAAGTTTTTGGAACTCTTCTTTATAAAAATTATCATTTAACTTATTTGTAACAGTTACTTTTCTAGCATTATTATAGGCATTACTTTCAAGAATATCTTTTCTTTCTATAATATCTTTTACAATGTTAATAACTGTAGGTTGTAAATGTTTATTCTTTTCGCCCATATCTGCAAAACTTTCATTTGCTTTTGCATAAAAAAATGTATCTGTTATATTGCCGTCATCATCAATATAATTATTTCTTACTAAATAATTATACATTATAGCAGCTTCCTGCTCTGTTATATCAGTTTTTGTATCTACATTTTCTTTTCCAGCAAAAATTTCTTTACCTGTAATTTTTAAAGGTCTTGCCACAAGTTCTTCACTTATTTCTTTTTGCAGACCGTCTACAAAATCTTCATAACTTTCTGATGCAATAACTGTAAGCAGGTTAATATCCATAACATTTTCTTTTGCATAGTTTTCATCTACCCTTGTGCCCTCCTGATTAACACAAAGCCTTAAACCTCTGCCTACTTCCTGATGTTTTTGCATAGTATTATCGCTTTTCTTTAATGTGCATATTTGGAAAATGTTTGGGTTATCCCAGCCCTCCCTTAATGCAGAGTGAGAAAATATAAACCTTGTAGGCTCAGCAAAAGAAAGAAGTTTCTCTTTATTTTTTAATATTAAATCATAAGCATCTGTATCTTTTGAAAGCCCTGTTTTTGTTTCAAAATCATCTGTTTCTCTTTTAGTTTTTTTATCTATGCTAAAATAACCATTATGCACATCTTCTGCTGCAAAATAATTTAGATATTTATAATATGCACTTTCCTTATCTAATGTGTTTAATTTTTCTTTTAATTGAGTATTATATTCTTCTTCAAATATTTTTTCATAATCGCTTTTTACTTTATTACCTGATTCGTCATATTTTCTATATTTTGCAACTTCATCAATAAAGAAAAGTGATAATGTTTTTATATTATCATAAAAAAGTTTTTCTTCTTTTTCAAAATGGGAGATAATAGTTTCCCTTATTTGAATTCTTCTAATATCACTTTCCTGAATATTGCCATAAGATGAGCCTGCTTTAAGTTCTATATCATTAGTAAAACGGATAGTATTTTTAAACGGGTCTATTTCTGCCACTATAAACCCTTCATACTGGCTCATATTTTTAGATAAAGTATATAAATCACTTTTACCTGACACTATAACTTCTTTTTTAGTAATGCTGCTTTTGTTAGATACTTCTATTTCTATTTTTGCTCTTGGTGGTTTATCTGGTGATAAAATAATATGGCTGAAATATACATAGCTGTTACCTGTTGACATATTACTTGTTTTTATGCCTTTTACTTCTATTTTTTTAACAAGTTTCTGTTTATAAGCATCTACTGCGTCAAGCACATATACCATATTATTTTTTTCTTTATGGGTGGCAGAGTAGCTTATGGAAAAAAGCGGATTAAAATTTAATATACCGTTTGCAGTTGCTTCACCACCCATTTTTTGTGGCTCATCAAGTATAATAATAGGATTATTTGCTTTTATAACATCTATTGGTCTGCGAGAGCCAAACTCATCACGTTTAGAATAAATAATGCGGGATTCTTTATTTTTTGTGCCCTCTTTTAAAGATGTGGCAAAAGCCTGCATATTTATAATCATTACATTTATATCATCACTTGTGGCATAATCTTCTATTTGGTGTAAGTATTTGCTGTCGTATATAAAATATTTAATTTTCTTATTATACTGGCCGTAAAAATGCTCATAAGTTATATCAAAACTTTTGTATACTCCTTCTCTAATAGCAATACTAGGCACAACTATTATAAACTTTTTCCAGCCGTAAAGTTTATTAAGTTCATATATAGTTTTTATATAAACATAAGTTTTGCCTGTGCCTGTTTCCATAGTAACATCAAGGCTGCATCTGCCATACCTTTGAGAAAGGGTTGTAGATATAGCAAGACCATTATTTTTTTGTATATCTTGTATATTTTTTAAAAGTTCATCACTGCTTAATGAAACTTTGCTGTTTTTATAGCCTATATCATCTATTAAATGATATTCTAATGTGCTATAACTAATATTACCCTTATCATAAATATATCTATTATCTGATATAATGTTGCCCTTAAAAACATCTGTTACACTTTTTACTGCATCGCTTTGATACTGTTGAATACTAAACCTAAATTTCATTATATCACCTTAATATTAGTATCTGAGCTAATCTGTTTAAATATTTGTTCAATATTTACAAGAGTGCTGTCACTTGTATTTTGATTAAATACCATTATTTCTGGTTTCATTTTGGCAAGTTCTTCAATAGTTTTATCATCTATATCGTTTTCAAGGCATACAAATAAATATGTATCATTTACAAAATAAACTTTTCTATTATTTATCTTTTTTATTTCTATTTTACAAGTTAGGGGTATAGCATTTGATAATATTATTTGAAAAAGTAAATCTTCATTACTTCTATCATCTTTTATATTAGGTATTTGTTTATTTATATCCTGCTGGGATAAATCTTCTGCTTTATAATAAACATCTTCCATATTGGAGCTATCAAGCTTAAATACACGGAAACCTGTATCTATATTAGCATTAGGATATTCTTTTTTTATCTTTTCCCCTGCTATGCGTATCCTTTCCTTACCTATTTCACATATTGTGTTATACCCTGCTTTTCTTGCTTCGCTGTCCTCTGCTGTTTTTTCTGGCCACTGTACCATTATAAATTTCCTATTCCCCCCCCCGTCTTCAGCATTAAGCTGCATAACAGCATGGGCAGTAGTGGCAGAACCTGAAAAGAAATCAAGGATAATGGAATCTTCATCACTTCCATGAATAATAATTTCTTTTAAGAAATTACACCCTTTTGGATATGGAAAATATTCAACTAATTCTATTTCTTTTAATTCTTTAGTCGCAACTTGATTCATAAATTTATTATCAGTAAATTTTAAACTATCAAATGTTTCTAATGTTGTTTGTAAATCTTTTAAATATCGTTTATATATAAATCCCCGTTCATTATCTTTATATTCTTTTTTAAAACATATACGACCATTATCTATATGTTGCTGTAGTGTATTTTTAGAAAATGCCCAAAATCTGCCTTCTGGTGGATAATCTTCCTTATTAGTATATGGGTTTTTTATAGGAAAATAACCTGTTTCATAAGAACCACTTTTTGCAGATGGATTATCATTTATCCATGCACCATTTGGGTCATTATCTGGATTTTGATAATTACTTAAATTTTTTGAACCACCAAGCAAATTTATATTGTTTTTATTTTTTGCAAAACATAATAACATTTCATGCTGATAATTTAGACCTGTTTTTGCATCATTAGTGGTGCTTTTTGTTTTACGGATAAAATCAGCTACAAAATTTCTTTCCCCAAATATTTCATCACATATTTTTCTTAAATTACTTACTTCATTATCATCAATACTTATAAAAATAGCTCCGTCATCTGTTAATAAATCCCTTGCCATTTTAAGCCGTGGATACATCATATTAAGCCAGTCTGTATGAAACCTGCCATTTGCTTCTGTATTTTCAAAAAGCCTATTGCCTTCTTTATCAAACTGACCACTCATTTCTTTATATTCTTCTTTATTTATATAAAAATTATCTTGATATATAAAATCTTTACCTGTGTTATAAGGTGGGTCAATGTATATCATTTTAATTTGACCTAAATATGTGTTTCTTAAAAGTTTTAATACTTCTAAGTTATCACCCTCTATATACAAGTTTTCTGTATTATCAAAATCTTTACTTTCTTCTTTGCAGGCCCTTAATGTATTTCTTGTTGGAGCATTAGCTAAAACTACACTTTTTCTTTTATCTGGCCAGGTAAAATTATAGCGTTCTTCTAAACCCTCCACCACATGAGAATTTATTTCCTGCTTTAATTTATCTACATCTATTACTCTTTCTACCCTGTCATTAACTATAGTT
>CASEIN010000056.1 GCA_949287985.1 Mucispirillum schaedleri | reverse complement strand
TATACTTTTGATAAAGATAATAAACTTTTTTGTTCTTCTAAATATTGTTGCAATATCTCTTTGCGTAATTCATAAGAATACTTTGTTCTACGTGACATAAAAACACCCCATTTATTTGTCCAATAAATGGGGTTCGCCTCAGTTATCAAATGGGCTTTTTATTTGTTTAATTTTAAAGTAACTAATGAAAACCAATATTCACTATAAGTTTTATCAATTATTTAAAAAATAAGAATACCAACATTCATATATAAACTGTGAAACATAATAAAAACCTTGTTTGTATAATTTAAAAGGGACTTCTATTTTATTTTACAAATAATATTAATCTAACGTAACATCTTGTCCTATAATTTTAGAAAAATCTTTTTCCATTTCATATTTAGCTTCATTTAACGGTTTTAATTGTTCTAAATAATCATCATAATTATTTATTTCATTTGATGATTCTTGTTTACCTATATTTATTCCATTATATCTATTATCAAATATTTTAAATGGCAGAAACATCATTTCAACTCCTAGCATCTCCCTTTTAATATAATTATCCATATATTCTTGAACTCTACTTATTTTAAGTTCATTTCTAATTTCTTTTAATCTACTAAGATAACTATTTTTTAAATTGTTAATTTCTTCCATATCACCACTAAGTTGATCTTCAGAAAATTTATCTGAACGTAATGATACAACAAATGCATGTAATTCTGTTTCATATGACTTTCTAGCAAACTCTTTTTTTTGATTAAGCATAGTAAGTTCATTAATCAATTCAGCAGCATTCTTTTGATGGATATGGTTATATATATAATATACACCAAATATTAAAAATACCAAAAGAACTATATAAACAATCTTTTTAGATGATTTTTTTTTCATATATTCCCTCCATTGCTTGAAATTAAGTTACTACAAAGCAAAAAAAGTGTCAATCAAGAAAAGTCATCTTTCTATTTTTAATATATCCAACCACCAATCGTATGATTTCATATTTAAAGCAGCATCTATAATCTGCCTGCTATCATCTAAAATAAGCCTGTTTATTGCTCCTTTTATCCATATTTCTGCCTGAGTATTGCCTTTATCTAATTCTTCTTTCAATGTAAAAATAAGCTCTAAAACATCAGCATCTTGTGCTATTTTAGATTCAATACTTTCTCCTGTATTAAACTCCTTATTTAATTCTATTAAAGAACTTAACTCTGGAATATTTAATGCAATATCATTAACAGCTTTTGTTTCATCTTTTTTTATATACTGTTTTTGAAAATAATTAATATCACCTGTCCGAGTTTCTGGAATATCATGAAATAAAGTTAAAATTGTAGCTTTATTTTCATCTGCTTTAAGTTTTTTAGCTAAAACATATGCAATAATAGATGCTCTAAAAGAATGAGAAGAAATATTTTGATTACATGAGCCTAAAAAATCAAACCCACTGCGTTTAAAATTATTTAAAAGACCAACTTCAAATATAAATGATGCAATATTAAATGACGATTTATTTGACATAATAAAAGTGATGATATAATAAGCATGTGTAAACCATGCTTATTATATCCATTTAAAACTAAAATGATTCTTTGAAAGATTTTCCCACAACAAATTTAGGCATTTTTTTAGCTGGAATAACCATTTCTTCGCCAGTTTTAGGGTTACGACCTTTTCTTTCTTTTCTGTCGCTAACAGTAAAAGTACCGAAACCAACTATAGTAACTCTTTCACCTTTTTTTAAAGTTTCAAGAATAGTTGCTTCGTATGCAGAAAGCACTTTTTCCGCATCAACTTTTTTTACACCAGTTTTTTGTGCAATAGAATCGATAAGCTCTTTTTTATTCACATAAACCTCCACAATATATAGGGTACATTCGGCTATTATATACTATTACTACTTCTTGTCAAGTAAAGATATTGCCTTTTTCCCTTTTATTTTATTTTTATTTTATTAATAATTCAGCAATTTGAACTGCATTTGTTGCAGCTCCTTTTCTTAACTGGTCACCACTTACAAAAAATGACAAACCGTTGTCATATGCAATATCTTCCCTAATTCTACCTACATAACATAAATCTTGACCAGAAGCAAGTAATGGCATAGGATACACCTTCTCATTAGGATTATCATAAAGTTTAACACCTGGAGCATTTTGTAATAACTCACGTGCTTTTTCAGGTGTGATTTTCTTTTCTGTTTCTATAAATACACTTTCAGAATGTGCTGTTAATACAGGCACTCTTACGCATGTTGCACTTACTCTAATATCATCAGAATGAAGCATTTTACGTGTTTCGTTAAACATTTTCATTTCTTCTTTAGTATAACCATTTTCAGTAAAAGCATCTATATGAGGAATAACATTAAATAATAATTGATGTGCAAATGCATTTACTTCTAATTTTTCACCTTTACTCCATGCTTTAGCCTGCTCCATAAGCTCCATAGTAGCAGCAGCCCCTGCACCTGAAGCTGATTGATATGATGATACAACTACTCGCTTTATAGTGCCATAATCATGTAATGGCTTTAAAGGAACAAGCATAATAATAGTTGTGCAGTTTGGATTTGCTATAATGCCATTATTTTTTTCCACATCTTCCGGATTTACTTCTGGAACAACTAATGGAACATCTTTATCCATTCTAAATGCAGAAGAATTATCTACAACAACAGCACCAGCTTTAACAGCTGATGGAGCAAATTCTTTAGACCTTGAGGCACCTGCTGAAAATAAAGCAATATCAACACCATTAAAAGAATCATGTGTTAACTCTTCTACAGTGTATTCTTTTCCTTTATACTCTATTTTTTTACCTGCAGACCTGCTTGATGCTAAAAGTTTTAAATTATCTATTGGAAAATTTCTTTCAGATAAGATATCTAAAAAAGTTTGACCAACAGCACCTGTAGCTCCTACAATAGCAACATTATAAGCTGATTTTTTCTGAACCATCATATTATCATCTCCTCAATGTATATAACTTTATAGCTATAATAAAAAATTTGTCAAGAATAAATAATGATTTTACAATAAAAAGTGCAATAAATATTCTTTTAAAAATAATATTATCGATATTTATAAAAAACTGGTGGTACCCCATTTTTATTTAAAAAATTATTATAAGTTATTGTAATATATAATAAAAAGAGTGTTTTTAAATTGCAAAAGCTCCTAAAAATTGTTATAATGTTATATGCAAAAAAAAAAAAAACAAAAAACAATCAAGGAGCTTACTATGATATTACAAGATAATTTTTTAAAAATAAAGTCAAAAATGCATAATGTTGTAAAAGGTTTTATAAGTTTAAGCAAACCAGAAAAGAGATTTTTATTAGATAT
>CASEIN010000055.1 GCA_949287985.1 Mucispirillum schaedleri | reverse complement strand
TAAAAATACAGGACGTATTTTTATATAAAGAGGTTACTGGAGCCACATGACGTGGCGACTTTAGTAAGCGAAAACTAATTTATTTAGTTTTCAAGCGTTATTTATAAAAATACAGGATGTATTTTTATATAAAGAGGTTACTGGAGCCACATGACGTGGCGACTTTAGTAAGCGAAAACTAATTTATTTAGTTTTCAAGCGTTATTTATAAAAATACAGGATGTATTTTTATATAAAGAGGTTAAATATGTTGAACGTAGGTTTAATAGGTCTTGGAAAAATGGGGAAATATCACTTAAATTTATATAGTGATATTAGAGATGTTAAATTAATGGGAATATGTGATGCAAATGCTGAAGTTGTAAATGAGCTGGCATCTAAAGTTGGTGTTAATGGTTATACCAATTACAAAGAAATGTTTCCATATGTAGATGCAATAACTATTGCTGCCCCTACTCGTTTTCATTATGAAATAGCAAAAGAATGTTTGCTTGCAGGTAAACATTTACTTGTGGAAAAACCTATTACTACAAATTATGACCAGGCAAAAGAGCTTTTTGACATAGCATTATCAAAAAACCTTGTTTTACATATTGGGCACGTTGAAAGATTTAACGGTGCAGTTCAAGAAATTAGAAAAATTACAGAAAACCCTAGATTTGTTGAATCTAAAAGGGTAGCACAATTTAACCCAAATTTTAAAGCTGATAGTATTGTGCTTGATTTAATGATACATGATATTGATATTATCTTAAACCTTGTAAATAGTCCTGTAAAATCTATACAAGCTATGGGTTCAAAAGTATATACTGAACTGGCTGATTTCGCTTCAGTAAATATTGCTTTTGAAAATAATACTGTAGCTAATCTTTTTGTTAGTAGAATGAGCCAAATAAAAGAAAGATATATGACAGTTTGTGAGCAGGACGCTCTATATAAACTTGATTTCACTACTCAAGATATTAATATTTACCGTCAAGGTCAAACACAGCAGACAATTAGTGATAAAGAATTACGATACAAAAATGAATTTATACAAGAAAGATTATTTGTGTATAAAGAAAATCCATTAAAAAGTGAGATTATGCACTTTATTAACTGTGTTACTGGTAAAACAAAAAGAACAGTTACTGTAGAGCATGATTTAGCATCACTTAATGTGGCTTTAAAAACAGATGAACTGCTTAGAAATGGAACTTTTGGCAGTATAGATTTATAATATTTAAGGTTTCAAATGTCTCAAGATAGTCTGTCAGTTATAAAAAAAGGAGTTTATTCTAAAAAAAAACCATCTATTCATATTAGTAATGATATATATTATGGGGCATTTATATCCTATGCCATAGATAGAGATGATTCTGGGCAGTGTGTTGTTGTAAAAAATAGAACTATTATGGCAGTGCAGTCATTTGAAGGAAGAAATGAAACGATAGAACGTGGCTGTAATTTATCCCATAATAAAGCATGTATTGTTATAATGAATAAGTTATCACATGGTGATAGTGATAAGGTAATAATAAATAGCGATATTTTAATTTTATTAAAAGAGTATAAAGCGCAAGCTTTAGCATTAGAAGAAAATGTTTATATAGAAAATTTAGATGAATTTATAAAAAATGCAAATAAATTAAAGATTGTTATAATGGCTTTTAATAAAGATGATATAATGGATTTTATGAGTAAAGGAAAGTAATGGATATAGTAATACTAGTATTTATTGGACTAATTGGTTTATCAATGGGAAGTTTTATGAATGTATTAATACTTCGTGTGCCAAAAGATATTAGTATTATTTCGCCCGGCTCATACTGTCCACAATGTATGGAAGATTTATCATGGAAAGATAATATTCCAGTTTTAAGTTATATTTTATTACGTGGTAAATGCAGGTATTGTAAAAAAAGTATACCATTAATGTATCCTATGACAGAAATAATAACAGCATTATTATTTGTTATGTTGCATTTAAAATTTGGTTTAGAAATTGAGTTTTTTAAATATATAATTTTTGTATTTTTAGTGCTTACTGTGTCATTTACAGATATATACACATCTGTAGATGATTTTGAAACTGGTATGATACCTACTGTGTATATAGCATTAGGTATTTTTGCAGGGCTTGTATTTGCTATTATAGAAGGGCATCTGCCATATTATTTGGCAGCTGTTGCAGCTGGATATTTAGTGCTGTTTTTCCCCGCTTACCTGTATTCAGCAATTCGTAAAAAAGAGGGTATGGGTGAGGGAGATTTTATGTTTTTTGCTATGATAGGTGCTTTTACTGGGCTTGGTTCAATACCAGCTATTTTAACAATGGCCGCTTTTTTTGGTGTTATTACAGGTATTATTGTAATAATTTTTACAAAAGATAAAAGCTATCCAATTCCATTTGCACCAATGCTTGGAGCAGCTGCAATAATATATATGTTTTTTGATGAACTGCTTAATAGTTATTACTGGAACAGTTATATTATAAATTAAAATTATGAGGTATATGGGTGAAAGATATAAACACGCAGCTTGAATTAATCAGACGTGGAACAGCAGAGATTATTTCAGAAGAAGATTTAATTGCTAAATTAAAAGAAAACAGACCATTAAATGTAAAAGCAGGTTTTGACCCTACTGCACCAGATTTACATTTAGGGCATACAGTAGTGCTGCAAAAAATGAAGCATTTCCAAGAACTTGGGCATAATGTTACATTTTTAATTGGTGATTTTACTGGAATGATTGGCGATCCTACTGGAAAATCAGAAACTAGGAAACCACTGACTAAAGAACAGGTACTTGCCAATGCTGAAACATATAAAGAGCAGGTTTTTAAAATCTTAGACCCTGAAAAAACTAAAATCTGTTTTAATTCTTCATGGCTTGAACCTATGACTATGAAAGAAACTCTTTCTTTAATGGCTAAATTTACAGTAGCAAGGATAATAGAAAGAGATGATTTCCAAAAAAGATATAAAGCAGGCGAACCAATTGGTATGCATGAGTTTATGTATCCTATTATGCAGGGGTATGATTCTGTATGTATGAATGCAGATATAGAGCTTGGTGGCACAGACCAAAAGTTTAATCTTTTAGTAGGTAGAGATTTATTAAGACAGTATGGCAAACAAGCTCAAGTAGCTGTAACTATGCCTATAATAGAAGGTCTTGATGGTGTTCAGAAAATGAGTAAATCCCTTGGTAACTATGTAGGTATTTCTGAAAGCCCTAAAGATATGTTTGGTAAGCTTATGTCTATAACAGATGAATTAATGTTTAGATATTATACATTGTTTAGTGATATGAGTTTAGCAGATATTGAAAAAATGAAAAAAGATATTGAAACTGGCGATTTTCACCCTATGCAGGCAAAAAAGAATTTAGCAAGGGAGATAGTTACAAGGTATCACGGTTCACAGGCTGGTATCGATGCAGAAGAAGAATTTGTTCGTATTTTTTCAAACAGAAATACACCAACAGATATACAAGAATATAAAATATCTGGTAACTTTTTAGATATTATATTAGCTTTAAACTTTGCTTCATCAAAATCAGAAGCAAGAAGGCTTGCTGAACAGGGTGGTGTTCATTTTGAAAATGAAAAAATATATGATTTAACAATTACACCAGACCATGAAGGCATATTAAAAGTTGGCAAGAGAAAGTTTGCAAAACTTGTAAAATAAAACAATCTAAACAAATATACTTGTAATATTTACTATAGTATGGTAATCAAGGTATATAAGTTTAGTTAATATATATAGTGCAAAATGATTTTAAGCTTTAAAGCAGGAGGCATATTACCGTGTCTATTGTTAGGCCTTTTAGAGGCGTTAGGTATAATACTGAACAAGTATTATTAAAAAATGTAATTACTCCACCTTATGATGTAATCTCACCAGAAATGAGAGAGCATTTTCTTGCAAAATCACCATATAATGTTGTGCAAATTGATTTGCCGGTGGGTGATGATGACAGATATACTGTTGCAGGTAATTTATATCGTAAGTGGAAGGAAGATGGGATTTTACAAAAAGATAAAGATAAGTCTTTTTATCTTTATGAGCAGGTTTATGAATATGGTGGTAAATCATATGTTCGTTCAGGTTTTGTAGGAGCCTTGAAATTATCAGAATTTGGCAAGGGGCAGGTTTTTCCACATGAAAAAACATTATCAGGCCCTAAAGTTGATAGATATGAATTAATGAAAGCTTCAAAAGCTAATTTTTCGCAAATTTTTGGTTTATATCAAGATAGTGAAAACAGGCTTACAAGCTTATTTAATGATGTTAAAAAAACAATGCCAGCAGCTTCTGCTGTTGATGAAAATGGTGTAAAACATTCTGTATGGGCAATTAGTGATGAAGAAAGTATTACAAAAATAGAAAGCTTCATGCGTGATAAATCAATTTATATTGCAGATGGCCACCACAGGTATGAAACAGCATTAAAATATAGAGATGATATGCGTGCAGAAGAAGGTCTTACAGAAGGGGAAGAACGTAATTATGACTATGTTATGATGATGTTTGTAAACTTTATGGACGAAGGTTTAAAAGTTTTCCCTACTCACAGAGTTATTGATGTGGCAGAAGATTATGATGATAAAGCATTTCTTGACTATGCAGCATCACTTTTTGAAATAACTCCACTTGCTGACCAGCCTGCAGCAGATGCATATTTAAAAGAGCATATAGATAATGCAGGTGCATGGGTATACTATGGTAAGCAGGGTATATATGGTATGAATTTACTTGCAGAATCATATGAAAACCTTCATGCAGTTTATAGAAAAGTAAGTACATATTTACTAGAAGACCTTGTATTAAAAGGTTATTTTAAATACAGCGATGAAAGATTACTTGCAAAAGCAGGTATCCATTTTATACAAACTTGGCAGGAAATAGATGAGTATAAAAAATCTCACTCATCAGTGGCATTTGTTCTTAATGGGGAGCATATGGAATCTATTAGAGATGTTTCTGAACATGGGCTTGTAATGCCACAAAAATCAACATATTTCTATCCAAAATTAGCTACAGGATTATTGTTTAATGATTTATAATAAAAAATCCTGCTTATATTAGTAAGCAGGATTTTTATTTAAGCCATTTATTTTCTATAACTCTTATATTATCAAAAAAATACATTGTTGCCAGTATTATCATGAGCCCCATAATACTCGTCGCATTTTATTAGGCTGCTAAGGTAACTAAACTTGGATACATGCTCCAAGTTTAGTTCAATAGATTAATGTTAAATGTATCTAATTTTTATTATTTCAAATTTCAAAATAATAAACTATTTTTTATAGTTTATAATATATGTTTACCATCTTTATATACAAGCACACCATCAGCTTCTACTGTTCCACCATTTTTCATATCTTTTATTAAATCCCAGTGCAGTGCAGAAATATTTTTTCCACCAACTTCCTGATAGCTTGCTCCAATTGCTAAATGCATTGATTTACCAATTTTTTCATCAAAGAGTATATTTTTTGTAGGGATTTGGATATTATCATTTAATCCAAAAGCAATTTCTCCAGCAAAGCGAGAGCCATCGTCCATATCAAGCATTTTATGTAAGAAATCCTGTCCTTTTTCAGCACGAGCTTCCACAACTTTACCTTTTTCAAACCTTAAAAATACATTTTTAGCTTCTACACCATTATATGTTGTTGGTATATCAAATAAAATTGTTCCTTCTGCACTATCTTCCACAGGGCTTGTAAAAACTTCACCATCTGGCATATTCCTATAACCACAGCAGTTTTCCCACTTTCTTCCTTCTACTTTTAATTTTAAATCAGTATCTTTTCCTTTAATATGCAGCCATTTTGTGCCTGTCATTCTTTTAACTATTGCTTCCTGGTCTGCTTCTACTTTTTTCCATGCAGCAATAGGGTCATCTTCATTTAATTTGCATGCTTCATATACAAAAGCAGAGTATTCATCTAATGACATTTCAGCATCTTGAGCCATAGACTGATTAGGGTATGGGCATAATGACCAGCGAAATTTTCCTTCCAACTCTCTTTTATTCATAATTTCCCTAACAGGTAATGCTGTTTTACGCATTAAAGCTATTTTTTGATGGTCTGCATTTGTAAGTGATTTTGTATTAATAGTAGAATCAATATAAATGTATGCTGTCATAATTTCAGCTTGTTTTAAATCAAACTCTGGTAGGTATGTAAGCTGTTCCTGAGAGCCATATTTTGCCATGTATTCTTGGCTTTCTGGTATAAAAAGCCTTAAAAATGGATATGCACCTAATTTAATAACTTCTTTATACATTGCTTTTATTAATGGTTCTGCAGAAGTTTCTGCTTTTATTTGCACCACATCACCTTTTTTTAAATTTAGTGAATGGTGTGTGATTAATTTTGCAAGTTTTTCTTCGTATGAAATATATTTCATTATACGCCTCACTTAAGTATTTTAAATTATTATTGAAAATAAATATTTTTTAATATATTCTATATAAAATATAGTTATGCTTAAATAGGTTTAATTGTCAATATTTTTTACTACTGTTTTCATATTTCTGCAAACTTAAGTGACAAAAAGAGATTATTATGAAGAAAGTTATATTTCTATTGTTTATTATATTTGGTTTATATGCTGATATATTTGCTCAAGATGATTTTGAATTTATGCAGCTTATTACACCAAAAGATTATTTTTCATCTGGCAATATTTCATATTATTACGGCGGCGATGGTGGCCTTGAATTTTGGTTTGATAATTCATCTATTATAACTAATAGTTTTTTAGATATTAAAAATACGTATGCTTATACACCTTCTTTTAAAAAGTATCTAAACAATATAAAAGAAGTTTTATATTTAAGTGATGGCACTGTTGTAATATATAGAACAAATGATGATAACAGCTGTTATAATAATCCTGAAAATAACTGTCTTTATTCACCTTTATACATTAGAAAGGTTAATAAAAAGAGTTTGACAGGTAATATTTCATTGTATAGAATAGATAAAAGTATACCATTAACTGAAAAAGATATTATTAATTTTCCACTAGGTGCTGTTTTATATTCTATGGTTGTAGAATCTCCAGCCTATGATTTCAGTGTATTTACTGAATTTGACAGCTTAGTATGCATAAAAAATGAAGAAGAAATATGCAAAGGTGTTATTAATCAAGGAAAGATAGATAAAACAGCATTATTTGAGTTAGATTATACAGGTAAAGATAATGGGTTTATGTATAAAGATACTGGGGAGTCTTTAGTTTATAAAGTTGATTTAGGCAATAATGTACTTACACCATATAATAAATCATGTATATTATCACAAACAGAAGGTGATGATTTTAAGAAATGCGAAATAGCAGATATGCCTAAAGGTTCAATTAAGCAGTTTCATCACCCTAATGGCTATGTTTACTGGCAAATGTATTTTAATAACCCATTACTTGATAATATTATATATTGGATTAATGAGAGAGGTGAACCTTTTAAAGTCTATACAAACAGTCATTTAGTATATAATTTTAGTTTATTTAACAGCACAGCTTCGGAATTGATTATGGATAAGATAACTCAAAAAAATAACAGGAGGTAATGATTTGTATGAGAGAATCCCACAGGTCTATTGAAACAAAAGAACGTTTTAAAAAAGCTTTTTTTACTTTATATGCTGAAAGAAAGATTGAAACCATTACTATTAAAGAAGTTGCAGACTTAGCAGGATTTAACAGAGGAACGTTTTATTTATATTATAAAAGTATTTATGATTTACTTCAAAAAACAGAGCAGGAATTATTAGAAGATTTTGCCAAAAGGGTAGATTATCATTTAAAGCTTTATTACAGTAAAATTGATAATCCAGATGAAAAAGTATTTCAAGATATGCAGGAAAACTTCTTAAAGAATGGTGAATATTTTAAAGTTTTAAATGGTGAAAATGGTGACCCACGTTTTAAAGCTAAAATGAAGAATATTGTAAAAGATGCTTATAGAAGACATTTAAATGTGGATAGTAGCAAAAGGGTAAGTAAATTTGAATATCTGCTGGAATATTTGGTGGAAGCAAATACTTCAATTATTCAATACTGGCTTATGAACAGGGATAAAGATACCCCAAGAATAACAATAAAAGATGTAGGGGATATTATGCATTTTGTAAGCGAGCATGGGTTTAAAAAAGCTTTTGAAGCATATACTTCTAAATAAAAAAACTGCCAAAGTTTTCTTTGGCAGGTAAGATTTTGTAAAAAGTCATTTATGTTTTATTTTTAAAATAGTAAATGTTATTTAAATTTATTTGATGAGCAAAATTTAGAGCGTGTATCTAGGTTTAGTTTTCATTTAATGTCTGAATAAAGAGAAGTAAGAATTATTAGGTTTATAAAAGACTAGCGAAAAAAATGTATTTTTTAGATAAGCTAAACCCTGCCAAAGTTTTCTTTAGCAGGGTTTATTTATTATCTTAAATTATAGAAAGCTGCTTTTCCTAAATAGTCAGAAGAATCAAGTAAATCTTCTTCAATTCTTAAAAGCTGGTTATATTTTGCAACCCTGTCAGTTCTTGAAGGTGCACCTGTTTTAATTTGACCAGCATTTGTAGCAACAGCTAAGTCTGCAATTGTAGTATCTTCTGTTTCACCAGACCTGTGTGAAATAATTGCAGTATAGCCTGCACGTTTAGCAGTTTCTACAGCATCTAAAGTTTCTGTAATTGTACCTATTTGGTTTACTTTAACAAGTATAGCATTGGCAACTTTTTGGTCTATACCCTGCATAAGTCTGCGTGTATTTGTAACAAATAAATCGTCCCCTACAAGCTGAACTTTTTTACCGAGAGTATCAGTTAATTTTTTCCAGCCTTCCCAGTCTTCTTCATCAAGACCATCTTCAATAGATATAATAGGGTATTTGCTTGTAAGGTAAGAATAATATTCTATCATTTCTTCGGCAGATTTTTTAGGGTTGCTTTCAGCATTTAAATAGTAAAAACCGTCTTTATAAAGCTCACTTGAAGCAACATCTAAAGCTATCATTATATCATCACCTGGTTTATAACCTGCAGTTTCAATAGCTTTTATAATAACTTCTAATGCTTCTTCGTTTGATTTTAAGTTTGGAGCAAAGCCACCCTCATCACCAACTGCTGTATTTAAGCCTTTATCATGAAGGACTTTTTTAAGAGCATGGAAAGTTTCAGCACCCATTCTTAATGCTTCTTTAAATGAGCCTGCACCAGCTGGCATTACCATAAACTCTTGAATATCCACATTATTATCAGCATGCTGGCCACCATTTAATATATTCATCATTGGAACAGGTAAAGTATGGGCAAAAACACCACCTAAATACCTGTATAATGGTAACTGGCATGATTGTGCTGCAGCTTTAGCACAAGCCATAGATACGCCAAGTATAGCATTTGCACCAAGTTTTGATTTATTATCAGTGCCATCAAGCTGTAAAAGCACTTCGTCAATAAGTTTTTGTTCGCAAACATCTATACCTTCAAGTTCATTTGCTATTGTTTCGTTAACATTTTTAATAGCAGTTTGCACGCCTTTACCAAGGTAGCGTGATTTATCTTCATCTCTTAACTCAACTGCTTCAAACTTACCAGTAGAAGCACCAGATGGAACGGCTGCTCTACCAACAATACCACTGCTTGTAGTAACTTCTACTTCAACAGTTGGGTTGCCTCTAGAATCAATAATTTCTCTTGCAAGAACATCAATAATATCAGTCATTTTTGCCTCCTGTATTTTATTAATAAACATTCTATTATTTTTTTTAATAAAGTTCAATGAAATTCGTAAAAATCTATTTAAAAAATCAAAAATTTTTGTTATATATATTGTAATTTTTAAATATATGAGGTAATCCATTGTATAAAATACCAAATTTAGTATATGCCAATGAAAAAGGCGAAATATTTGACCACCCAGAGTTAAAAATGGCAGTTTCCAGTGGTGGGTTTAATTTTATACCCTATGAAACAGAGTTAATTAGGCTGCCTGAATCTTCAAGGCTTTATTTTATGCCAGATACTCACCCTATAGCTTATGATGAAAATAAAGCAAATTTAGTGGATTTTAAAAAGGGTTATGCTGTAAGTGTTTTTTTATCTCCCGGGTTTTTAAGGCTTTATTTACCAGCTTATAAGAAAACAAAAGATTATACTATGCCGCTTTTTGCATATACTGCTGTTGGTTTTTTAGACGGTCATTTTGTTGTGCCTGCTATACAAGTGGATAATATCTCTAAATGGGACCCTAAAAATTATGATTTTTCCTGTAATTTTGATAAACAGGTTGATGAATTTATAAAAAATTCACCAGAAAACAGGCTTTATAACCAGTTACGAAAATGTGCCACAGTTTACCACTGCACAGCTGCTAAAAATGTTTTTTATCCTAGGTGGGAATGTCCTATACCTACAAGCCCGGCATGTAATAGTGCATGTGTTGGTTGTATATCACTACAGACTTCTGAATGCTGCCCGTCCCCACAGGATAGAATAACTTTTGCACCAACTGCAGAAGAAATTGCAGAAGTTGCTTTGCGTCATGGTGAAAAAGCAAAAGATCCACTTGTAAGTTTTGGGCAGGGTTGCGAAGGAGACCCATGTCTTGCTGCTGATAATATTGCAAAAGCAGTGAAAATTATAAAAAGAGAAAATCCAAATTTAACAGTTAATTTTAATTCCAACTGCTCCATACCTAAAAATGTAGCAAAGGTGTTAGATGCTGGAGTGGATAGTGTTCGTGTAAGCTTAAATTCTGTAATAGAAAGCACATATAATGCTTATTACAGGCCGCGAACATATAAATTTCAAGATGTTGTAAAAAGTGTAGAATTAATAAAAGAAGCAGGGGTATTTTTACAGCTTAATTTACTTACTTTCCCTGGTATTAATGATAGAGCATCAGAAACATCAGCATTACTAGATTTTGTAGAAAAATATAAAGTAGATTTAATACAAATGCGTAATTTAAATATTGATGCAGAACTTTTATATAAAAGTTTAAATTTAAAGCCAGATGAAATACATGGGCTTAAAAATATGATGAAGTTAATAAAAAAACGCAGGCCGGAAATCCAGTTTGGTTATTTTAATAGAATGAAAAAAGATTTTTATACACCTTCAGGTTATCCTGATTTAAGGCCGCCAAAAAAGGGGAAAAGCCATATTTAATAGAAATTTACCAGTAAATATATACGGCGATAAAAAAATTATTAATACATATGACGGCTCCTACACATTTTATAGTATGGAGTATAATGAATCATACAAAACAAAATCAGTGGGAGCTTATGCTGAAAGTCTGCATAAATTTGTAAATGGCACTGAAATTATAAAAAGGGCAGAAAAAAGTGATATAAGAGTATTAGATATTTGCTTTGGTTTAGGTCTAAATTTAGCTGTTACAATAGATGAAGCATTAAAACATAATATAACAAATAAAATACATATAGTATCCGTTGAAAAAGATGCAAGCCTTTTACATATTGTTAAAAATACACATATTTTAATGCCTAATGCAGGGTATAAAGTGCTGCGTAAGTTAATAAGTAATGGTATACATAACAATTTTTCTTTAGAATATTATATTCAAGATGCAGTAGAATTTATATATTCTTTAAACCATAAATTTGATGTAATATATTTTGACCCATTTTCAAAAAAGCATAATAGTGAAATGTGGAGCGATAAAATGATTAATAAACTTTATTCTCTACTGCGTGATAATGGGGTGCTGACAACTTATGCTTCAAGCAAAGCCATAAAAGAAAGTTTTTTAAATGCAGGCTTTAATATTTCAAGCTTAACTTCCCTTGGTTCTCGTTATCAGCCAGCCACAAAAGCTGTAAAAAAATAGCAGGATATATTCTTTTTTGACTTTTTATTAAATTATGTTATACTATACTTACCAAAAAGGATTTTTTTCTACAAAAAGCTTATGCAGGGATATGAAACTATGAAAAAATTTGAATATATAATTATCATCTCAATATTATTGTTATTTACACTGGGTTTTTATATTGAATTTAGTCATAGAGAGAAAAATAAAGATATAATCAAACGTGAAGAAGTCCATTTAAAAGTTGTTGATAAAGTATATCTGGGTAAAGTTAATGCTCAAAATTTGTTCGCATATGATTTTACAAAAAATTCTATTATTATTTCCAATGAAAATGAGTATGCAGTTTTACCACTAAATAATATAAAAAGGCTTGATGAAAATAAGCAAAATTATGATATTTTTAAATCTGGTGCTAATCCAAATGTATCATCTATAATACAATGTGATGATTGTATGTTAATAAATAATCAAGGCAAAATAATGATTGAAAATACAGATGCTTGCTATACTGATAAAAACACTTATGAACAAGTGAATATTTCTAAAAAATTTCAATTGACTATTTTAGATGATAATGGGCTTGTAGATAAAGTAAAATATTTTCCATGCAATGCTGCTGAATATATTCATAGAACATATCATGATGATATATATTATACAGATGACTTTAAGATACTTATGCCTGTAGCAGTTTATGGTTTTTCAATAGGCACAACAGATAAAGTGCTTATAGAAAATAGTTACAGCTATAATCATGCTTGGTCTAGAATTCATAATATGGCTGCTTCACCATTTAGTATGTCGCCAGATATGACTAAGTTTGCTATGGTAGATGAAGAATATAATAAAATAAGATTATATACTTTTGATAATAATTCTATAAAAACTAATGTTTTAACAAATATAAAAACACAAGGAAAAACATTTTTATTTCTTCATGATACTGGTTATTTATCTGTCTATCAAGAGCCTTCTAATAAATATACATTATATAAAATTCATGATTTTACTAAGCCAGATGGGTATACTTCTACAAAAGTTCATAATGCAAACTATCTTTATATGAATGGTGATGGTAAGAAAAATTATGATATGGTAAAAGGTGATACATTATATGATATATTTGTCGATGGTGGTGTATCTACAGTTAGTTCTGATTTGAAAATGGCTTTAGATGATGAATGTGGAAAAGAAGAGGGTGAGTGTGATATATATTTATTATATTTAGAACCATTAGATGCCAATGAAAAAGGTGTAGAAAATCAAAAAAAATGATAAATTTTATAATAATAGGACAATATAAATAAAAAAATCCTGCAAAGGGTTTTAATAACACCAAGGTAAGCCATTATGGTTTTCATGGGGTAAATAGGTGTTCTCGACACTATAGAACACAAGGATTATACTAACTTTATATTTGGTGAAATGGTATTTGATACAAAAAATTTATAGGGAGTATGTTATGAAGAAAAATAAATATATAATCGTTATGTGCTTATTATTTCTATTTACATTATTTTTTTATGTAGAAAGTAATGCAAAAGATAAACATGAGGATATAATCAAGCTAAAAGAAGTTCAATTGAAAGTTGCTGATAAAAAATATATAGGCAAAATAAATATTGATATATTCAAGGATAACTTAAATATTGGGTGTTATGGTTTTACTAAAAATTCTATCGTTATTAGTAAGGCTAATGGAGGAGAGTATGCAGTATTACCACTGAAAAATATAAAAGAGCTTGATAAAAAAAATCAAAATGATGATATATTTACTTATGGAGCTAACCCTAATGTATCCTCTATAATACCATGTGAAGATTGCTGCTTTCATCAATATCAAGATAAATTAATGATGATAAATAAAGGTAGCTGCAAATCTGATAATAATAGTAACTCTGAAGTTCAATTATCATTTTTAGATGATAATGGGTATATAAATACAGATACAATAAAAAATGTATCATGTTCTGGTGAATATATTTTTAAGAAATTATATAATGAAGATGTAATTAGGTTAAAACCTTTCTCTAATAGCTATTCATATAATACAGAAATACATTATTTATACTACTTACTATATAAGCAAAATATTGGTGGGTGCAGGTTTTTAATTACATCAGATGATAAAATATTATTAGAAGATGAATATAATTCATGTATAGATTTTTATACAAATTCTTTAGGTGAGGGTGGTTTGCCATTTAGTATGTCACAAGATATGACAAAGTTTGCCATGGTAGATAAAAAATATAATCAAATAAGATTATATACTTTTGATAATAAATCTATAAAAACAAATGTATTAACAGATATAAAAGCAAACGATGGTAAAACATCTTTATTTTTATTTGATAATGGCTACTTAAATGTTATTCAATATGGTTCTTATGTAAATACATCTAAATTATATAAAATTAATGATTTTACAAAACCAGATAAATATACATATGTAGGGGATAATATAAAGTTTAATTTTTTGAATAAGTATATAATAAGTGTTTATCATAAAATAAAAGATAGAACAGCATATACAATATTAATAGACGATGATATGATGTTTTATTATAATTTTGTTATTAGTCCTGATATGAAAATGGCTTTAAAAACAGAGTGTGACTATAATAGTGAACTTGACCAAGATGAGTGTAATATATATTTATTAGATTTAGAGCAAAAAGACGGAAATGAAATAAAAAAATAATCTTATAAATTATTTATATATTTATGAAAATAATAAATTTAAAAAAATATAAAATTTTTTATTGACTTTATTTTTTAAATCATATATATATTAATTCCCATGCGGGTGTAGCTCAGTTGGTAGAGCGTGACCTTGCCAAGGTTGAGGTCGCGAGTTCGAGTCTCGTCACCCGCTTTTTTTATATTTAGGTGGCGACGTGGCCGAGTGGTTAGGCAGAGGCCTGCAAAGCCTTGTACTCCGGTTCAAATCCGGACGTCGCCTTTTCTATTCTTCTCTACTTTTTCAATGGATACAATACACTTTATAGATATATAATGCGAGGTAAGATATGAGAATATATATTGCTGTATTTCTAATATTCTGCACTGGTTTTTCTGTTTTTGCTTATGAAAAAGCATGCCCAACATGTAATTTTGTTGTTATTGAAAAATCAGTTAATACTAAAGAATGTAAGGAATATTATAAGTATTTTTTTGAAAAAAAGAAAATAGATAAAGCCTATGATGAATTTGGTGCATATTTTGTGCCTAATCACAAATATGCTGAATATTGGAAACGTTTTTTACCTGAATCAAATGAAAAATATACTGTAGATAAGCAGTATGTAAATAATTCGTATGTTATGATGTTTTATGAAATCATACCTAAAAAGATACATATTAAAGAAGGTAAAAAAGCAAATATAGAAATGGTGGTAGATAAAGAGCGTTATTATTTTCAATTACAGGAAGTTGATAATGGCACAGAAATATCATCATGCTATTCTATTTTAAAATAAATTTGTAAAAAATATGTAATATATATATGTGATTGTTTAATAAATATTTGAAATATGCTAGAACCACAAGAAATATAGTTAAGGAGCATTAAATGAAAAAAATACTTTTGCTTATACCTGCTTTAATTATTGCATTAGCAGGCTGCAAAGAAAATGCAGATGCTACACAAACAAATAATGAACAAGTATCTATTCAAAAAACAGACGTTGCACAAACAAACAGTGAACAAGTATCTATTCCAAAAGCAGATGTTGCACAGTTTGAAAAATATATTAAAGAAATAGAAGGTGCAAATTCAAAAGTTGCAGTTGAAAAATTAGCAGATATTGATGAAATGCCTGGTTTTGCATACGTAAGACTTATGGTTGAGCGTGATGGGCAAACACAAGAGAAAAATATAATTACTAATGGCAGGCTTTTAATTGATGCTGAAATAATTGACTTAAAAGACAGAAAATCACTTACAAGCCGTTTAGAATTTAACTACGCTAAACCAAAAGATATTGATGTATCAGGTCTTACACTTGCAGGTGGAAAAAAAGATGGTAAAACTGTAATTGTTGAAATTACTGATTTTCAATGCCCATATTGTAAAGAAGCAAATAAACTTTTCAAACAAAAATTAAAAAATAAAAATGATTATGCACTATATATTATTCATATGCCTTTAGATATGCACCCAAATGCACGCATTATGGCACAAATATTTGAAGCAGGTATGAAAATGGGTAAAAATTTTAAAAATGACCTGTTTGAATTTGATGCTGAAAAATTAATAGATTCAACTGCCAAAAAATATAAAGAAGATAAAAATAATGCTGGAGAAAATGCAGAACAGTTTACTCAAGAAGACGTAAACAAAATCTTTAAATTAGTAGATGAAGCAATAGTTGAAAAATTTGCTAATAAAACATCAAACCCAGAAAAATTTAAATCATTAGTTTACTCTACAGAAATAGTAGATATAGTTAATGCAAGCATTAAAAAAGCAGAAGAATTAGGCGAACGTTCTACACCAGCTTTTTACATTAACGGTAAAAATATACAAGGCTATAATGCACCACTATTAAATCAAGTATTAGATGAAGTAAAATAATATTAAAATATACAAAATAATCATGTAACCCCTGAAAATAATTCAGGGGTTTTTTATTGAAATCTTATTTTAATCACTTGTAAAAATAATAAATATCCTGTAAAATAGTATAAATTAATTTTAAGGATAATACATGGCTGTAATTAAAAAATTAGCCCCTGAAGTTGCTTCTAAAATAGCAGCTGGTGAAGTGGTGGAAAAACCTTTTAATGTGGTAAAAGAATTAATAGAAAATTCTTGTGATGCTGGGGCTAAAAAAATAACTGTAGAAATAATAAATGGTGGGCTTGATTTAATAAAAATTACTGATGATGGGCATGGTATAGATAAAGATGATTTACCACTTACTGTAGAGCGTTTTGCAACAAGTAAAGCCCAAACTGTTGAAGATGTATATGCTGCTTCCACTTTTGGTTTTCGTGGGGAAGCTTTAGCTGCTATTTCATCTGTTAGTGATTTTAAAATAATCAGTGGAAAAGATGGCAGGGCTTATGAAATGGCATGTAAATATGGTAATATAGAAGAAGTAAAACCTGCTCCAGCTATTAAAGGCACAATTATTGAAGCATCTCGCCTTTTTGAAAACTTACCTGCAAGAAGAAAGTTTTTAAAAAGCTCTAAAAGTTTAGAAGGGGAAATATTAAGGCTTATTAAACATTTTTCACTTATTAATGAAAATATTGAAATATCACTTACAAGTGATAATAAACTTTTATACCATGCAAAACAGTCTGAAGATGTGGTAATGCGTGCATCAAAAGTCTTTACTGGAAAAGCATTTGTAAAAGGCGAAGCAGTATATGAAGATAAAAAAGTTAATGCCTGTGTTACTCTACCATCAGCCAGCGACAGGTTAAAACGTGATGCTATCATAATAGGTGTTAACGGCAGGCTTATTAAAGATAATAGTCTTGTGCAGGCAGTAATAAACTCATACCACAGGCTTATACCAGATGGCAGGTATCCACTTGCTGTTATTGATATACGCATAAACCCTTCTAATTTAGACGCTAATGTGCACCCTGCAAAAATGGAAGTTAGGTTTTTAAATGGCGGGGAAATGTTCTCTTTAGTAACTGATGCATGCAGCAGTGCATTTACTGGCAGAGGTGTTAATACCAGTTATAACCATAAAGAATTAAGCAGCAGTTTTGTTATAGAAGATAATAAGCAAAATAATATTCAAGAAAATAATACTCAAAACTACAGTATAGAAAATATACCACAAAATAAAAGCCATAACTATGCAGCAGAAAGCAGCAGCACTAAAAAGGAAGTAACTATTCCACAGGCTGATTATTCTTTTAAAATTGATGAAAAGCTTGAGCAAGTATCAATAAAAAATAATGCAGATACTCAAGAAACATATAATATTAATAACACACAAGAAATAGATAATTCACTAGATGGACGAATAGCTAAAGGGGAATTTAGGGTTGTAGGACAGGTAGATAAAACCTATATTATAATAGAAACGGAAAATAAAGAAATCCTTTTTATTGACCAACATGCTGCTCATGAACGAATTCTTTTTGAAAAACTTCAGGCAGAAAATAAAACTTCTGCAAAGCCATCTATTGTGCTGCATGAACCAATAGAAGTTATTTTGACAGATGAAATTATAGAAAGTATTGATAACTATAATATGATTATAGAATCCTTTGGTTATGGTTATAAAATAACAGGTATTGATAAACTTGAAATATCAAGAATACCATACCATATGGTAAGAAAGAATATAGCAAAAGAATTTAGTAAAATTGCTGCTGATTTATGCTTAACTGGTAAATCAAAAAATGAGGAAGCACCAAGGGCTATGCTTTCATGTAAGTCAGCTATTAAAGCAGGTGATGAGCTTACATATGCAGAGATGGAATATCTTGTAATGCTGCTTTTTAATACAAATAATTTTGGCACATGTCCACACGGCAGGCCTATTATTTATTTAATGAGAGTAGATGAGCTTGCAAGGAAATTTTATAGATGATTATTCCTATAATTACAGGGCCAACATCATCAGGAAAAAGCAGTATAGCATATAACACTGGTCTTTTAACTAACAAGGTAGAGATAATTAGTGCAGATGCTTTTCAGGTTTATAAAGGGTTAGATATTGGCACAGCAAAAGTAACAAAACAGGAAATGCAGAATGTTCCACACCATTTAATAGATATTTTAAACCCTGATGAATGTTATTCGGCAGGTATGTTTAGGGAGCATGCTGAAAAATTAATTGAAGATATATTAAATAGAGGCAAAATTCCTGTTGTTGCAGGGGGCACAGGGCTTTATATAAAATCATTAACTGAAGGTATTTTTGACTGCCCAGACATTGATGAAAATATTAGAAAAGATTTACAAATAAGACTTAAAAAACAAGGTATAGAAGAATTATATAATGAACTTAAAAAAGTTGATATAGAGTATGCAGGAAAAATAAGCAGTAATGACACTGTTCGCACAGTGAGAGCATTAGAAGTTTATTACGGGCTTGGCATTACATTTACACAGGCTCATAAAATATATAATAAACCACCAAAATATAATTATACTATTGGTGTTTTATGGATAGATAGAAACAAGCTGTATGAAAAAATAAATGAACGGACAAATATTATGTGGGATATGGGCTGGGCAGATGAGGTTCAAGGTCTGCTAAATAATGGTTATAATATAAACTGTCCGTCCTTTAGAGCAATAGGGTATAAACTTATTGCAGATTTTCTAATGCATGGTGGTAAAAGCCATGAAGTAATTAGCCAGATAGCAAAAGAAACAAGGCATTTTGCTAAACGGCAGCTTACATGGTTTAGGCACAGGGAAAATGTTATAATGTATGAAGATAAAGATAAACTTGAAAAAAATTTAATAGAAATAATAAATGGTCACAGGAGCAGGTTATGAAATATGCTTTAATTTTTACGATAATTATTGCCGTTATAGTCTTTTATATTGTATTTGGTCATAGTGGAGTAATGGAATATATTAACCTTGTAAATATTCGCCAGGCCAATGAAGAACGTATAAGACAAATGGAAAAAGAAATCGCAGAAAAGGAAAGGGAATTAGAACTTGCTAAAAAGAACAGGGAATATTTAGAAGGTATTATTCGCAGGGAACTTGGTTTGCAGAAAAATGGTGAAGATGTATATATTATAGAAGATAACAGCTCATTACAAAGTGAAACAAAATAACAGGATATAAATTTATGCAGGAATTTAGTGTTGCAGAATTAAGTAAAATTTTAACAGCTCTTTTTAAAGAAGCTTTTCCAGAGATGATAGCTGTAACTGGGGAGGTTGGTGATTTATCTCGTCAAAATGCAAGCGGCCATATTTATTTTAATTTAAAAGATGGAGATTATAATATTAGTGCTACTTATTTTAAATTTTACCAAAATTCAGCATCGTTTATCCCAAAAAATGGTGATAAAGTAAGGGTTATTGGAGAACTTAAAACTTATGATAAACAAAGTAAATACCAAATAAATGTTAGAAAAATAGAGTATGATTCTGAAGGGCTTTTATGGAAACAGTATGAAGAAACAAAGAAAAAACTGGAATCTGAAGGGCTTTTTAAAGAGGAAAGAAAACGTCCCATACCAAAATACCCATATCGTGTTGCCATATTAACTTCCATTACTGGTGCAGTTATTAGAGATTTTATTGTTACTACAAACAATGAGAAAGGTAAATACTTAATTGAAGTATGGAATATTCCTGTGCAGAATATAGAAAATGCGCCACTTATAGCAAAAACCATTGAAAAAGCAGGTAATCATACAGAAAGGTATGATGTTATAGTGGTAATGCGTGGTGGCGGCAGCATGGAGGATTTATCTGTTTTTAACCAGGAAATAATAGCAAGGGCAGTTGTTAATTCTAAAGTGCCGGTTGTTAGTGCTGTGGGACATGAAACAGATTATACAATTATTGATTTTGCTTCTGATAAAAGGGCAGCAACACCAACGGCTGCAGCCATAATGCTTTCTTCATTTTATAAAGCAGCTTTTAATGATGTGGATAAATATAGAAGTAATATATACAGGCATATGGAAAATGTGTTACAAAAATATGCCCAGTATATTGATTATATGAATGTAAAACTAGAAAATAAATCTCCACATATGAAAATTAATAAGCTTTATCAAAAATTAATTCAGTATGAAAAAATATTAGAAAATACAATAAATAAAAAATTATATAATATAAAAACTAATTTATTAAAAATAGAAAATACTATTAAAACATATAACCCAAATAATAAACTGGAAAATTATAAACTGCGTATAAAAAACAGCCAAAAACATTTATATACTGCAATAATTAATAAACTTGAAAAAAAATATAACCATATAAATGGGCTGCATAATAATGTTTTAAGTAATAACCCATTAAAATTACAAGAAAAATATTATTATAAACTGGATACATATTTTAATTCATTATGCAGGATAACTTATAATATACCTTCAGTTTATAAAAATATAATAGAAAAACATGAAAAATCACTGGAACAGCATATAATAAATTATTTATTTAATAAAAATGCTGATTTATCACAATTAGAAAGCAAACTTTCTGTGCTGGATCCTAAAAATGTAATGGAAAGGGGTTATGCTTTAATTACTCAGGAAGAAAAAGTTGTATCTAGTGTTGATGATGTTCATTTTAATGCATCACTTAAGATACATTTAAAAGATGGTAATGTGTATGCACTGCCTGAAAAAATCTCTAAAGATAATAATAAAATAGATACTGAAAGGGAAGAAAAAATAGTGAAATAAAAATTTTTTATACCGTTTTATAAAAAAATATGATATGCTTGCAAAATATTTTAAAAACCTTTTTAAATGGTTTTATTAATTAATTATAAGAAAATTCATATAGATGAGAGGAGCAAAGGTTATGAGTAGAATACCTATTACAAAAGCAGGTTATGAAAAACTTAAAGCAGAGCTTGATAAACTTCGTAATGTGGATAGAAATGAAGTAATTTTAGCTATTCAAGAAGCACGAGGTCATGGTGATTTAAGTGAAAATGCTGAATATGATGCTGCAAAAGAGCGTCAGGGTATGATTGAAGCTAGAATTAATGAGTTAGAATACAAAATGAGCCTTTTTGAGATAATGGATATATCTAAAATGGCAGGGGATAAAGTTGCTTTTGGTGCTACTGTAACAATTGAGAATATGGATACTGAAGAACGTAAAGTATATACAATTGTTGGCAGTGATGAGGCAGATATTTTCAGTGGTAAAATCTCTATTATGTCGCCACTTGCTAAAGCTATGCTTGGTAAAGAAGAAGGTGATGATTTTACTGTGCAGGCACCAAAAGGTGAAACAGAGTATGAAATTATTAAAATAGAGTTTATAGAAGAATAGGTTTTATTTTTCTGGAGGCTTTTATGAAACTTGAGCTTAATGTTGCTAACCAGCTTACTATTGTTAGAATTGTTGCTATTCCGTTATATTTATTAGTTTTATATATTAATAAAGACTGGAGTAACGTGGCAGCTACTCTTATATTTATACTTGCAGGTGTATCTGATTTTCTTGATGGTTATATTGCAAGAAAGTATAATATGATAACAGATTTAGGCAAGATTTTAGACCCTATTGCAGATAAAATCCTTGTGGCAGCTGCATTAATTGCATTAATTGATTTAGACAGGCTTTACTGGTGGATAGCTGTTATTATGCTTGCAAGGGATTTTACTATGGAGGCATTAAGAAATTTAGCTGCCAGTAAAGGTATAATAATAGCTGCAGGTATTTGGGGAAAACTAAAAACCACATTCCAAATGGTTGCAATAGGTATGATTTCTTTTAAAAACGTATGGCTTGGAATAAACTGGTATATTTTAGGTCAAGTTTTAATGTATGTGGCATTATTTCTTTCTCTGTATTCTGCCTATGTTTATTTTAGAGATTATTTTAAAAATGAAAATAATAATGAAAATAGTATGGAGAGTTTTGAGTAATGGATTTATATCAAATATTATTAGTAATAGCAGCTTATTTTATAGGCTCTATTCCTTTTGCTTATATAATAGTAAAGCTTGTTAAAAAAATAGATATTAGAACTGTAGGCAGTGGTAATGCTGGTGCTACAAATGCAGCACGTGTTCTTGGTAAATGGGGATTTATAAGTGTATTTTTATTAGATGCTTTTAAAGGGTTTTTACCTGTATTTATTTCTCGTCATTACTATGGAGAGTCAATAATAACATTAGTTGTGGCTGCTGTTGTTGTTCTTGGGCATACATACACTGTATTTTTAGGCTTTAAAGGTGGAAAAGGTGTAGCAACTGGAGCAGGTGTATTTTTAGCATTAGCTCCAAAAGAAATAGGTATTGGGCTTGTGGTATTTATTATTGTTTTTCTTGCTACAAAAATGGTTTCAGCAGGCTCAATATTGGCTTCAATTACACTTTTAATTGCAGTATGTTTAATGAGTAACTGGTTTGCTTTAAAGGTTTTAACTGCTGTAGTTGTTTTCTTTGTGATATTTAAGCATCGTTCAAATATTGTGCGTATTTTAAAAGGCGAAGAAAATAGGTTTGTAAGGAAAAAGAAAGAAGATGAATAAATATGAAGCCCTTATGAGTAAATGTATAAAAAATGCTTATAAGGCAAAGGGCAGCACAAAAACAAATCCACTTGTTGGAGCTGCTGTATTAGATAATAATAATATTTATTATGGAATACATGAAAAGTATGGATTTGCCCATGCTGAAGTTAATGCAATTAATAATGCAGGTGATAAAGCGCTGGGAAGTGAGCTTTTAGTTACTTTAGAGCCATGCTCTACACATGGCAAAACACCACCTTGTGTGGAAAAGATAATTAATGCTGGCATAAAAAAAGTATATGTAGGTGTGCTTGATGTAAATCCAAAACATGCAGGCAAGGGTATATCAATACTTAAAAATGCAGGTATTCAAGTGGAATATGGTATATTAAGTAAAGAAAGCAGTCTTTTAATAGAAGATTTTATTAAATACCATACAAAAAAACTGCCTTATGTTACTTTAAAAACAGCTGTTAGTTTAGATGGTAAAATTGCAGCTTATACTGGGGATTCTAAATGGGTAACATGTGGAAAATCAAGGCAGTATGTCCATAAGTTACGTGGTTTTTCTGATGCTGTTATAACAGGGGTTGGCACAGTTTTAGCTGATAACCCACTTATGACAAACAGGATATATAAAAAACTTAATCAGCCGGCACGTGTTATACTAGATAGTTTTTTAAAAACACCAGTGGAAGCAAATATAATAGAAAGTGTAAATATTTCTCCAGTGATTATTTATACTTCAAAAAATATAGATAATAAAAAGGCAGATATTTTAAAGAAGAAGAATGTAGAGATTATAGAGATAGATGAATATAATGGCTTTCTTGATTTAGAAAGTGTGCTAAAATCACTTTATAATAAAGGGTTTATGAATGTGCTTGTGGAATCTGGCTCAAAAGTAAACGGTTCTTTTTTTGATAATTTGCTTGTAGATAGGGTGGAAGTTTTTACTGCTCCAAAAATAATTGGTGGGGAAAAGGCAGTATCTGCCATTGGTGGCAGGGGAATATCCTGCATGAATGATGCATTTGTATTTAAAAGCAGCACAGTAAAAAAATGTGGCGATGATATTCATACAAGTGCAAGGCTAACAGATTATACAAAAGATGTAATAGAATTTACAAATAATTTTAAAGTTGAATAAATAATGTTTACAGGTATTATAGAAGAAACTGGCAAAGTTATTAGCATTATTAAGGCTGATAGTTCTGCTAAAATAAAAATAGGTTGTGAAAAAGTAATAGAAAATACTGCATTAGGTGATTCTATTGCTGTTAATGGTGTATGTTTAACAGCAGTTAGTATTGGCAGTAATTTTTTTGAAGCAGATGTTAGCAGTGAAACTCTTGCTAAATCTTCCTTAAGCCGTGTAAATATTGGTGCTTTAGTTAATTTAGAAAGGGCATTAACACTTTCTACAAGGCTTGGTGGCCATTTAGTTCAAGGTCATGTTGAAGATGCTGGGATATTGAAAAAAATTACTAAATCTGGTGATTTTTATACTATTACCATAGAATATCCTAAAGAACTTGATAAATATATTGTAGAAAAAGGCTCTATTGCCATAGACGGCATTAGTTTGACAGTTGTTAATGTGGTAAATAACTCTTTTAATGTGGCAGTGATTCCACATACTTTTGAAAGCACGAATTTAAAAAATAAAAAAAATGGCGATATTGTTAATTTGGAAACAGATATTATAGCAAGATATGTAGAAAAAATGATATTATCTGATAATAAAGATGATAAATTAAAATCAATGATTTTAAATTTTAAAAGGTAGTATATAATGGATTTAAGCGTAAGGGCGACAGTTGAAGAAGCTATAGATATAATAAAGTCTGGTGGGATGATAATATTAACAGATGATGAGGCACGAGAAAATGAAGGCGATTTAGTTTTTGCTGCTGAATTTGTAACACCTGAAAAAGTTAATTTTATGGCCACATATGGCAGGGGATTAATATGTGTATCATTAAGTGAAAAACGATGTGATGAATTAATGTTAAGCCCAATGGCTGCTAATAATTCTTGCAGGTTTGGAACTGCTTTTACTGTATCAGTAGAAGCAAGGGTGGGAGTTACTACAGGTATTTCAGCATATGACAGAGCAAAAACCATATCAGTATTAGCAGACCCTTTATCTAAAAGCTCAGACTTAAATAGACCTGGGCATATATTTCCTTTAAGAGCTAGAAATGGTGGTGTTTTAGTTCGCCCGGGGCAGACTGAAGGTTCAGTTGATTTAGCTCGTCTTGCAGGGTTAAATCATGCTGGAGTAATATGTGAAATAATGAATGATGATGGCAGTATGGCAAGAATGGACGATTTAGAAAAATTTGCTAAAACTCACTCATTAAAAATATTGACGATTGCTGATTTAATAGAGTATAGAAAATTAAATGATAACTTAATAGAAAAAGTATCACAGGCTATTTTGCCTACAGAATATGGAACATTTATTATTGAAGGTTACCAAAATAAAGCAGACGGTAAAGAAGCTGTTGCAATAATTAAAGGCGATGTTAATGGTGGTAATCCACCCCTTGTAAGAGTTCATTCCCAGTGTTTAACAGGGGACGGGTTTGCATCTTTAAGGTGTGACTGTGGTAACCAGCTTCATACTGCTATGCAGATGATAGAATCAGAAGGCAGGGGAGCTATTTTATATATGTTTCAGGAAGGCAGAGGTATAGGGCTTTTAAATAAAATAAAGGCTTATAAACTTCAAGATGAAGGCTATGATACTGTGGAAGCAAATATTAAGCTTGGTTTTTTAGATGATGAAAGAGATTATTCTTTTGGTGCACAGCTTTTAAGAAAGCTAGGTATTACTAAAATGCGATTACTTTCCAATAACCCTCGTAAATTTACAGGGTTGCAGGAATATGGGCTTGAAATAGTGGAAAGAATACCTATTCAGTGTGGAATTGGTGGAGATAATTTAAAATATATGCAGACTAAAAAAGATAAATTAGGCCATATATTAGATATATAAAAATAAAGAGGTTGCAAATGAATATTTTTGAGGGCAATTTTGATGGGAAAGGAGCTAAAATAGCAATAGTAGCTTCAAGATTTAATGAGTTTATTACAAAAGAATTAATAGGTGGTGCAGAAGACACATTAGTGCGTCATAATGTAGATACTAAAGATATAGATGTATATAGAGTGCCGGGTGCTTTTGAAATCCCTGCAGTTTGTAATAAAATTGCTGAAAAAGGAAAGTATGATGCAGTTATTACATTAGGTGCTGTAATAAGAGGTTCTACACCTCATTTTGATTATGTGGCAGCAGAAGTTTCAAAAGGTGTTGCTTCAGTTTCTATGAAATATAATATACCTGTAATTTTTGGTGTTTTAACTACTGATACTATTGAACAGGCTGTTGAACGTGCTGGTACTAAAGCTGGTAATAAAGGCAGTGATGCTGCTATGGCTACCCTTGAAATGATAAACCTTTATAAAGGAATAAAATAAACATGGTTAGAAAAAGAACCAAAGGGCGCGATTATGCTGTTCAAATGCTTTACAGTGCAACAGTAGCAGAAAATACAGCAGAAGAAACAAAAGATGCTTTTAGAATAGAATATCAAAAAGAGTTACCAGAGATTTTAGATTTTGCAGATAAACTTTTTGATAGAGCATATAAAAATAAAGAAAAAGATGAAAATATTATATCGGAATTTATATCTAAAAACTGGACTATAGATAGAATAGGTATAATTGAAAGATGTATTTTAAGGCTTGGTATTTCAGAACTTTTTGAAGGTGATGCACCATATTATGCTGTAATAGATGATTATGTTACACTGGCAAAACATTATGGCGATGAAAAATCTGCATCATTTGTTAATGGAATACTAGAAAATGTAAAGAATAAATTTTCATTAGAGATGGCTCATGACAGTAAATAATAATATTTTATATATTGATTATGGTCAGGTAGATTATTCACCTGCTATAATAGATTATGACTTTTTAAATAAACGACCACGTGGTGGTTCATGCAGAATAGATTTTTTCTCACATGGAATGATTTCTTCTTCACTAGAAGGCATTTCGTTTGACAATAAAGTTTATTTAAAAAAGGATAATATATTTTTTGAAAAAGGTATATTTTTATTAGATTTTAGCCAAATTTTAAACTCTCCAGAAATATTTATAGAGATGGTGGAAAACTTAAAATTTACAAAAATATACATGGAAAATTCAAAACATTATGATATTTTACCACTTATAGAAAAACTTAAAAATGTAGATGTGATACTTATGAACTTTGGGTATGATGAAAGTGAACAATAGCATATATACTGTTAGAATACGGTTTTCATGTAGTAAGGAAGATATTGTTATTGTTAATTCTATCATTGATTCTTATGGTGGTTTAGGGCTTATACGAACATTAGATAAAGAAAAATGTAATTGTGCTGTTTTTACTACAAATTCTATGTATGAAACCACATTACAGGTAATGAAATCGCTTCAGCAGGAAGGTTTATCTATTCATGATATTATTGTAGATGAATCAGAAAATGTTGATGATTTTGTTTTATAAAAGGGAGCAGTAATGGATTTAGGTGTTAAAAAGAAATATATGATTTTTAGTATTGTAACAAATACTACAAAAGATAACAGACCTTTCATTCGTATGACTTTAACAGATACAGATGGGGCAAGTATGAATGCTATAATGTTTGACAGCAATAAGCTTTCCTTTAGCCCAGAAAGAAGTCAGATTGTGGAAGTAACAGGAGCATTGCAGCAGTATAATGGTGTAACTCAATTAAAAGTAAGTGATATGACTTTGCTTGAAGGTGAAGATACAAATGAATTTTTACCAAAGTCTGATAAAGATGCAAAAGCTATGGAAGATGAATTAAAATCTGTTCTTCAAAAACATATTAAAAGCTCATATTTTAAAAACCTTTGTAATGCTTTTTATGCAGATAAAGATGTATATAATATATTTGTAAAAAGCCCTGCTGCTAAAAGTGTTCACCATGCATATATTAATGGGCTTTTAGAACATACTCTATCTATGGTAAAACTTTCTGCTTTAATATGTGATTTTTACGGAAAAGATGTCTGCAATAAAGAACTAACCGTTATGGGTGCATTATTCCATGATATCGGTAAAACTCAGGAAATAGATTTAGAAAATTCATTTGAATATACAGATGAAGGCAAACTTTTAGGTCATTTAATTATGGGTATGAATATTGTGGATAAATATATTGCTTCAATTCCTGATTTTCCTAAAAAAGCAAGAGATTTACTGCTTCATTTAATAGCAAGCCATCATGGTTTATTAGAATACGGCTCACCAAAACGCCCTAAAACAAAAGAAGCATTTATATTACACTATGTAGATAACATTGATGCAAAAATTAATGCATTTAATAATGCCTTTGAAAAAGAAAATGTAATAGAAGGCGGTTGGAGCCAGTATGACAGGATACTGGAGCGTCAGTTTTATAATCATGGTCTTATACCTGAGGAATAGATGAAGTTTTTATTTATTGGGGATATTGTAGGCAGAAGTGGCAGGAAAGCTCTTAGGCTGCATTTAGAAAACAATAAATATGATTTCATAGTGGCAAATGTGGAAAATTCTGCTGCTGGTTTTGGTATTACAGACAAAGTTTATAATGACTTGAAAAGTATGCAAATCCATGCTATGACAGCAGGTAATCATGTTTGGGATAAAAAAGAAGTAGAAATGTGTATTGATAAGTGGGATATGTTTATTCGCCCTGCAAATATAAGCTCAAAGGCTTGTGGGCAAGGTTATAAAATATTTAATGCTTGTGGTAGAAAAATATGTGTTATAAACCTTTTAGGCAGGGTTTTTATGAATATGAGCAACTGCCCTTTTGAAAGTTTTGATAATATTTATGAAAGTTTAGATAAAGACTGTTTTATTATTGTAGATTTTCATGGGGAAGCAACCAGTGAAAAAATAGCTTTTGGCAATTATGCAAAAAATAGAGCCCATGTGGTAACAGGCACACATACTCATGTGCAGACAAATGATTTAAGATTAATGGATAACACATTATACTTAACAGATGCAGGTATGTGTGGAGCAGTTGATAGCATACTTGGTATGGAAAAAGAAAGTATAATTGACCGTTTTGTTACTAATATGCCGCACAGGTTTAAAGTGGAGACAAAAGGAAATATTTTGTTTAACGGTTTTTCCTTTACAATAGATGATGATAATATTATAAGAGATTATAAACTTATAAACGAAGTATATGAAAGCGTAGAAGCCTAGTATATATCCGAGGTTTACATGAATATTGTTGTTGTATCAGACCATGCAGGTTATGATTTAAAAGAAAGTATTAAAGAGTATTTGGCATCGTTAGGTCATAATGTAATAGATTGTGGCACTAATTCTAAAGATTCTGTTGATTATCCTGATTTTGCAGATGTGGCAGCTAAAAAAATTATAAGTGGCGATGCTGAACGCGGCATATTTATTTGTGGCACAGGTATTGGTATTTCAATAGCAGCTAACAGGCATAAAGGAATAAGGGCTGCCCTTTGTTCTGATATATACAGCACTCGTTTAAGCCGTCAGCATAATAATGCTAATGTGCTTGCAATGGGAGCAAATATTGTGGCACTGCCTTTGGCAAAAGAGATGATTAATGTTTGGCTTTCAGAAAGTTTTGAAGGCGGCAGACATGAACGCAGAGTATGTAAGTTAGATTTAGACTAATATATATTAATTCAACTTTAAGGAGTTATGAAAAAAATGAGCCTTTACGAACACGTAAAACAATTTGACCCAGAAGTCTATGATGCCCTTATGAAAGAGGCAAACCGTCAGGAAGAACACATTGAGCTTATTGCCAGTGAAAACTTTGTAAGCCCAGCTGTTTTAGAAGCTGTTGGGTCTGTATTAACAAACAAATATGCAGAGGGTTACCCTGCAAAACGTTATTATGGTGGCTGTGAGTTTGTAGATATTGCAGAACAGCTTGCTATTGACAGAGCAAAAAAATTGTTTGGTGCAGAATATGTTAACGTTCAACCTCATTCTGGCAGTCAGGCAAATTTTGGTGCTTATTTTTCAGTATTACAAAGTGGTGATACTATTTTAGGTATGAATTTATCTCACGGTGGCCATTTAACTCACGGCAGCCCAGTAAATTTTTCTGGTAAATTCTTTAATGTAATCCCATACGGTGTTACAAAAGATACAGAAACAATAGATTATGATGAAGTAGAAAAATTAGCTGTTGAAAATAAACCAAAGTTAATTATTGCAGGTGCAAGTGCATATCCTAGAGCTATTGATTTTGCTCAGTTTAGAAAAATTGCAGATATTGTAGGTGCAGTATTAATGGTGGATATGGCTCATATTGCAGGGCTTGTAGCAGCAGGAGTTCATCAAAACCCAGTTCCATATGCTGATATTGTTACTACTACAACTCATAAAACTTTAAGAGGTCCAAGAGGTGGTATGATACTTGCCAAAGCTCAGTATGAAAAAGCTATTAACTCGCAGGTATTCCCAGGTATGCAGGGTGGACCATTAATGCATGTTATTGCAGGTAAAGCAGTGGCGTTAAAAGAAGCATTAAGTGATGAATTTAAAGCATACCAAACTCAAATAGTAAAAAATGCAAAACAGCTTGCAGAAACAATTAAAGCAAGAGGTTTTAGAATAGTTTCTGGTGGCACTGATAATCACCTTGTATTAATAGATGTTCAGTCTAAAGGCTTAACTGGTAAAGACTGCCAGCATGCTTTAGATAAAGCAAATATTACTACAAATAAAAATACTATTCCTTTTGAAACATTATCTCCATTTGTTACAAGTGGTATCCGTATTGGTGCTCCAGCTGTTACAACAAGAGGTATGAAAGAAAAAGAAATGGAATTAATTGGTAATTTTATTGCAGATGTTTTTGAAAACATTAATGATGATAATAAGATTGCAGAAATAAAAGGTAAAGTTAAAGAATTATGTGCAGCTTTCCCTTTATATAAAGGAAGGTTATATTAAAATGAAAAGACCCAGCTGGGACGAATATTTCATGGAAATGACAAAGCTGGCGGCTAAGCGTTCTACATGCCTTCGCCGCCATGTTGGAGCAGTTCTTGTAAAGGATACCCGTATTATTGCAACAGGGTATAATGGAGCACCAAGTGGTGTTACCCACTGCGAAGTTACAGGTTGTCTTAGGCAGAAATTAAACGTTCCCAGTGGGGAGCGTCATGAGTTGTGCCGCGGGCTTCATGGGGAGCAAAATGCTATAATTCAAGCAGCACTCCATGGGGTTTCTACAGAAGGCGCAACAATATACTGCACTACAAAACCTTGCTCCATATGCACTAAAATGATTATTAATGCTAAAATATCAAGAATAGTGTATGATGAATATTATAATGACCCATTAGCAGATGAGTTATTAAAAGACACAGATATAAGAGTGTTACAATATAAGAAAGAAAACTAATGCTTGGTCAGTTTGGATTAAAAGGTGGGATACACCCTGCAGGTCATAAAATTGCAGATGTATCCATGGTAAATGATTTTCAAATATTAAAAGGGGACGAGTTTTTTATCCCCTTTATTCAACACATTGGCTCTCCTGCTGTAAGTGTGGTTCAAATAGGGGATTATGTTGAAAAAGGCTCTTTAATAGCAGAATGTGGCAAGGGGCTGTCATCTAACATTCATAGTCCAGTTTCTGGAAAAGTTAAAGATATATCATCAGTTTTTCACCCAGCAATAGGGCAGATTCAAGGCTGTATTATTACAGCAGACGGTATAAATAGTGATTATAAAAAAATTGATGGTGGCTCAAATTTAGCAGAAGTTGCATTAAAAGCAGGAATAGTTGGGCTTGGTGGGGCAGGCTTTCCTACCCATGTAAAATTAAAGCCAAATAAACCTGTTGATACTGTTATAATAAATGGGGCAGAGTGTGAACCATACTTAATGTGCGACCATGCTTTAATGCGTGAAAAGCCAGAGAATATTTTACAGGGTGCTTTAATGATAAAAGAGCAGGTGAAAGCATCTGCCTGTATTATAGCTGTTGAAAATAATAAAAAAGACTGTATTGCAATATTGAAACAAAAAGCAGGAAAATATGGTATAGATATTATTGGGCTTCCTGTAAAATACCCTCAAGGGGGCGAAAAACAGCTTATTTTTTCCATACTTGGCAGAGTAGTGCCTTCTGGCAGGCTGCCAGCAGATATTGGGGTTCTAATACAAAATGTGGCAACAGCTAATGCTTTATATGAAGCAGCTATTTTTTCAAAACCTTTATATGAAAGGGTGGTTACTATTTCTGGTGATGTGGAAAACCCTGCCAATTACCGTATGCCTTTAGGTGTGCCAGTTGACAGGTTTTTAGAACGAAGCAGTAATAAATATAAAAAAGGCTATAAAGTTATATTTGGTGGACCCATGACTGGTGGTTCTGTTGCTTCACTTCAAATACCACTTATTAAAACAACAGGTGGAGTGCTGCTGCTTAAAAAAATAAAAAAACAGGAAATACTTGCATGTATTAGGTGTGGAAAATGCAGCGAAGTATGTGTTATGGGGCTTGTGCCAAGAGATTTAGAGCAAAACTTTTTAATAAATAATACTTCAAAAAATATTGATGAAAATATTATGAGCTGTATTGAATGCGGCTGCTGTTCTTACATTTGCCCATCAAGAAGGCTTTTAGCAGAAACTATAAAAGCAGGTAAAAAAAGGGCTGCCATTTATTTATCTACCCATAAGGAAAGTAAGTAATATGAAAGAGTTAATGAATGTAACATTTGCACCACATATTAGAAGCCATATGACCACATCTACAATTATGCTTTATGTTATAGCAGCATTAATTCCTTCTGTAGTTTTATCTGTTATAAACTATGGGTTATACGTGCTTACTTTATATGGCATTTGTATTAGTGCAGCATTACTTTTTGAACATATATTTTGTGTTATTCAAGGTAAAAAAAGCAGTATAAAAGATTTAAGTGCTGTTGTTACAGGCTTACTGTTTACTATGACACTGCCACCAGCACTTCCTATATGGGCAGCAGTAATTGGTGTTTTCTTTGCAATAGTAGTAGGTAAAATGGTTTTTGGTGGAATAGGGCAAAATCCCTTTAACCCTGCTTTAACTGGCAGAATGGTGCTTCTTGTATCATTTCCTGCACTTATGACATCATTTCAAAGACCAGTTTATACTACAATTGATGCATTAAGTGGAGCAACCATATTAGGCAATGCAAAAACAGATATTTCTACATATGGATATATCAGTCATTTTCCAATAGATATAAATTATATGCTGTTTACAGCAGGTGGTTCTATTGGAGAGATTTCTCCCATTGCAATAATAATTGGTGGGCTTTTATTACTTTATAAGCAGATTATATCCTGGCATATTCCTATAACATTTATAGGCACAGTTTTTATTTTTACATTTATACTAAACCAAATAGACAGCAATATGACAATATCAGCATATCATCATGTTTTTAGTGGCGGGCTTCTACTGGGTGCTTTTTTTATGGCAACAGATTATTCTACAAGCCCCATGTTTACAGTTGGAAAAATAATTTTTGGAATAGGCTGTGGGTTTTTAACGGTAATTATAAGAGTATATGGTGGCTATCCTGAAGGTGTTGGTTTTGCCATATTAATAATGAACGCATTTGTTCCAATGCTTGATAAGTTTTTTAGACCAAATGTTTTTGGAGACAGAGATGAAAAACTATTTTAAATCTGTTATAACAATTACATTGATTACAGTAACAGCAGCAGTAATGCTTGCTTTATCTCACAATGCTACTAAAGATAAAATAGCATATCAGGAAAGGCAGGAAGTGCTAACTGCATTAAAATCGGTTCTACCATTTCATAATAATGAGCCAGATAAAGATGTTATAATAAATAATGGTATAAAAGTTTTCGTTGGTAAAAAAGATAATGAAATAACAGGCTATGCAGTAAATGTAATAGAAACATCAGGTTATGGTGGGGCAATATCTGTGCTTACTGGGGTAGATGTAAAAGGTGCTGTTACTGGTGTTGCAATAATTTACCATTCCGAAACTCCGGGGCTTGGTGATAAAATAATGGATAAATCATTTTTAAACTCTTTTACAGGTAAAAGAGTGGAAGATAGAATAGCAGTAAAAAAAGATGGTGGAGATATAGAGCAGTTTAGTGGTGCTACTATAAGCCCAAGAGCAGTTGCAAAAGCAGTGCAAAATTCATTAGAAGCTGTTAATAAAGCAAAAGGGTTACAAAATGATTAAAAATATTATTCTTAATGGTTTATATAATAATAACGCAATTTTTAAACAAATGCTTGGGTTATGCCCAACTTTAGCAGTTACTACAAGTGCCACAAATGCATTAGGAATGGGGCTTGCAACAACAGCAGTGCTTACTGGTTCTAATTTTGTAATATCACTAGTGGCAAAATATATTCCTAAAAATGTTCGTATTCCGTCATATATTGTAATAATTGCATGTTTTGTAACGATTATAGACCAGCTTATGAAAGCAAATTTATATTCCATGCATAAAGTATTAGGTATTTTTATACCTTTAATTGTGGTTAACTGTATTGTATTAGGCAGGGCAGAATCATTTGCATCTAAAAATAACCCACTTTATTCTTTATTAGATGGCTTAAGTGTAGGGATTGGTTTTACTATTGCATTATTAATATTAGGCAGTGTAAGAGAAATAGCAGGGGCAGGAACATTTTTTAATATGCCAGTTATGTTATCATCATATAATCCGTTATTAATAGCCATACTCCCACCAGGTGCTTTTTTATTTTTAGGTTTTATTTTTGCCGGCAAACAATTTTTAGATGATAAAATAAAAGGTGGTGACTAATGGAGCATTTTTTACTACTGTTTGTTGGTGCAGCTTTAGTTAATAATATAGTTTTAAGCAGGTTTTTAGGAATATGCCCATTTATGGGTGTATCAAAAAGTTCAGAAACTGCCATAGGTATGAGCTTATCTGTTGCTTTTGTAATGACTATTTCATCTACTGTATCATTTATAATAGATAAATTTATATTAGTTCCACTTCATTTAGAAAATTTACGGACAATAGTATTTATTTTAATAATAGCCGCATTAGTTCAGTTTGTGGAAATGGTAATAGAAAAGACTCTGCCCCAGCTTTATGCTGGTCTTGGTATATATTTACCACTTATTACAACAAACTGTGCAGTTTTAGGTGTTGCCTTATTAAATGTTCAATATGAATATACATTTTTAGAAATGCTTGTATTTAGTTTTGGAACGGCAGCAGGCTTTGGGCTTGCCCTTGTGCTTTTTTCACTTTTAAGAGAAAGAATAGAATATTCTGCTGTTCCAAAGTATTTTAAGGGTATGCCAATAGTATTTATAATGGCAGGGATATTATCCCTTGCGTTTATGGGTTTTTCAGGTATGGTGAAATAATATGTTATATACAGTTCTTGTGTTAGGTGTAATGGGACTTGTTGCAGGTGCTGCTCTTGCTTTTGCATCAAAATATTTTCATGTGGAAAAAGATGAAAAAGTAGAAGCTGTAAAAGAATTGCTTCCAGGAGCTAACTGTGGAGCTTGTGGGTATGCAGGCTGTGGAATGCTTGCTCAAGCAATATGTAATAATGAAGTGCCTGTAAGTGTATGCAGTGCATTAAAAGAAGATGAAATACGTAATATTGCAAGCCTTTTAGGGCAAACTGTTACAAATAATATACGTATGAAAGCATATATAAAATGCGCAGGTGGCACAAACTGCCAGAATAGATATGAATATTTTGGTCCAGAAGACTGCCTATGTATGAGCCAGTATGATGGTGGTGTTAAAAGCTGTATATATGGTTGTGTAGGTGGTGGTAGCTGCCAAAAAGCATGTCCTTTTGATGCTATTATTATGAATGAATATAATATGGCAGAAATAGTTTATGATAAATGCACAGGCTGTGGTGTATGTATAGAAGAATGCCCTAAAAATTTAATATTTTTATCATCAGAACATGCTGTATATGTAGCATGTAACTCTACTGAAAAAGGTGGGGTGCAAAAACAGTTTTGTAATACTGGCTGTATAGGTTGTAAAAAATGCGAAAAAGTATGTAATTATGATGCAATACATGTGGAAAACTTTTTAGCATCAATTGATTATAATAAATGTGTCAAATGTAACCATTGTGTAGATGTATGCCCCTGTGATGTAATTAAGTTTTAGTGTTTACAAAAAATAATACGTATGTAAATATATAATTGAAGTTTTTTTATTATTATGGTAGTATAATAGTAATGACTAGATAACAGGAAATAATATGGAAGTAATTACTGCATTAGATTTTAATGAAATAGAAAAGGCTAAATCATTAGTAAAAAAGGTTGGCAGCTGTATTAATTATTATAAAGTAGGTTTAGAGTTATTTGTTTCTTCTGGGCCTGCAATTATTGACTGGCTTAAATCAGAAGGTAAAAATGTATTTCTTGATTTAAAATTTCATGACATACCAAATACAGCATCTCGAGCAGTTTCTGCTGCTGCAAATTATGGCGCTGATATTATTAATATCCATACACAAGGTGGGGTGGATATGATGAAAATGTGTGTTGATGAACTTAATAATGAGTGCAGCAAAAAAGGTCTAAAACGTCCATTATTAATAGGGGTTACACTGCTTACAAGTTTAGATGATAACCATTTAAAAGAATATGATATTAATGATTATTCTTCAGCAGGTTACGTTTTAAAACTTGCCACATTAGCTAAAGAATGTGGGCTTGATGGTGTAGTATCTAGTGCTAAAGAAACTAAAATAATAAAAGAAAATTTAGGTAAAGAGTTTTTAACAATCACTCCGGGTATTAGACCACTTGGAAATGATGTTACAGACCAAAAGCGTGTTGTTACCCCAAAAGATGTACTGCTTTTAGGTTCTGATTATATTGTGGTAGGCAGGCCTATTACAAAGGCAGATAACCCAGCAGCAGCAGCTGAAAGTATTATAAAGGAGATAAATGGTTAATTATGAATAGTGATGAAGTTATAAAAAATTATGAAGAAAATGGTGCATTATTAAGGGGGCATTTTTTACTTTCTTCTGGCCTTCATTCTGATGCTTACTTACAGTCAGAATTAATTATGCAAAACCCTGCTAATGCAAAAAAAGTAATAAGTGGTTTAAAAGAAATTTTAAAAGATGTAGAGTTTGATACTATTGTAAGCCCTGCAATTGGTGGTATACGATTTGGATACGAGCTTGCATCTCAGTTAAATAAAAGAAGCCTTTTTACAGAAAGAGTAGATGGTGTTATGACTTTTCGTCGTGGTTTTTCTTTAAAACAGGGCGAAAAAGTATTAGTAGCAGAAGATGTAGTTACTACTGGTAAATCTACAAAAGAATGTATGAAAGCAATAGAGGAAGCTGGTGGTATAGTAGTTGGTATAACATCTATTATTGATAGAAGCTCTGGCACGGCAGGTTTTAGTGTGCCGTTTTACCCACTTGCTGCAGTTGAAGTGAAAAGTTATAATGCTGAAGAATGCTCAATGTGTAAAGAAGGCATACCATGTGTGAAACCGGGAAGCCGTGTTTTTGCAAAGTAAGGTGAATAATGGAAACAGTTACTGCTGTTAAAAAATTAATAGTTCCAACTATGAAATTGTGGGTAAGTATTAAGGGCACATCACGTTTATTTCTAACTAGAGTATATGATGTTTACCCAGAATCTTTTACTATATACCCACCAACAGATAATGGTGAGAAATTATCTGTTACGAAAAAAACTCAGCTGGAATTTATGTTTATGAAAGACAGTGGTAAGTATTACTTTACAACAAATGCAATAGGTATTATAAAAGATAAATTTACGCTTTTGGCAATTAACCTGCCAAAAGAAATAGTTAGAAATGAAATGCGTGCATTTTACAGGGTAGACCTGTTACGCCATTTGCCTGTATTTTTAAGGCGTGATACAGAAGATTATATCACTGGCAAGTCCTTTAAAAAAGGCGAGATGGTTACTATGGTATGTACAGATATTTCTGGTGGTGGTTTAAAACTTTTAAGTCCTGTAGGGCTGCAAATAGATGATAAAGTGGATATTGATTTAAGCGGCTTTATTGATGATATAGGTAAAGTTGAAGGCACAATTGTCCGGCAGACAGATTCTGAAGATGAATATTATGCTTATGGTGTAATGTTTACATCATTATCAGAATCCGATAGAGATAAAATAGTAAAACGTGTTTTTATGCGTCAGGCAGAACAAAGAAAGCTTAATGGATAATATATATTAGGAGGAACAATGTCTTTTAATAGTCAGCGTGAAACAATAGGTGAAAATATTAATGTAGAATTTATTTTTCCTATTCATGAGATTGATTCTTTTAATGGAGAAGAACTTAAGGTTTATATTGAAGGTATTATTGGAGAAGTTAATAGTGTAGTTATTAATTTTGCTGATATTACTTATTTAAACTCAAGTGGTTTAAGAGAATTAATTCAGCTTTTTAAAGTATTAAAAGAGAAAGATAAAGCATTAATTTTTTCAAATGTAAGTGATGATATTTATAAAATATTTGTCCACACTAACTTAAACAGACTTTTTACAATTGTTAGTGATGATAATGAGGCACGTGCAAAGCTTTTAAAATAATCATTTGCAGGGAAAATATGAAAAAAATTGATTGTTTATCTGCTGAAGAACTTGATGGCATAGTTTTATCTTATGGGGAGCCATCTTTTCGCAGCAGGCAAATATATAACTGGCTTTATCATAATAATGTGTCTTCCTTTGATATGATGACTAATATTCCATCATCACTTAGAGAAAAGCTTGAAAGTGATTATGAGTTTACTTATTTTGAAGAAGTAAAAAGGTTAACTTCCAGCGATGGTTCTATTAAATTTTTATTTAAATTAGAAGATGGTGAGCATATAGAGTCTGTCTTATTAAGAGATGGCAACAGGATTTCCGGCTGTATTTCCACACAAGTGGGCTGTAAAATGGGCTGTAAATTTTGTGCTACATATGCAGCTGTTGGTTTTAAAAGAAATTTATCAGTTGGCGAAATATTACAGCAGGTATCAGCTTTAAGAAAAAGTGCAGAAGAACTTTTTGATGAAAAACTTTTAAACCTTGTATTTATGGGCATGGGTGAACCACTTGATAATATTGATAATTTAAAAAAAGCATTGACTATTCTTTTAGATGATAATGCTTTTGGCTTTTCCCACAGGAAGATTACAGTTTCCACATCTGGTTTAATAGATGGTATTAAAAAGTTTTTTACTATGGAAACTCCTGTTAATTTGGCTGTATCAATTAATGCTCCAAATCAAAAAATAAGACAGGAAATAATGCCTGTATCAAACAAATATCCATTAAATGATTTGATTAATATATTAAAAACTGTGGATATTGATAAAAGAAAACGTATAACTTTAGAATATGTTTTATTAGGTGATATAAATGATTCTTTAAGCCATGCTAAAGAGTTTTGCCAGTTGATTAAAGGTGTAAAAGCTAAGGTTAATTTAATATCCTTTAATGGTTCGCCTTTTTCTAAGTTTAAAGCACCAATAGAGGAAAATGTATTGCAATTTCAAGAATATTTAATTAATAATAATGTTACTGCATTTATAAGAAAAAAATTAGGTCAGGATATATCTGGTGCTTGTGGTCAGCTTGCTGCTGAATACAAGGGAGCAGATAGTTAAAAAAGGAGAAAATTATGTTACAAATTGGTGATAATGCACCTTTTTTTGAATTAGAATCAAGTGATGGTGGTAAAATATCTAGTGAAGACTTAAAAGGTGTAAAATATGTTTTATATTTTTACCCAAAAGATAATACATCAGGCTGCACAAAAGAAGCCATTGAATTTAGTGAATTAATTGGTGAATTTGCTAAAAAAGGTGTTAAAATATTTGGTGTAAGCCCAGATAAAATGGATAAACACCATAAGTTTATAAAAGACCATGACTTAAAAGTAACTTTACTTTCAGACCCTGAAAATAAAGTATCAGTTGCTTACTATGCATATGGTGATAAAACTATGTATGGTAAAGTTTATAAAGGCATAATACGTTCTACATTTATCATAAATGAAGATGGTGTTATTGAAGAAGCATATTATAAAGTAAAAGCAGCAGGTCATGCTAAAAAAGTATTGGATTGTGTGTTATAATGAGTGCAACAAAAGATTTTGAAAATAATTTAAAACGTTTGGAAGCTATAGTTACTGCTTTAGAAAAAGAGGAGCAGTCATTAGAAGATACTGTTAAATTATTTCAAGAAGGTGTAAACCTTTCTAAAGAGTGTAGGAAAGCTTTGCAGGAAGTGGAAAAATCAGTTAAACAGGTAATGGAAGAAGATAGTGATGGCAATATCACTACAAGCGATTTGAAAACAGATGAATAATATAGTCGATTTTTTTAAAGAATGCTCGAAAAGAGTGGAAGTATTTTTAGATGGCTGTATGCTTAATTCATCTGTTTTTACATCAGGTTTAAATGAAGGTATGCGATACAGCCTTTTTGCAGGTGGTAAAAGGCTGCGTCCTACATTAGTTTATGCAAGTTATGGTCTTTTTAAAGAAGATTATGATATGGTAACGCCCTTTGCTGCAGCCATTGAAGTTGTGCATACATATTCACTTATTCATGATGATTTACCAGCTATGGATAATGATGATATGCGTCGCGGCAAGCCATCTAACCATAAAGCTTTTGGTGAAGCTGAGGCAATATTAGCAGGCGATGGGCTTTTAACAAAAGCATTTGAAATAATGTCTGATATTAGCTACAGCCCACAAATTCCAGCAGATATTAGGCTAAAAGCCATATATAAACTTGCTCGTGCAGCAGGTGATAATGGTATGGTAGGTGGTCAGTTTGCAGATATTACATCAGAAGGCAAAAAACCAACTGTTGAACTTGTAGATTATATTCATAAAAACAAAACATCGGCTTTAATAGAGTGTGCCATATATTTAGGTGCAGTAGCTGCAGAAGCTGATGAAAAAGAAATTGATAATTTAATTGCTTTTGGAAAAAATATAGGGCTTGCTTTTCAAGTGGTTGATGATATTTTAGATATTACTTCATCATCAGAAGTATTAGGCAAAAATGTTAAAAAGGATATGGAAAGCAATAAAGCCACGTATCCTGCTGTATATTCACTGGAGGGAGCAAAAGCAAAGGCTGATGAATATATGGAAAAAGCAATGGCTCATTTAGATATTTTTAAAGAGCGTGCAGATATTTTAAGAGATATTGCAAAATTTATTACGGAGCGTAACTCATAGAAAATATGCCAGAAGAAAGTTCCTTATTAAATTCTCTTGATTTACCAGATGGTATAAAAGGTTTATCATATAGTGATTTAGAAAGGATAGCAAACGAAATTAGGGAATTAATCATAGATGTTACATCTAAAAATGGTGGTCATATTGCACCTAGTCTTGGCGTTGTGGAGCTTACCCTCGCACTTTTAAAAGTTTTTGATTTACCTAAGGATAAAATTATATGGGACGTAAGTCATCAGGCTTATGCTTATAAAATATTAACAGGTAGATTAAAGGATTTCCATACACTTCGTCAGTATGGTGGCATTAGTGGTTTTTCACGTCCTGAAGAAAGTATATATGATACTACTATTGCAGGTCATGCAAGCACTTCTATTTCTTCTGCTGTTGGTATTACTCTAGCTAATGATATTTTAGGAAATGATGGTAAAGCTGTTGCTGTTATTGGTGATGGTGCTTTAACTGGCGGGGTTGCATTAGAAGCATTAAATAATATTGGTGAATATAAGAAAAATATTATTATTGTTTTAAATGATAATGAAATGTCTATAAGTGAAAATGTTGGTGGTTTTTCTGCATATTTATCTAAATCATTAACTGGTGCTATTGCTACAAAAATTAGGTATGATTTAAAAAGTGCAGCAGGTGGCAAACCATTTGGTGGTGCTTTATTAAAAATAGCTAAAAAAATGGAAAAAATGATGATAACAGCAGTATCTCCCGGCTCATTTTTTGAAAATTTAGGTATTAGGTATATTGGACCAATAGATGGACATAATATTAAGGAAGTAGAAAAAGCATTAACTAATGCTAAACTACAAAAACGCCCTGTTTTAGTTCATGTTGCTACTAAAAAAGGTAAAGGGTATGAGCATGCAGAAAATAAACCTGATATTTTTCATGGTGTGCCCTCCTTTAATAAAGAAACAGGAATATCCCTTGGTAAAAGCTCAAATCTTTCTTGGACAGAAGTTTTTAGTAATACAATATGTGAAATAGCTGAAAAACATAATAATGTGGCAGCTATTACAGCAGCTATGAAAGACGGCACAGGGCTTAAAAATTTTGCTGAAAAGTTTCCTGATAGGTTTTTTGATGTAGGCATTGCAGAACAGTATGCACTTGCTTTTGCTTCTGGGCTTGCAACTGCTAATATGAAGCCATATTGTGCTATATATTCTACATTTTTGCAGCGTGCTTATGACCAGATTATTCATGATATAGCAATTGCAGGGCTTCCTGTTACAATATGTATTGACAGAGGTGGGTTTGTTGGTGCAGATGGTTCAACACACCATGGCATATATGATATGTCATACTTATCCCCAATTCCAAATATAACAGTTATGCTTCCTAAAGATAAATATGAGCTGGAATCTATGCTTGATTTAAGCTATGAATTAAACTGCCCAGTTGCTATTCGTTATGCAAGGGGTAATGTATACGATAATCCTAGCCTTGAAAAAAATAAGATAGAAATAGGAAAAGTAGAAGTTGTAAAAAATGGTGGCAGCATAGCTGTAATCTCTATTGGCCATATATTTGAAGAAGTTTATAATGCATATAATATGCTTTTAAATGATAATATAGAAGTAACGCTAATAAATTTAAGGTTTTTAAAACCACTTGACAGCAGTTATTTATGTGATTTATTAAAAGATAAATCTATGGTTGTAACAGTAGAAGAAGGTTCTTTATTAGGTGGGGCAGGGCAAATGATTACTGCACTAGTAAATAATAACGGACTAAATATTAAATGTAGAAATATAGGTATAGAAGATAAATTTTTTGAGCATGGAACTGTTGCAGAACTACGAAAAGATGCAGGTATTGATAGTGTATCTATTTATAACAAAATAAAAAACTATATAGAAAATATAAAAAGTTAGTTAATTTATGAAAAAAAAGCGAATGGATATTATGCTTTTTGAAAACGGGCTTGCTTCAAGTATAGATGAAGCAAGGCGTTTTATTATGGCAGGGCTTGCAATAGCTGATGATAAAAGGGTGGATAAAGCAGGGGATATGGTGCCAAGTGATGCTCATATAAGGCTTAAAGAGAGATTACCCTATGTTAGCCGTGGTGGGTTAAAATTAAAACATGCCATAGATAGTTTTCATCTTAACTTAAAAGATGCGTTGGTTTTAGATATTGGTTCATCAACTGGTGGTTTTACTGATGTATGTTTACAGGAAGGTGCAAAACAAGTGGTGGCAGTGGATTCTGGAACGGCACAGCTTCATAATAAACTTTTGCATGATGACCGTGTTAAGTCTTTTGAAAATTCTAACTTTAAAAATTTCTATTGTGAAAGTATTGCTGCATCTTGTGATTATATAGTAACAGATGTAGCTTTTATATCCCTTTGTGCTGTTATTCCAAATGCAGTGAATTTTTGTAAACAGGGGACAATATTTATACCACTTATAAAACCACAGTTTGAAGCTGAAAAAGATGAGGTAGAATCAGGTGGTATAGTTAATAATAAAGAAATACATATAAAAGTAATAAAAAAAGTTGTTGAGTTTGCCATAGAATATGGTTTTTCTTTTAAAAATATTACAGCATCACCAATAAAAGGTGCAAAAGGAAATATTGAATACTTGTGTTATTTTGTGTATAAGGGTATATCAGAAATAGAAGATATTGAAAAATTAATAGAAAAGGTAGTTTATAACAGTGAAAGCAGCATTAATAGTTAAACCAAAAGGGGAAGTAAAGCAGCAGGTAGAATATGCCATATCTGTTTTAGAAAAGTATAATATTGTGCCGTTAATGGAAAATGAAACAGTGGAAAGGCTTATTTTAAATATGAAAAGCTATACTATTTCAGAAATGCGAAATATGGCAGATATTGTAATAGTTTTAGGTGGAGATGGCACATTATTATATGCTTCACGTATTTTTAGGTTTTTAAGTGTTCCTATATTAGGGTTTAATCTTGGAAGGCTTGGTTTTATTATGGAACACCATATGGAAGATTTTGAGAAGGTTGTAAAATCGTATATTGAAAATAAAGTAATGATTCAAAGACGTATGAAACTTTCTGGTGAGATTATTGATAATGATACAAAAATATATGAGGAAGATGCATTAAATGAGATAGTTATTAATAAAGGTGCACCTTCTCGTATGATAGAGCTTTCTATTTATATAGATAATAATTTTGTTACAAGATACCGTTCAGATGGTGCAATTATTTCTACTCCAACAGGTTCTACAGGTTATACTATTTCAGCAGGTGGACCTATTGTGCACCCTGATTTAGATACTATTATTCTTTCGCCAATATGCCCACATGCATTAAATATTCGCCCAATAGTGCTGTCAAAATCAAGCACAGTAGCTATCAGGGTAGAAACACCTAATGTGGAATGTTATGCCACATTTGACGGTCAGATTGTGCGTCCTTTTACAAGTGGAAGTGTTTTAAAGGTAACGAAATCTACTGGAGATTTAAATTTAGTAGTATCACCAAATAGAAATTATTATAGTATATTAAGAGATAAATTAGGCTGGGGAGGTATACCGTGCTAACATATCTTGCTGTGAAAAATATAGCAGTTATAGAAAAAGTCAGTTTAGAGTTTGAAAAAGGCCTAAATGTTATTACAGGGGAAACTGGTGCTGGTAAATCTGTCCTTGTGGGAGCATTAAAGTATTTAACAGGGGACAGACTTGGAAAAGTAAGCCCAAGAAATCCATCTGAAAAGTTTTCAGCAGAAGGTATTTTTGCAGATGAACTTAAAATCGAGCCAGAATTAAAAGAACAGTATGAAATAGATGATGAACTTATTTTATTTAGAGAAACTGATGAAAATGCAAAAAATAAAGCATTTATTAACGGCAGGGCAGCACCAGTTAATAAGTTAAAAGATGTATCTGAATATTTAATTGATATACATGGCCAGCATGAAAACCAGTTTTTATTTAACCCAGCAAGGCATCTTACTTTTATAGACTATTTTGTGGAAGACAGCTTAAAAAATGAATTTACAAACAAATATAAACTATATAGAGAAAAATTAGATAATCTTGAAAATATTAAGAAAAATAAAGAAAATATTATAAAAATGCAGGAAATGTATAAAATGCAGTATAATGAACTGGTATCTTACAATATTGATTTAGAGAAAGACAGTCAGCTGGAAGAACGTATTAAATTTTTATCTAATATTGAAAAAGTAAAAGAAACAGTTACTTCATCTATGGAAGCTTTAAGTGATGGTGAAATATCAGCTACTGAATTAATAGAAAAATCTATTAGAGCATTAAGCAGCATAAGTAATATGTCAAACGATGCTTCAAAAGCAGAAGAATTTTTAAATGCAGCACTTGCAAATATTACAGAAGCTCAAAGCTATATAACAGGGCTTATAAGTGAAGAAGACGAAGAAAATTCAAGTGATGATTTAAACCATTTAATAGATAGAAAATATAAACTACAGGATATTTGTAAAAGATATGGTGGCTCACTTGAAAGTGCCATAGAATACATGAAAAAGTTGGAAAATGATTTAGCAGGTATGGATAACCAAGATGATATGCTTGAATCTTTAGAAAAGGAAGTAGAAGAATTATATAAGGAAGCTAAAAAAAGTGCAGATGTTTTAAATGAAGCAAGAAAAAAAGTATCTGTAGAAATTTGTAATAAAACTGTAAATATATTAGAAGAACTGGAATTAAAATCTGCTAAATTTGAAGTAAAATTTAAGGATAATGAAAGCCTTGATTACCAGGCAGGAATATCAGCAGAATTTTATATTTCTACAAACGCAGGTTTTCAAACAGCACCACTTGCAACGGTTGCTTCAGGTGGTGAAGTATCACGTGTTATGCTTGCATTAAAAGAAGTATTTGCAGATTTTGATAATGTAGGCACAATGCTTTTTGATGAGATAGATACAGGTATCAGCGGAAAAGCAGCCCAAAGTGTTGCAAAAAAATTAAAAGAATTAAGTAAGAAAAAACAAATAATTGTAATTACACATTTACCTGTGGTTGCAGCTATGGGCGACAGCCATTTTCACATATCAAAATCAGATAAAGATGGCGTTTCTGCTACTAATATTTTAAAACTTGACAAATCATCAAAAATAAATATAATAGCGGTGATGATTTCTGGTGAAGCTACTCCAACAGCGTTGCAGCAGGCAGAAGATATGATTAATAGAGGTAGTATTTAATGGAGTTTTTAAAGGGTATATACCACGATATTTTAGCATTAGGCATAGTGTTTGTTACATTTTTAGTTAATACTGTTGGAAAACTTGGTTATGCAGGTGTAGTATTATTAATGGCTATTGAAAGCTCTTTTGTACCATTTCCAAGTGAAGTGGTTGTGCCACCTGCTGGTTATTTGGCTTCAAAAGGTGAGATGAATTTATTTCTTGTTATTATTGCAGGTACTGTAGGTTCTATATTAGGTGCACTTCTTAACTACTGGATAGCTTCTCGTTTTGGCAGAGATTTTTTATTAAAATATTCTAAATATTTCTTTATTGATAAGGAAAAATTTGATAAGTTTGAAGTATTTTTCAATACTCATGGTGAAATAACCACATTTGTAGGCAGGCTTATCCCTGTTATTAGGCAGTATATTTCTTTTCCTGCTGGGCTTGTGCGTATGGATTTGAAAAAGTTTATATTCTACACAGGTTTAGGTGCTGCTATATGGTGTACAATTCTTGCACTTGTGGGTTACTATGTTGGTAATAATATTGACATTATCAAAGAAAATGTTGACCATATTATGATTTTTGTATTTCCGGCATTAATTTTGCTTATAATATTATACATTTTAAAATATAAATACCGAAAACGCAGAGAAACAGTCTCACAATAGGTGTAACTTTATGAAGAAGTTTATTTTTTTATTATTAATTGTTTTTATTTCCACATCAGTTTATGCAGAAACTTATGAAGTAAAATCAGGCGATACTTTATATGGTATCTTATCAGATAGATTTACTCCACAGGAAATGGCAGAAATCACATCAAAAATTAAGAAAGATATTAAAGGCTTTGTTTTAAGACCGGGTATGAAACTTACTCTTGAAAAAGATAAAGTATTACTCAATGCTGCTATTGATAAAGACGTAATAATAGAAAAATTAGCAGACGGCACAGCTACTGTTACAGTAAATATATATGAACATGATATGATGAATGTGGTAGTTCGTGGCACCATTGAAAACAACTTGTTTGAAGCAATGTATAAAGCAGGGGAGGATGCAGAACTGGCTGCAAACCTTGCAAGTATATTTGAGTGGGAAATAGACTTCTTTAAAGATTTACGTCCAGGGGACAGGTTTGTTGTTTTAGTTGAGAAAAAATTTATAAAAGATAAATATGCAGGTTATGGTAAAATTTTAGCTGCTGATTTTTATAACCAAGGTAAATTAAAAAGAGCCGTTTATTATAATGACGGTAATAAAAATAAAGGTTACTATAACGAAAAAGGTGAAGGACTTGAACGTGGTTTCTTAAGGGTTCCATTAAATTATTCTCGTATATCTTCACGTTATTCTACATCAAGGCTGCACCCAGTATTAGGTTATCACAGACCACATTATGGTGTTGATTATGCTGCTCCAACAGGTACACCTGTGAAAGCAACTGCCAGTGGTGTAGTTAAAATAAAATCAAGAACAAAGGGTAATGGTAACTATATTGCTTTACGTCACCCAAATGGCTATGAAACATTTTACCTTCATTTAAATGGTTTTAATAGAGCAATTAGACAAGGCAGCTATGTGGAACAGGGGCAGATTATTGGTTATGTTGGCTCAACAGGTTATTCAACTGGACCACACCTTGATTATCGTATTAGAAAAAACGGCAGATGGTTAAACCCATTAAAATTTGTGGCAACACCTAAAACTCTTAAAAAAGATGATGTACCAGCATTTTTAGAGCATGCATCTGTATTTTTTAATAAACTAAATATGTCTACTATAGTTTATGCTCAATACAGCCCGTCATTATCTGTTTCACCAATAAACAATTCTATGTTTATGGTTCAGTTTTAAAAGATTATTAAGAAAAATAGATATATAAAACCCGTTTATACGGGCTTTTTTTTAATTTATATTATTAACATATTTTATATTAAAATTTTAATACTTAGTTTTACTGCTTATCTTGATACCATTCTGGAGTAATGCCTAATCTGTGTATTTTATAGTGTATTACTCTAGGGGATAAATCTAAATCTCTAGCTGCTGCAGACATATTACCATGGTTTTGTTTTAATGCTTCTACAATTAATTCTCTTTCATAAGAATCAACTAAAGTATTAAATGATGCTTTACCTTCTGGTAAAAGGGAAGAATTAGATGTTTTACCAGTCTGCAAAGAAGCAGGAAGATTATAGCCATGTATACAGTCATCTGTTGCAGTGATAACTGCCCGTTCTATACAGTTTTCAAGCTCACGTACATTACCCGGCCAGTGGTAGCTCATAAGCATATTAATAGCAGGGGTGGAAAGCCTTTTTATATTCTTTTTATATTTTAGATTATGTTTTTCTATAAAATATTCAGCTAAAAGTATAATATCGCTTCTTCTTGAGTTTAAATCAGGCATAGTAATAGGGAAAATATTAAGCCTGTAATATAAGTCTTCTCTAAACTGGCCTTTTGATATCATATCTTCTAAATTTCTACTTGTAGCAGCAATAAGGCGAATATCTGATTTTAATTCTTGGCTGCTTCCAAGCCTAGAGAATGTTCTTTCTTGAATAAATCTTAAAAGTTTTACTTGTGATGATAGTGATAAATCTCCAACTTCATCTAAAAATAATGTGCCAGTATTTGCTTTTTCCACATGACCAATACGCCTTGCAACTGCACCAGTAAATGCACCTTTTTCATGACCAAAAAGCTCACTTTCTACTAAATTTTCAGGAATTGCTGCACAGTTTAATGTAATAAATGGTTTATTTTTTCTATCACTTAAAGAAACTATGGCTCTTGCTGCCATTTCCTTACCAGTGCCTGAAGAGCCACGAAGTAAAACTGTAGCATCACTTGCTGCCACCTGCTTTATAAGGTCATATATTTCACGCATACTTTTACAATTTCCAATTAAAGCTGGTGGGTTAGTATCATCTAACATATCCCTAAGCTGTTTATTTTCGTGTAAAAGTTGCTGCATTTCTTCATGCTCTGCTACAACAGCCATTAATGCTTCACCTACAATATTGCCAACTATTTCTAAAAATTTTAAATCTTTTTGTAAGTCTGCATTTGCACCCATAACTCTATCAACACTTAATGTGCCGATAACCCGCTCCATATAAATAACAGGAACGCATATAAAGGCTATTTTTTCATTTTTATCCCTTGCACCAAGCCTGTTTAAAAACCTTGGGTCATGGACTATATCTTCAATTAAATGTGGTCTGCCACATTCTGCCACATGGCCTGTAATCCCTTCACCAAGATTATATGATATATGCTTTTTTTCTGCTTCTTCTAAATCATGAGTTGCTTCAATATACAGTTTATTATTTTTTACTGTTGTAAATGTGCCGCGTATCATATTAAGGCGTAAACTTAATATTTCTAATATTTGATGCAGCAGCTCACTTACATTTTTTTTATGAACAATAGCATAGCTTATTTCCTGCAGCACTGTAATCTCTGCACTTAATGAATGTTCCTCTTCATGATGTGTAGTAGTTTTTCTTTCTGCCATTTATAATCCTTAATTATTGTGAATAATAGGTTATAATCATATTTTACAAAATTGTAAAGAGAAAAATAATTATTATTACAATACATTTTATAAAATTATGTATAGGTAACAAATAAATATTTTTATACTGCATTATACTTATATTATTTGATAATATTGATTTATAAAGATAGTATTTGAAGTATTTTTGAAGTTATATATACAAAATAAATCCCCCTGATAGCAGGGGGATATGTGAAGGAATAAACCTTAGAAGCCACCTTTTATTATCCGTTGCATAGCTTCCTTAGTTTTCTCTTTATTTCCAAAAGCAGTTAATCTAAAGTAGCCTTCACCACTTGGTCCAAAACCAGAACCTGGTGTGCCTACTATTTGGTATTTATTTAAAAGTATATCTAAAAAGTCAAAAGATTTAATGTTATTTGGTATTTTCCACCATATATATGGAGCATTTACCCCGCCGTAAGCTTCAAAGCCTGCTTGTTTTAAGCCATCTAATATTATTTTTGCATTATCCATATAATAGCTTATAACTTCTTTTGTTTCTTTCATGCCTTCTATAGAATATACAGCTTCAGCAGCACGTTGAGTAACATATGATACGCCATTAAATTTTGTAGTCTGCCTTCTGTTCCATAGCCTGTTTAATTCAACTTTATTGCCCTTATCATCAAAAGCATATAACTCTTTTGGCACAACAGTAAAAGCACACCTAATACCAGTAAAACCAGCAGTTTTAGAAAATGACTTAAACTCTATGGCGCATTTGCAAGCTTCACTTATTTCATAAATTGAGCCACATACATTTTCTTCCTGAATATATGCGCTATATGCACTATCATAAAGTATTATAGAGTTATTTTCCAAGGCATAATCTACCCATGCTTTAAGTTCATCTTTAGTTAATGCTGCCCCTGTAGGGTTATTAGGGGAGCATATATATATTAAATCTGCATGACGGCTTGGAAAAGATGGTTTAAAATTATTTTCTTTTGTAGAAGGCATATATATAATTTTTTCAAAATAGCCATTATTATTTAATGCACCACTTCTGCCTGCCATAACATTACTGTCTAAATAAACAGGGTAAACTGGGTCTGCAATAGCAATAGTGGAGTTTATATCAAAAATTTCTTGAATATTAGCTACATCACATTTTGAACCATCACTTATAAATATTTCATCATGGGATATATCAATATTTCTTGATTTATATTCACCTTTTATGACAGCATCAATTAAAAAATCATATCCCTGTTCTGGTCCATAACCCCTAAATGTTTCTTTATTGCCCATTTCTTTTGCTGCTTTTTCCATAGCACAAGTAACAGCAGAAGTTAAAGGCATAGTTACATCGCCTATACCCATTTTAATAATATCAGCCTTTGGGTTTGCCTGCATATAAGCATTTACTTTTCTTGCAATTTCTGCAAAAAGATAACTGTTTGGAAGCAGTAAATAGTTGGAATTAATCTTTGCCATATTATAATCCTTTTAAATATTCATCTACATTTTTTGCTATATTTTTTGCATCAGCCATAGCACGCACAACTAATGACTGGCCAGTTCTCATATCACCACATGTAAAGATACCTTGAGAAGCAAGGCTTTCTACTCTGCCTCTTTTATCAACTTCTAAATTAATATCTTTTACAAATGAGTTTGCATCTACTCCCAAAAAGCCCATGGCAATAAATACATAATCTGCCTTTATAGTTTGCAGAGAGCCTTCAATTTCAGTAAATGATAATGGTTTACCGTTTTCTGAAAACTTCCATGCAGCATCTACAATATCTATTGCTGTTACTTTTCCATTTTCTCCATGGAATTTTTTAACTACTTTTGCCCAAAGCCTTGTGCCACCTTCTTTATGACTTGAAGATGTTTTTAACTCATAAGGCCAGTCTGGCCATGGGGTAGAAGCAGAACGCTCTTTTGGTGGTTCTGGCATAATCTCAATTTGAGTAATATTTGCTGCTTTTTGCCTAATGGAAGTGCCTAAACAGTCGCTTCCTGTATCTCCACCACCGATGATTACAACATCTTTTCCTTTTACATCTATTTTTAATTTATCAATCTCTTTACCAATAAGCATATTTTGGCTAGATAAAAATTCTAATGCAAAATGAATATTTTTAAGCTGCCTGCCCTCCACATTTAAATCTCTTGGCAGTGGCGTTCCTATTGCTAAAACTAACGCATCATATTTCTTTTTTAAATATTCTGCTGAAATATCTTTTCCAATTTCTGTATTAAATTGAAACTTTATACCTGATTCCATAAGTAAATCAATACGTCTTTGAATAATATGCTTTTCTAATTTAAAATCAGGAATACCATACCTTAAAAGCCCACCAGCATATTTTCTTTTTTCATATACTGTTACTTTATAGCCTAATTTAAAAAGCTCATAAGCCATATAAAGCCCACTAGGACCTGCACCAATAACTGCTACTTTTTTATCATATTTATTTTTTTGAGTAATAGGTGATACATAGCCCATTTCAAATGCTTTTTCCACCACTGCTTTTTCCAGCTGCCTAATCATAACAGGTTCATTTTCAATATTTTTAGTGCAGGCATTTTCGCAAAGAGCAGGGCATACTCTGCTTGTAAATTCTGGCATATTGCTTGTGCTTGAAAGAATATTCCACGCTTTTTTATAATCATCCTGCCTAACTGCTTCATTCATATCAGGTATCACATTACCAAGGGGACAACCAAGCCCATGGCAAAAAGGGATACCGCAGTCCATACACCTTGATGACTGCTCTTGTAGTTCATCGCTTTGTAATTTTCTTTCCACATCTAAAAAGTCTTCTATTCTAGAAGATTCCATTCTATATATATTTTGTATTCTTGATATATTTTTCATAATGCAGCCTCAACTTATTTATTGCCTTGTTCTTTTAAAGCAAGCAACGCTTTTTTGTAATCTACAGGAAATACTTTTACAAACATATCTCTGTAGTTTTCCCAGTCTGAAACAATATTTTTTGCTTTTTCACTGCCTGTATATAAAATATGCTCTTTTAAAAGTGAAAGCAGTTCTTTTTCATCATCACTGTCTTTTACAATATTTTCCAAATCAACTGAAGCAGTGTTGCACCTTAAGTCAAAGTCGTTACTCATATCAAGGACGTAAGCAATACCACCAGTCATACCTGCTGCAAAGTTTACACCAGTTTTACCAAGTATTACAACTCTACCGCCTGTCATATATTCGCAACCATGGTCACCAATTCCTTCAACAACTGATGTAAAGCCACTGTTACGTATAGCAAACCTTTCACCAGCCTGACCGTTTAAGAATATTTTACCACTTGTGCCACCATATCCTATAACATTTCCAGCAATAACATTTTCTTCTGCTTTAAATGAAGCATTATCATCGGGTTTTATAATTATTTTACCACCAGATATGCCTTTACCCACAAAGTCGTTTGCTTCACCAGTTAAATTAAATGTAATACCGTGGGCTAAAAATGCACCAAAGCTTTGACCTGCACAGCCTTTAAAGTTTACTGTAATAGTGCCATCATCTAACCCTTTTAAACCGTATTTTTTAGCAACTTCATGAGAAAGTTCTGTTCCTACAGTTCTGTTTATATTTTTTACTTCTAAATCAAGAGATTTTTTGCTGCCACTTGTAATACTATCTTTTAATTTATCAAGTAAAAATTCTCTATCATAGTTTTCTAAAGTGTATTTTGTATTTTTATTGTATTTACACTCATCGCCTTTTACAGTCTTTAATATTTTAGAAAAATCTAAGTTTTTAGTTTTATAAAACTCTAAAGCTTTATTCATCTGCAGTAAATCGCTTCTGCCTATGGCTTCATCTAATGTTCTAAAGCCAAGCTGTGCTAAATACTGCCTAACTTCTTCTGCTACATATATTAAAAAGTTTTCTACATACTCAGGTTTTCCTGTAAATTTCTTTCTTAAATTTTCATCTTGAGTAGCAATACCAACAGGGCATGTATTAGAATGGCATTGTCTCATCATAACACAGCCTAATGATGCTAAAACAGTAGTAGCAAACCCAAACTCTTCAGCACCTAAAAGGGCAGCAATTATAACATCTCGCCCAGTTTTTAACTGGCCGTCAGTTTGAAGCCGCACTCTGCCACGAAGTTTATTAAGTACAAGTGTTTGTTGAGCTTCTGCAAGTCCTAACTCCCAAGGAAGCCCTGCGTGTTTTATACTAGTTAATGGGGAAGCACCAGTTCCACCGTCATGACCGCTTATTAATATAACATCAGAATGAGCTTTTGCCACACCTGCTGCAATTGTTCCAACACCTACTTCAGAAACAAGTTTTACAGAAATTCTTGCTTCTGGATTTGAGTTTCTAAGGTCATATATAAGCTGCGCCAAATCTTCAATAGAATAAATATCATGGTGTGGAGGAGGTGATATTAAGCTAACATTTGGCATAGAGTGCCTTAATTTTGCAATAAATGGGTTAACTTTATGACCTGGAAGCTGGCCACCTTCTCCCGGTTTTGCACCTTGTGCCATTTTAATTTGCAGCTCTTTTGCATTAGTAAGGTATTCTATGGTAACACCAAACCTGCCACTTGCAATCTGTTTAATAGCACTGCTTCTTACTTCGCCTTTTTCATTAGGAGTATATCTTTCAGGGTCTTCACCACCTTCACCACAGTTACTCATACCACCTAATTTATTCATGGCAATAGCAATAGTTTCATGAGCTTCTGGGCTTATAGAACCAAGTGACATAGCACCAGTTACAAACCTTTTTACAATAGATGAAGCACTTTCTACTTCTTCTAAAGGAACAGCAACAGAATCTACAAATTCAAAAAGCCCCCTTAATGTGCATAAATTTTTAGACTGGTCATTAATAAGTTTTGCATACTCTTTATATTTTTCTCTATCATTATTCTGCACTGCCTGTCTGAAAACTGTAATACTTTCAGGAGTCCATAAATGGTTTTCACCATTTCTTCTATAGTGATACTGACCACCTAAAGAAATATTTTCAAAATTATCATTGGCACTTTTTCTTCTCATTAATGCTTCTTTTTCAATTTCTTTTAAGCCAATGCCATTTATACGGCTTGCAGTGCCTGTAAAAAACTCTTTTATAACATCGCTGTTTAACCCAACAGCTTCAAAAAGCTGACCGCTTCTATAGCTTCTTAATGTGGATATACCCATTTTACTCATAACTTTTAAAAGCCCTTTATCAACTGCTTTTATATAGTTTTCAGTAGCTTTTACTTTATCTACTGATATTTCATTTTCATCTACTAATAGTGAAATACTTTGTAATGCAATATATGGGCATACAGCTGTTGCTCCATAACCTAAAAGCAGAGCAAAGTGCATAATCTCCCTTGCTTCCCCAGTTTCTACAATTACAGCAGATTCTGGGCGTATACCTGCTTTTGATAATGCTTTATTTACAGCAGTAACAGCAAGCATGGAAGGAATAGGTGTGTATTCATCATCTAAATTTTTATCACTTAATATAAGAACAGGGTATCCTGCTTTTACCTTTTCTACAGCAATTTCTGCAATATTTTTTAAAGCCTGTTCTAAATCATTTTTAAATGACATACTAATAACGGCAGATTTAAACCCAATTTCCCTAATATTTTTAAGTCTTGAAAGTTCATCAGATGTAATAATAGGGCGAGGAAGCTCAATAACTCTTGCATGATGAGGTCCGTCCTCTAAAATATTACCTTTATTACCAATAAATGTAACAAGGCTCATAACTAAATCTTCACGAATAGAATCTATTGGTGGGTTAGTTACTTGAGCAAAAAGCTGTTTAAAATAGTTAAATAAAAGCTGAGGTTTTTCACTTAATACTGCTAAAGCTGCATCATTACCCATAGAGCCAACAGGTTCAGCACCTTTTTCTGCCATTGGTTTTAAAATAAATTCAAAGTCTTCTTTTGTATAGCCAAAAAGTTTCTGTTGTTTTTGCATATCACCAGATGGACCGTCAGGAGCAAGGGATTCAAAAAGCCCATGCACATATATCCTGTTTTCATTTATCCATCTTCTATAAGGCAGGCTGCGTGCAGCTAATTTTTTAACAGCAGCATCGCTTACTATTCTATTATTTTCTAAATCACAGTATACGATTTCACCGGGGCGAAGTCTGCCTTTTTTCATAACATTATCACTTGGTATATCTAATACACCAGTTTCTGAAGCAAGAACAAATACATTATCTTTAGTAATAGTATACCTTGCAGGGCGAAGACCATTTCTATCAAGAATAGCTCCAGCATTAACACCATCAGAAAATGCAACAGCAGCAGGTCCGTCCCATGGCTCCATTAATGCAGAATGATATTCAAAAAATGCTCTCACATCTTTTCCCATATGGTATTTTTGCCCCCAGGCTTGAGGTATAAGCATAAGCATAGCATGGCATAAATCTCTACCACTTGCTACAAGCAGTTCAAACATATTATCAAGGCTTGCAGAGTCACTTTGTCCATCTTTTATTAATGGCAGTATTTTTTTTAAATCTTCCCCTAAAAGAGATGATGAAAATTGTGGCTGCCTGCTTGCTAAATTATTTAAGTTACCTTTTAATGTATTAATCTCACCATTATGGGCAACATACCTAAAAGGGTGAGCCAGCTCCCATGTAGGAAAAGTATTTGTGCTATACCTTTGGTGCACTAAAGCAATAGGGGATTTAAAATCTAAATCATTTAAATCTTTATAAAAATTTTCCACTTGAGTTGCCATAAAAAGCCCTTTATATACAACACTTTTTGATGACATACTAGGGATATATACATTAGAAAGCTTAATTTCTATTAATCTTCTTGCAATAAAAAGTTTTCTTTCAAATGTGTTTTGGTCATTATATTTACTTTCAATAAATATCTGTCTTATTTTAGGGCATGTATCTCTAGCTGCTTTACCAATTGCATTTAAATCAATAGGCACATCTCGCCAGCAAATTATACTGCCGCATTTATCTTGAATTATTTTTTCAATTTCTTCTTCAATATCCTGCCCACCAAAAACAACAGCAACAGCATATTTGCCATATTCTGGTAGTTTTTCTTTAACTACTTTTCTAAAAAATTCATCAGGAATAGAAACAAGTATACCAGCACCATCACCAGTTTCAGGATCGCCACCTGTTGCACCCCTGTGCATTAAATTTTTTAATATTGTAATACCGTTTTCTACAGTATTATGAGTTGGTATATTTTTTAAGTCAGCTATAAGCCCTACACCACAGGCATCTTTTTCATACTGACTGTCATAAAGTCCGATATTTTCAGGATACATTGGAAAACCTCACATTAATTTATTCCTTCACTTTTACATATAATCAAAAAGTATGCCATAATTTTTTAATGTAAATTCATTATTTTTCATAATATTTTTTGGTAAAAATTGTAAAACAATAAACACGTTTTTACAATTTTGTAATAAAATGTGTTGTAATTAAATTTTAAAAAAATATATATTTTTGCTTTTAAAATAAGAGTTTTTTATATATAATCTACCTTTAAAATAATTTGGCATTTATATTGCATTTATTAGGTTTGAATTTTTTTAGATTATGGAGGCATATATGAGTTATTCTAAACGTTACAGCATAATCAACTCTATTGCAGAAAACAAGTCATTAGGGTATGCAGAAGCTAAAAAAGCAACGTTAGATAATTATGGTGAAGATGTATTTAATGCAAAAGCTATTAGGGAATATTTACCTAAAAAATCAGCAGAAAAATTATTAAATACAATTAATAATAGAGCAGAGCTTGACCCTGAAATTGCAGCAGATGTGGCTCACGGTATGAAACAATGGGCAATAGAAAGGGGAGCAACACATTTTACTCACTGGTTTCAGCCATTAACTGGTTCTACAGCAGAAAAACATGATTCTTTTTTAGAAATAGAAGACGGTAATGCAATATTTGCTTTTTCTGCTAAAAATTTAATAGTAGGTGAGCCTGATGCTTCATCATTTCCTTCAGGTGGTTTAAGAAGAACTTTTGAAGCAAGAGGATATACTGCATGGGATCCTACAAGCCCAGCATTTATTAAACGCCATTCAAATGGTGCTACATTATGTATTCCTACTGCTTTTTGCTCATACACTGGTGAAGCTCTTGATAAAAAAACACCACTTTTACGCTCAATTCAATGCCTTTCATCATCTACACAAAGGCTTATGAAATGTTTTGGTATGAAAGAAGAAAAAGTAACCATAACACTTGGGGCTGAACAAGAATATTTTTTAATAGATAAAAAGTTTTACCTTCACAGACCAGACCTTTTACAAACTGGAAGAACTCTTTTTGGTGCAACACCTCCAAAACATCAGCAGTTAGAAGACCATTATTTTGGTTCAATTCATCAAAGAGTGCTTAACTTTATGAATGATGTGGAGCATGAATTATGGCGTTTAGGAGTGCCTGCAAAAACTAGACATAATGAAGTTGCACCTGCTCAATTTGAGCTTGCACCTATGTTTGAAGATTTAAACTTAGCAGTTGACCATAATATGCTTGTAATGGATACTTTACGCCTTGTGGCAGACAGGCATGGATTTGTATGTTTATTACATGAAAAACCTTTTGCTGGAGTAAATGGTAGTGGTAAACATAATAACTGGTCTATTAACTATGGGGAAACAAATCTTTTAAATCCGGGAAATAATCCACAGCAAAATGCAGTATTTTTAACTGTTCTTTCTGGTATTATCCGTGCAGTTGATACTCATGCAGATATGTTAAGAGCGACAGTTGCTCATGCAGGAAATGATCACAGGCTTGGAGCAAATGAAGCACCACCTGCAATTATTTCTATTTATCTTGGGGACCAGTTAAATGAGGTTATTGAAAATATTGAAAAAGGCGAAAATAGTGCAAAACATAAAGCAGGTGTTATGCAGATAGGAGTTGATACTCTGCCGCCGCTTCCAAAAGATGCAACAGATAGAAACAGAACAAGCCCATTTGCTTTTACTGGTAACAAATTTGAATTTAGGGCTCCTGGTTCAAGCCAGTCCTGCTCTGGTCCTATGACAGTGTTAAATACAATTGTTGCAGATTCTTTTGATTATATTGCTGAAAAACTTGAAAGCCATGTAGGTAATGAAGATGCTTTTAATCATGCATTACAGGAAATATTAAAAGATATTATTAAAACTCATAAAAGAGTTATTTTTAATGGCGATGGCTATACTGATGAATGGAAAGAAGAAGCAGCACGCAGGGGCTTGCCAAATGCTGTTACTACAATGGACGCATTACGATTTTTAGTTAATGATAAAAATATAAACCTTTTTGGTAAATATGGTGTTTATTCTAAAAAAGAGTTAGAATCACGCTTTGAAGTATTTTTAGAAGAATACCACAGAAAAATTCGTATTGAAGGCGAAATTGCATTAAATATTGTTCGTAATAATATTATGCCTGCTGTTATTGAAGAATTTAAAACAGAATTATCTGCTGTAAAATCAGCAACAGATGCAGGGATTACAGTTGGTGTTGATGCTTTAAAAAGAAATGTAGAACTTTTAGGAAAAGGCTTGGAAAAATTAACTGAAAAAACAGAGAAAATGGAAAAAGCTGTAAAAGGGCTGCATGAAGAAATTTTAGAAGCTATGAGCGAATTAAGAGAAGTGGTAGACAGCCTTGAAAAAGTAGTATCAGATACACTATGGCCTTTACCAAAATATAGAGAAATGCTCTTTATTAAATAAATTATATTCTTTTCGACTGCTGGAAAATAAAATTTTTCAGCAGTCTTTTTTATATTCTTAATTATTCTAATTAAACAAAATTTCTTTTTATTTATCAAATAATAAATATTGCAATATACTTCATAAATCAGTATAATATATAAGTATTAAATTTTATGAGGGATAGTATGCAAAATGGCGTTAAGTTAAAATCTGTTAGTATGACTAAAACTTTTGCTATTACTCTTATAATTATTATTTTTTTACTATTATTTTTTACTATTTCATATAAGCTTATTCATAATGCAGAGCAAATAGGTATAAACTACGTTAATTCTTTTACATATTCAGCAGAAAAAGTTATAAATAAACACGCTACTATTTTAGAAAGTGGAGCTTCCAGCCTTTCATATTTAATGAAAAAAAATTATACAGAAAAAGATATTCAAGAGTGGATGCATAACTATATTGATTATATAGAAAATACTATTGGTACAAAAGGGATAGATGTTTTTGGCATTATTAATGGCAAACTTATTTCAGGTTTAGGCAGGCTTGATAATGTTACAAAACCTATTAATGAAATGCTTTTTTATACAGAAGCATTAAAACATAAAGGTGAAATATTTTATTCAGAAGTTTATACAGATATTGTAAATGGTGAAAAGGTTTTTACACTTTCCATTTCATTAAATAATGGTAAAGATGTATTAGCACTTGATATTTTCCCAAAACAGCTTGGAACAAGGTGGCTTTTAGATATGAGCCTGCCTAAAGATACATCTTATTTTTTAACAGATTCTAAAGGTGAGATAATACTACTTGCTTCCCCAATTAACCAACCTTTAAACTATTTTGAATCAGTAGTAAAAAGAGTAATTGGAAAAATATATTCTGGTCAACATAATTATAATTCAGCATTTCACCATATAATAGATTTAGAAGGGAAAAAACGCAGTCTTTTTTATAATTTTACTCTTAATAATATGATTGTGATATTAACGATACCTCAATCTGTTTTATATTCCCAGTCATTAGATATTATGGTAGATGATATTATATCTTTTATATATAAATACATAGAAATATTTATTGGTATATTATTTATTTTACTCATCATTTTTGTGCAGATAATTAATTTAAGCAAAATGGTTAAATACCAAAACCAGTCCATACAAGCATTAGGTAATTCCTATGTGGCAATATTTAGGGTAAATTTAAAAACACATAAATATATAAGCATCAAAAAATCTGAATTTCATTCTTCTGAAATCGCATTAAAAGGTGATTATGATATACTTCTTTCATCATTTAATGTGGTAATGGATAAAGAAACAAAAGAAGAATTTAATAAACATTTTTCTATTAATAATATTAAAAAACTATCTAAGGAAAACGTGCATGAATTTGGTGGTGATTTTAAGTGGGAAGTTAATGGTAGAGTAAGCTGGATGAATGCTGCTATATTATTTGATTCATTTTTAAGTAGTGATGATGCGTTAATATGCTTTAAAAATGTAGATAATGAACGGAGAAAACAGCTTGAAAATATGCAGCTTTTAGAAAGCAATGTTAATGATATGCAAAATAATATTAAGATTAATAAGCAGTTTTATTCAAGTGTATCCCATGACATGAGAACACCTATTAATGGTATTTTTGGGCTTATAAAATTACTAAAACTAAATATTGATAATAAAGAAAAAGTAATAGAATATACTGATAAAATACAAGTTTCAGCAAATCTTTTAAAATCGCTAGTTGATGATATTATTGAACAGATGAAAAGTGAGCAAATTTATAAAGAACAGGATATTGTAGAATTTAATATTCATAAGGATATAGACACTATTTTAGATGTATTTAAAATACAGGCAGAATCAGAACATAAAAACTTTAATGTCTACTTTAATGTAGAAGTGGAAAATGTGCTGGGAGATTATAATAAATTATGCCATATTATAAATAACTTATTATCAAATGCTTTTAAATATACAAATGAAAATGATGAAATTTATTTAGGAATAAAACAAATTAGCTCTGGTAACTCGCCACTATATCAGATTACAGTAAAAGATAGTGGTGTTGGTATGTCTAAATCATTTTTAAAACGTATATTTGAGCCTTTTGCACGGGAGAAAATGTTTAATGATAAAAAAGTGCAGGGCACAGGGCTTGGTATGTCTATTGTTTTAGACAGGGTTAACAGTATGTCTGGTAATATTAAAATAGAAAGTAATATTGGTGAAGGAACAGAAATAACTATTACTTTACCTTTTACGAAACCAGTATATGAATATAATAATGAAGTTGAAGCAAATAATTACAATGAAAAAATTCTTGAAAATATAAATGTTTTAGTAGTAGATGATGATAGAGTAAATATGGAAATATTAAGGGAGCTTTTTAAATATAAAAAAATAAATATTATTGAAGCATATGATGGAAAAGAAGCATTAGAAATTATTAAAAATTCAAAAGAAAATAGTATTGATATTATATTAATGGATATGCAGATGCCTGTAATGGACGGCTGTGAAACAGCTATAAATATAAGGTCAATGCAAAGACAGGATATGCAGACTATACCTATTATAGCACTTACTGCAAATGCATTTACTGAAGATATGCAGGCAACATCAAAAGCTGGTATGAATGCACATATTACTAAACCAATTAATTATAATATATTATTTAGAACAATCTACCAATTTATTGTAGAAAAAAATAATAAATAATTTTTTTATTAGTTAAATATATTGTAACCTAAATGCATAAACTTCCGATTTATGTATAGGATAACATACAGATATGAGGTGAATCATGAAAAGAATATTATTTATATTAATGTTTATATTCTCTTTTGCTTCTTTTTCTTTTGCAGAAGATGATACTTGGATAACTATTGGTTATAGTTATTATTTACCAGAACAAAGTGGTTCAAAAGCACCAGTTGGTCCTGTTAATTTAACAGTAGGTGGTCAGATTATGGACTGGGTTGCTATTGATTTAACAGTGGGCTATTTATGGGATTTAAAACCAAAAAATGCTACAACAGATATTAATACAATGCCTGTAAGACTACATGCTCTTTTACAGCCAATATTTGATACTGGTATGTTTGAAGTGCTTCCATATATAGGTATAGGTCCACATGTGGCAGCAAATAATACAGATTTTGCAAATAATATATTTTCTTATGGATTTTCTGCCAAAGCTGGTGTAAGGTTTATGGAAGATGGTTTACTATTTGGTATAGGTGTAGAATACTTATATAATCATTTGGAAGCAAATCATAATGGTATTAAAGAAAAATTTAATGGTTCAGGTGTTGCTTTTGGAGCAGAAATAGGAACTGTCTTTTAAATTTTGTTTACAGAGATTCTTATGAAACATTTAAGTAAGTTTATTTTATTTGTAGTAGTTGGAGTATGCTTTACTTATGTATCAACATCTTTTGCTCAAGAAAGCAATGAAAGAAGTAAAGATGCATGGTTTTTATTAGGGTATGGTTATACTGTTCCATCAGACAGTGCAGTTGATGGGCTAATGGGGCCTGCCACATTAACTTTTGGTGGAGATATTTGGCGTTTTATTGGTCTTGAACTTACTCTTGGCTCTAGATGGAGATTAGGGGAGGAAACATATAGAACACTTGATGGCTCAAGTGTGGTATCTGCTAAAAATGCACTTTGGTCATTTGATATCAAGCCATACCTTTTATTACAGCCAAAATTAGGCATAGATTTAATTTCTATTCGCCCTTATTTTGGTATAGGTCCTTCTTTTTCGATTAGTGGCTATAATTCTACAGCAGAACTTATTGGTGCATCAAACTCATCATCTGATACCAGCTTTGATGTAGGTTTTTCTACAAAACTTGGTGTTCGTCTGCAGGCTTTAAAATTCTTATTTGTGGGTGTAGGTGCTGAATATATGTATCATAACCCAAAATTAAGTGGTGTAAATAAAAACTTATCAGGCTTTAGTTTTGGTGGCGAAATAGGGATTATTTGGTAATATAAAATATAATTAAAAATATATACCCCTGCTTTTTAATATGGCAGGGGTTTTTTATTGAATTCTGAAGCTTTACTTTTAAAAAATGCAGGCATTATAAACAAGATTATTAAAAATGATAGAAATAGACCTATACTTATATAGTTATAGGGAATATCTAAAATGGTATATAAAAAGGTTATAAAAATTGCCATATCAATACATATTACTATTTTTATAATATTATTATTTATTAAATCATTAAGCCTTAATATAAGTAAAATACAACTGCTTATAATAATTATAAATGCACATAACAGCACAGCGGCGAAATAAATCAGAGTTGTAGCACCATAAAAACCACCATCATAAAACTGCATATCTAAGTTAAAACGGTAGATATATCTTAACCCTTGTATTATTTTATAGGATATAAAAGTGGTAAACATAGTTGCAGCAGGTATAAATATTAAAGCAATTATATATTCTGCTCGTGTAAGCTTTTCTTTTATGTTTAGTGTTAAAATATGGTTTAAAGGTCTTAAGATATACTTATTTAAAGTTTTATTATTTATTATGCTTTCATATATTTTATTCTTTTTATTTGATGTTTTAACTGTTACAGCAAGCAACATTAAAAACATATTATATATTACAAAAAATACAAATATTACTTTTGCATTAAGAAACTGAAGGTTAAAAAGAGTTTTGCCAAATGTATTAATCTGAACAAGAGAAAACATAAATAATATGAAAAATGGAACAACAAAAATAAATATTAAAGGTATTCCACCATTTATAAACCTTTTTAGTGTAATATATAAAAATGGGAGATATAAAAAGAAAGTGCAGCATATAAGTATATATGAAATATCATAAACGAAACTAAAGTAGTCAATAGTATCTATATTATATATTACAGCTCCAGTAAATATAAAGCATACTAACATAAATATGGTTAAAGGAAATTTTATATATGTTTTTCTAGTTACAAAATCAATATTATAAATATCCATTACATTTTTGTAAAATACATAAATTCTTTTAAGTAAACCCATATTACTCACTTCCTTTTGCAGTTAAATTATTATCTTCAATATTTCTACTTTTAAATAATGCTGGAATAGCAATTATAATAAGAAAATATATTGTATTATGTTTAAAATCAGCTATTAAATAAGTTGTAACAAATATAGTAATTATATACATAATAATCTTTATTATTTTGTTTTTTATTATATCATTAATTCTTAAGATTATTAGAAAAATACTGCTTAAAATAACAGTGTGTATATAAAAGAATAAAACTATCCCAAATAAATTTAAGCTAAAAAAGATATCATTAAAAGGTATATTAAATAAAAATGAGTATATATATTTCAACCCTTGTATTGCAGCATATGAAATAATTATTAAAAGTAAAGGTGCAAAAATTGCAAATAAAATGGAAATTATATACTGTAATCTTGTAATTCGCCCTTTAAAATTAAGCATAAAAATATGATTAAAAGGTAATATAAGATATTTATATACAAATTTTTTATTCATTATTTTTTTAAGTATATTGTTTTGTTTTTCTGCTGTTTTTACTGTTAAAGCAAGTATTATAAGGGATATATTATATAATATATATACGACATAAATTAGAACATAATAGTAGGGGTCACTATCTAAAGAATCTTTAGCAAAAGAAAATAAAATGCATACTAAAAAAGGCAGTATAAAAATCAAAAATACGGGTATATCACCATTTATAAATCTTTTTAATGTAACAAATAAAAATTGGATATAAAAAATAAAAAGTAACCAAATACATAAAAAAAATGCAGCGATATAATCTATTTCATACTTATTAGGAAATATGTTTGATATAAAAGTAAATATATAAATAAGAGAGCATAAAAAAACATATATTATTAAGGTGGATAAGAGATATTTTCCATATTCTTTTCTTGTTACAGTATCTATATTATGAATATCTATTACATTATTGTAAAATGAAAAAAATCTTTTTAATAAATCCATATTACCCCCTTTTGTTGTAATATAATAGCAAATATGATAAAATTTTTCAACTTTTAAATAATATTATTGATTTTAATTATATTATTTGCTATCTTTTAAAAAAATTTTAATTAATATTATAGTTTATTTATATATTTTGGAGGTTACAGCTATGGCAGGACATAGTAAGTGGGCAAATATTAAACACAGAAAAGAAGCTCAGGATAATAAAAAAGGTAAAATTTTTACTAAAATAGCAAGAGAATTAACTGTTGCTGCAAAAATTGGTGGCGGCGACCCTGCTTCTAACTCTCGCCTTCGTTTAGCTTTAGATAAAGCACGTGTTGCAAATATGCCTAAAGATAATGTGGAACGAGCTATTAAAAAAGGAACAGGGGAAGGTAACGACCAAGTATTTGAAGATATTACTTATGAAGGATACGCTCCAGGTGGTGTTGGTATTTTAGTAAAAACTCTTACTGATAATAGAAATAGAACTATTATGGAAGTTAGAACTGTTATTACTAAACGCGGCGGCTCTATGGCTGAGGCTGGTTCTGTTGCATGGCAGTTTGAAAATAAAGGTATTATTGAAGTGCCAATAACTGCATGTTCTGAAGATGATATTATGAACCATGCTTTAGAAGCAGGTGCTGAAGATGTGGTAACAGATGGGGATATTTATTCTATTACTACAGAACCTTCTGAATTTGAAAACGTTAAAAAACATTTAGAAAGCAATCATATTCAAATAGATTTTGCAGAACTTTCTATGAAACCTAAAACAACTATTGATGTGGAAGGCGAAGCTGCTAAAAAATTAATTGCTTTAGTGGAAGCGTTGGAAGATTTAGATGATGTGCAGGAAGTTTACGGTAACTATAAAATAGATGATTCTGTTTTTGATGAGCTTTAAAATATGATATATATGGGGATAGACCCAGGGCTTAATAAAACTGGGGTGGGTATTATATATGCTGAAAAAAATAAGGTAGAATATGTTGCCCACCGTCTTATTACCACAAAAGCATCAGACCCACTGCCCTTTAGGCTTGGAAGCTTAATAACAGGCATAGCTGAGCTTGCCATAGAACATAAAGTAGATATGGGAGCTATTGAGGATATTTTCCATTCTGTAAATGTAAAAAGTGCCTTACTTTTGGGGCAGGCTCGTGGTGCTTTAATTGCCGCTATGATAGCTCATGACATACCTGTGAAAGAGTTTACTGCCTTGCAGATTAAAAAAGCTGTTACAGGATATGGCAAGGCAGAAAAAGAGCAGGTGAAAAAACTTGTGGAGCTACAGCTTAATATTGTGGTAAAAGGTGGCGTTCCTTTAGATGTAACTGACGGGCTTGCATGTGCTTTATGCCTTGCATACCATGAACGAAGTAATATTATATAAAAGGTGATTCTTTGATATATAAATTAAAAGGCGAAATATTGGAAAAAGATACTAATTATGTGGTTATAGATACTGGTGGGGTTGCTTATGAGGTTTCTATTTCCATTGCCACATATGCTTATCTTGGAAATGTTGGTGAAATATGCGAAGTATATACTTATATGGCTGTTAGAGAAGATGGCGTATATTTATATGGTTTTGCTACAAAAGAAGAAAAACGCCTTTTTTTACATTTAATAACAGTTTCAAGTATTGGACCTAAAATGGCAGTAAAAATTTTAGGTGGTATTGGTGTTGAAAGTTTAATATCTGCTATTAGTTCAAAGGATTATCAAATGCTTGCAGCAATCCCGGGTATTGGTAAAAAAACTGCCGAAAGAATAGTGGTAGAATTAAAAGATAAGTTTGACAGCGAAAGCACAACTTTCCAAGCTAATGATATTAGAGAAGAAGTGGTTAGTGCTTTAGTTAATTTAGGATATAAAACTCAAGATGCTAGAAAAGCAGTGGAAAAAGCAAACCCAGCAGATGGTTTTGAAGTTATACTTAAAAATGCTTTACAGCTTTTATCAGGTAAAAAATAATGAAAGAAAGCGACATATACACAAATACCGAAACAGTAGAAGATAAGCTTGGAGCTTTACGCCCTGAAAGGTTTGATGATTACACAGGGCAGAAAAAAGTTATTGAAAACTTAAAAGTATATGTAAAAGCTGCTCAAGAACGAGGCGACAGCCTTGACCACTGCCTTTTTTACGGCCCTCCAGGGCTTGGAAAAACAACGCTTGCAAATATTATTGCCCATGAACTTGGGGTGGATATTACAATTACAAGTGGTCCAGCTATTGAAAAATCTGGTGATTTGGCTGCACTTTTAACAAACCTTACTACAAATCAAGTTCTTTTTATTGATGAAATCCACAGACTTCATTCCAGTGTGGAAGAAATATTATATCCTGCTATGGAAGATTTTAAACTGGACTTATTAATAGGGCAGGGTCCAGGTGCTAGAAGCATGCGTATTGATTTACCAAAGTTTACTTTAGTAGGTGCTACAACTAGAGCAGGGCTTTTAACTTCTCCACTTAGAGATAGGTTTGGTATGATTATACGCCTTGAATTTTATAATGATGAAGAACTTGCAAGTATTATTACGCGAGCAGCAGGACTATTAAATACAAAAATTGAAAAACAGGCAGCATTAGAAATTGCAAAATGCAGCAGAGGAACGCCCCGCATAGCTCATAGAATACTTAGAAGAATGAGAGATTTTGCCCATGTTTTTAATAATGGGGTAATATCTTTAGATGTGGCTCGTGATGGTTTAGAGCGTTTAGAAATAGATAACTGTGGGCTTGATGCAAATGATAGAAGGCTTTTAGAAACTATTATAGAAAAATATGATGGTGGACCTGTGGGTGTGGAAACATTAGCAGCTGCAACCAGTGAAGAAAAAGATACTATTGAAGATGTTATAGAGCCATTTTTAATATATAAAGGGTTTATTAAAAAAACTCCACGTGGTAGAATTGCTTCAAAACTAACATATGACCATTTAGGCTATTCTTATCACCCAAAAGCTGGCACTATTGAAGAATTTTTGGAAGATGAATAATGGCAAAACTTAAAACAAGCTATATATGCCAAAACTGTGGTGCAGTCCATTCTAAATGGCTTGGTAAATGCACAGAATGTAATTCGTGGAATTCTTTAGTGGAAGAAGTGGTGGAAAAATCATCTTCTTCAAAAAACAGTTTATCTCAAAATTATACTCCAAAGAATGCTCCAGTTTTTCTTAAAAATGTAGAAGGTATTGAACAGGTTCGTTTTAAAACTGGTATTAATGAGCTAGACCAGGTATTAGGTGGTGGCATAGTAAAAGGTTCTGTAGTTTTAATTGGTGGTGAACCAGGCATTGGTAAATCTACAGTAATACTTCAAGTATGTGGAATACTATCTGATAAAAATAAGAAAGTTTTATATGTATCTGGCGAAGAATCTCCAACGCAGATAAAAATGCGTGCAGAAAGGCTAAATGTTTCACCAAATGATATAGAGCTTTTATCAAGCACATCTTTTGAAGATGTGCTATCAGCTATTGAAAGTAATAGTTATGATTATTTAATAATAGATTCTATACAAACAATAACAAGCAGCGAATTATTATCAGCAGGGGGAGCAGTAGGGCAAATTCGCCATGTAACATACAGGCTTGTAGAAATTGCAAAAAGCACAGGGCTTACTGTATTTATTATAGGTCAGGTTACAAAAGACGGTAATATTGCTGGTCCAAAAGTTTTGGAGCATTTGGTGGATACTGTTCTTTATTTTGAAGGGGATTACTCAAGGGGAGTAAGGATTTTACGTTCAGTAAAAAACAGGTTTGGTTCAACTGATGAAGTTGGTGTTTTTGAAATGAGTTCTTTAGGGCTTATAGAAGCAGGGGATAAAGCTTTTTTTGATAAAGATGGTATGCAGGCAAGTGGTAAAGTTATATGCCCAGTACTTGAAGGCACAAGACCATTTTTAATAGAAGTGCAGGCTTTAGTTTCTGCATCATTTTTCCAGTATCCAAAACGAAATGCTACAGGCTATGATAATAATAGATTAGCTATGCTTATAGCAATACTTGAGAAAAAAGCAGGGCTAAATTTATCTGGAGCTGATATTTATTTAAATATTGCAGGTGGTTTAAAAATTAATGAACCAAGTGCAGATTTGGCAGTATGTGCTGCCTTAATTTCATCATATAAAGATATTCCAATACCTTATACTACAGCTTTTGCTGGGGAAGTTGGCTTAACTGGAGAAGTGCGTTCTGTTGCTAATATTCAAGGTAGAATCAATGAATGTATACGCTTTGGTGTAGAAAAATTCTACACTAATTTTAAAGATGAAAAAAGCGACAATCTGAAACTTATTAATATAAAAAATATTGCTGATTTATTAAAATAAAATTTTATACTTTAAATTATAAGAGAGTTTGATGACACCAGTAGAATTTATACTCTATAAAGAAATAAGTGAAAATGTGGCTATAAATGTGGTAATAAAAGACGAAACATTATGGCTTACTCAAAAATCTATGGCAGAACTGTTTGGGGTTGATTTATCTTCGATAAATAGGCATTTAAAGAATATCTTTACAGAAGGTGAGTTATCAGAACAAGTAGTTATTGCAAAAATTGCAATAACCACTCAACATGGAGCAATAGCAGGAAAAGAGCAGACAAGAGAAGTAAATTTTTATAATCTTGATGCAGTTATATCTGTTGGTTACAGAGTAAATTCTTCAAAAGCAACTAAGTTTAGAATATGGGCAACTGGTGTATTAAAAGAATTTATACAAAAAGGCTTTGTTTTAGATGATGAAAAGTTAAAGTAGGGTAAAACCACTTTTGGTAAAGACTACTTTAAAGAACTTTTAGAAAGAATTCGCTCTATAAGAGCAAGCGAAAGAAGAATATGGCAGCAAATAACAGATATTTTTGCAGAATGTTCCATAGACTATAATAAAAATTCGTCTACCACTAAAGAATTTTTTGCAACTATTCAAAATAAGTTTCATTATGCCATAACATATCAAACTGCAGCAGAAATAATATATACAAATGCAGACAGCTCTAAAGAAAGTATGGGGCTTAAAACATGGAAAAATGCTCTAGATGGCAGAATATTAAAATCTGATGCTTTATTTGCAAAAAATTACTTATCGGAAAAAGAAATAAAACAGCTTGAAAGGGTAGTAACAGGGTATTTTGATTATATTGAAGATTTAATAGAAAGGGAAAATACATTTACTATTGAAGAATTTTCTGCAAGTGTAAATGAATTTTTAAACTTTAGAAGGTATGATATTTTATCGGATAAATGCAATATTTCAATGGAGCATGCAAAAGAAAAGGCAGAGCAAGAGTATATTATTTTTAATAAAACACAAAAAATAAATTCTGATTTTGATAAATTCTGTAAAAGTACATTAGAAAAGAAAAATATATAATATCCTAAAATCATGTATATATATAAAAAAGTTCTTGCTATTTTACTTATTATAAATATACTGCTTAAAAAATGAAAATTATTAAAGAGGGTGATAATTTATGGGAATTTTAGAAGGTAAAAAAGCATTAGTATTTGGTGTTGCAAGTAATTTAAGTATTGCTTATGGTATTGCAAAACAATTAAAAGCAGAAGGAGCAGATGTTGCATTATCTTATGTAGCAGCTCATGAAAAAAGAGTTATGTCAATTGCTGAAGAATTAGGCTCTACATTTGTAGAAGAATGTGATTTATCAGATGATAATGCAATTGATGCATTAGTTAATAAATACGAAGCAAAGTTTGGCAAAATTGATATTATTGTTCACTCTGTTGCATTTGCTACAAGAGAAGCATTATCTGGCAGATTTTTAGAAGTTACTAGAGATGATTTTCTTCTTTCTATGAATGTAAGTGTTTATACATTAATAGCAGTTGTGAAAAAATTTGAACGTATTATGAGTGAAGATGCAAGTGTTATTACTCTTACATACTATGGCAGTGAAAAAGTTGTTCCAAACTATAATGTTATGGGTGTTGCAAAAGCAGCATTAGAAGCTACTGTTCGTTATTTAGCTGTTGATTTAGGTAAAGATGGTAGAAGAATAAATGCAATTTCAGCAGGTCCTATTAGAACATTGTCTGCAGCAGGTATTGCAGGCTTTAAATCTATGCTTAACAATAACGAACCACGTATTCCACTTGGTAGAAATGTAGATATTGATGACTGTGGCACTATGGCAGCATTTTTATTAAGTTCAAAAGCTAAAAATGTAACAGGCTCTGTTATATATGTAGATGGTGGCTTTAATATTACAGCAATGTAAAAGGTATTTTAATATATGAAAAGATGGTTAGATATTATTGAAAAAGGGTTTCCTGTTTTTAAAACTGAATCTGCTAATCAAGAGGATTTAAGTTTTTCTATAATTGAAAGTGTTGATGAAAATACTTTAAAAATAGAAAAAACAGCAGAAAAAGGCATATGTTTTTCATGGCAGGATAATGAAAACAGCTTTTTAGCAGCTGTTATAGAAGATTCTCCTTGTGAAGTAGATGAAATACAGGATAAGCTTGAAATAATATTTGACCATCTTTTTGGTAAAACATCATCAGAGTTATATGCTGCAAGAAATGTTGTAATTGATGATATGTTTGGGCTTGAAGTCCTTGGTGGCAACCATATAGATGATACAACTTATGACATTTTTTATGGTTTATATTTGTCTAGTGAAGAAAAATCATATGTAATTATTGGCTTTGGCAATGACGAAGTAGAAAATGTATTTGAAAAGCTTACTGGCTTAAGCAGGCTTTTTTACAGAAAACCAGCCCCTGCTCTTATAGACAATGGCAAATCTAGTGAAGAAGAAATTATATCTATACGTAATTTATCAAAAAAACTTATGCCTAATATAAATACAGAGTGGCAAATATTAAACTGCACTTTTTATATTAAAGATGGTAAGCTTGATAATAATCAGGAATCATCATATCTACTGCTTTCAAAAGACGGTATTGAAGAAATGGATTATGATGAACTTTATGTTGATATGAATATAGACAGCGAAATATTATCATTAATTAGTAATATTTCCCCATATGATATATCAGGCTTTACTGTTACACTTTTTAAAGATAAAAGGTATAGTATTACATTTTACCCTTATGATGATGAAGAAAGTGATATAGAGCATGACCACAGCCATGATGAAAGCTGCACTCATGAACATTATTATGAAGATGAAGATAATGATTATTTTCCAACAAAAGGCAGTGAAAAAGAATATGCATTAAGTTATATGAATAATCTGCATGCAAGAATATTAGAACCTGTTCCAGCATGGAATAATGGCATGGTAATAATCCAAAACACTGAAAATTTTACTATGGTATATCCATATTATAATGTAGATAATAAACCATATACAGAAATTAATATTGTTGAAAATTTATCTGAAAATTTTGATGAAGAAAGCTATATGGAAGAGCTGGGAACAGAATATGGCAAATATTATCCTGCCATGTATGATTATTTTGGCGAAAGGGTAGATGATGAAAATTTATTTACAGTGCTATTTAGTTTTGTAAATAATGGCAATAATGAAGTAGATGAAAAAAGTTTGTTATATAAAGAATTTAGTTTTTTATCTTTTACAACGGTAGAAGATATGAATGAAAGCAGTATTGCCATTAATCTGCTTAATATATCAGATGAATTGGAGCAGTATTTTATTGAAAAACCATACTGTTATATTTATATGGAATTTGAAATGTTAAATAATAATATATCTATAAAAGAGATTTGTGGATATTTTAAAGATTTTAATAAAGAAAGTATAACATCAAAAAGTATACTAACTAATATAAAAGAAAATGTGGAAAATTTATTTAAAGAGAATATTATAGGCAATAATTTATTAAAACTTATAATATTTCCTAATGGCAAAATTGGTATATTAAAATAAAAAAAATGCATAATTTATAAAATTTTATTTGACAATTTTGCATAAAATTCTTATTATCATTTTTCACTATATAAATATAACTCTAAAAAGAGTTTTGCATATAAATATATGGAGGCAGAAAGATGGCACAGCTTACTTTAGCAAAGCGTACCAACTTAAAGAAAGTTCGCAAACAAGGTTTTCGTGCAAGAATGGCTACTAAAGGTGGCAGATTAGTTTTAAAAAGAAGACGTGCAAAAGGTCGTAAACGTCTTGCAATTTAAACCTGAAAGTTTCCCCCGTAGTAGACGAATTTGTAAAACTACTGAATTTAATAATGTTTATACGGGGAAACGTGTTTCAAGCTCTATGTTTATAATTTATTATAAACATATGGGTGGTTACTCTAAAGCAGGTATTACTGTAAGTAAAAAAGTTAGTAAATCAGCAGTTAAACGCAATAGAATAAAACGTATACTTAGGGAAATATATCGTATTAATAGTAATATGTTGCCTAATGGGATTTATGTAATAATTAGGGGGCTGCCAAAAGCAGCAGGGGCTGATTTTAGTGAAATTCAAAGAGAAATTCTTTCACTTTTTAAGGTTATTGCAGCCAAAGAATCTGGCAATAATGCTGATAAAGTGTTATAAATATTGTATTTCTCCATACTTGGGAAACCATTGTCGTTTTTATCCAAGCTGCTCAACTTATGCAGTGGAGGCCTTTCAAAAGAAAGGTTTTTTTAAAGGAATGTTACTTACAGTTTGGCGTATCCTGCGTTGCAACCCTTTTAATAAGGGTGGCTATGACCCTGTAAAATAGGGTATTTTGTTTGATATAAGGATATTTTTTATGGATAAAAGGACATTACTAGCCCTTGTGCTTAGTTTTATAGTTATTTTTGGGTGGACATATATTGTTGTTCCAATATTTACACCAGAAGCCCCAGTGGTTGATAATTCTTCTGCTGCAAAAATTCCAGCAGCACCTGTAAATTCTGCTTCTAAAGCAGATAATAACAGCACTACTACAGTTAACAATGTAGAGCTTCAAAATAATAATGTAGAAGTATCTGCTCCTGCAACTTTAACAACTGAAAAATCTAAACTTATGGAAGTTACATTTAACAGCCAGACTGGTAATATTAGAAGTGTATCTTTATTAAACTGGGCAGATACAGAGGGTGGACGTGTAACTTTTAATAAAAATGGTAATACTGATTATGCATCTCTTTTAACACCTGTTGCAAATGGTTATCAAAAAACAGTTACTCAAGTGGATAATGGTATTATAGTTTCTTTTACAGCTGAGGCTGGTTCTTTAATTGTAACAAAATCATATGAGCTTTCAAATACAAGCTATATTATAAATACATCTGTTAGTGTAACAAATACAGGTAACTCATCTTTAAATGTGCCATTAAATGTAAAGATTGGACCTAAGCTTGGCAGTGGTTTTGAAGACAGTATGTATGTATTTGAAGGGGCTGTTATTACAAATGGTGGTAAAACATATAGAATAAAAGCAGATGATACAGATAAGGAAACATTAGATAATGCTGTATGGGCAGGTTACACATCTAAATATTTCTTATTTGCAGCAGCAAGTAATGATTTATTTAAGAAGGCTGAAATATCACCTGAAAATAATTTAGCTGTTGCTTCCATTAGCACTGATTTTATTGTTAACCCATCAGGCAGGCATGATGCGAAATTTAGCTTATATGTTGGTCCTAAATATTATGATGAATTAAAATCATATGGGCTTTCATTACAAAAAAGTATGGATTATGGCTGGTTTTATTTTATAGCTATTCCTATGCTTTATATTTTAAATTTCTTATATGATATTTTTCACAACTATGGTATTGCAATTATCTTCCTTACAATTATTGTAAAAATATTAACATTACCATTAACAATAAAAAGTATGGTATCTATGAAAGAGATGACGAAATTGCAGCCAAAAATGATGGAACTTCGTGAAAAATATAAAAATGACCCTGCAAAACTTAATCAGGTAACAATGCAGCTTTATAAAGAGCATAATGTTAATCCATTAAGTGGTTGTTTCCCATTACTATTACAAATTCCAATATTTTTTGCATTATATAAAGCCCTTTTATTATCTCTTGAATTAAAAGGCGCTCCATTCTTTGGCTGGATAGTGGATTTATCAGCAAAAGACCCATATTATATTACACCTATACTTATGGGTATAGCAATGTTTATACAGCAAAAAATGACACCAAGCACAGCAGACCCTGTGCAGCAAAAAATATTTTTAGCAATGCCGGTTATATTTACGTTCCTGTTTATTAATTTCCAGTCAGGACTTGTGTTATACTGGCTTACAAATAATATACTCTCTATTATACAGCAGTATATTATTAATAAACGTAAAAATTGATTGTATGATTTATAAAATGAGGTAATCTTATGAGGATATTTGAAGTTGAAGGCGATAGCGTTGAGGAAATTGTTGCTCATTTCATGAAAGAAAAAGATGTTCCTTCTGATTATATAAAATATGAAGTAATGGAACAAGGTTCAAAAGGTTTATTTGGGCTTGGTAAGAAAACAGCAAAAGTAAAAATTAGTTATAATGAAGTAGAACATGTAAAAAAGAAAGGTAAGTTATTATTAAATGAACTTTTAGAAAAAGCAGGTTTTGCTGATGCTCATGTAACAGCAGAAAATAATGATAATAGAGTAATATTAAACATTGAAACAGATACACCTGAACTTTTAATTGGTAAATCTGCTCAAACATTAGATGCATTACAGTATGTTTTTGATAAAATGATTAATTTACCAGAAGATACTTCTGTCAGCTTAATTGTTGATGTTGGTTATTACAGAAAAAGAAGGGTGGAAGAAAATGTATCTAAAGCTCTTGCAATGGCTGAAAAAGTAAAAAGAAGCGGCAGACCATTTAAGCTTGCACCAATGTCTAGTATTATACGTAAAGAAATACATATTGCTTTAAAAAGCATACCGGGTATTACTACTATATCAACAGGTGAAGGACCATTAAAACAAATTTCTATTGTATCAGAAAAATCAAAAGGTAATAACCGCCGTTTTAATGGTAATAAAAGAAATTATAGAAATAGAAAAGAAGATAATTAATGGTTACAAAAATTGCATTTTTACTTGCTGTTGTTGCAGGTATTGTTTTATTTTTCAGAATGAAAGATAAGAAACAAATCGAAAAACAGTCTAATGATACTATAAATGCTGTTGAGATGAAGCAGGATAGCATATGTGGTTCATTTGTGGAAGATACTACAAAATATAAAGTAAAACTGCATGATAAAATATATTACTTTTGTTCTGATGAATGTAAAAATAAATTTATAGAAAAACATACTAATAATAGTTAGTTTTGTAGGAGTTTTAATGTTAACATTATTACTAGGTATATTAGTTGGTATTATAACAGGTTATTTAGGTTATCTTATATATCCAAGCTTTGTACTTGCAAGTATTACATTTGTTGTAGGTATATTAGTTTTTAACTTTTTTATGGGACGTTACTTTATGAACAAGTTAACAGCTGTATTTAACTCAACGGAAAAAGATATTAAGTCAGGTAAAGCAGATATTGCAATTGAAAAAATGAAAGCTGGGTATAAATATGCTAAATGGCAGTTTTTAGTAAAACAGCAAATAGATTCTCAAATTGGTATTATTTTATATGCTAACAAAAGGTTTGATGAAGCACTGCCTTATTTAAAAAATTCATTGAAAGCTAACTGGATGTCTATGAGTATGTTAGCAGCATATTATTATAAACAAAAAGATTATGCAAATATGAAAGCTGTTATGGAAAAATCATCTAAAGCCAATAAAAAAGACAGTTTTACTCAATGCTTGTATGCATATTTCTTATCTGAAACTGGTGATGTTGATGGTGCTATTGCTGTGCTTGCAAAAGCTATGAAAAAACTTCCAAGTGATGAAAGGCTGCAAAATGCAAGTGATGCTTTAAAAAATAGAAAGAAAATCAAAATGCAGGCTTACGGCACATTATGGTTACAACTTCATCTTGCAAAAATGCCAGATGGTATTAAACAGTATCAAACCTTAATAGGTAGACAAAAAATTACTAGAAGATAAGTGCTTTATGCTTGAAGATGTTCAAAGTTCTAAAGATACTAGAAATATAGATATTGATAATGTGGGTATAAAGGATATAATTTACCCCATATCTTTACGTGATAAAAGTAAAGGTGTGCAGCATACTACTGCTAAAATATCTATGAGTGTGCAGCTTCCCCATCAATATAAAGGCACACATATGTCTAGGTTTGTGGAGATATTAAATAAACACAAAGATAATATGGATATTCATAATGTAGGCTCTATATTACAGGATATGCGTGAAAGATTATCATCACATACATCATTTATATCATTAAAATTTCCTTATTTTATGGAGAAAAAAGCACCAGTTTCCAATCTTGCTTCTTTAATGGATTATGAATGTGAGTTTGCAGGCACTTGCTCAAATAATGGGCTTGATTTTGTATTAACAGTGAAAGTGCCTGTTCAGTCATTATGTCCTTGTTCTAAAGAAATTTCAGAATATGGAGCTCATAACCAAAGAAGTATTGCTTCTATATCTGTTCGTTTTAATCAAACTGTATGGATTGAAGATTTAATAGAAATTGCTGAAAGTTCTGCTAGCTCACCAATATTTTCACTATTAAAAAGGGAAGATGAAAAGTTTGTAACAGAACATGCTTATGAAAACCCTGCATTTGTGGAAGATATAGTTCGTAATTTATCTGAAAAACTTATGAATGATGAAAGAATCACATGGTTTTTAGTGGAATGCGAAAATATGGAATCAATTCATAACCATAACGCATGGGCAAGGATAGAAAGAAGAAAATACTAATGGAGAGTTAGCTTTATGCTGTATAATAGATACTTATATTATTTTGCATTAATCTCTATATTTTTTTCAATTTATTTAATTAGTTTTTCTATTTATAATTTTCCATCAGCAGATGATTTTATCTATGGTGCAAAATATTCTTTAAATTCATTTACTCTAGCAATAAATAGTTATTTGTATGGCTCAAGTGGTAGAATATTTTCAAACACACTATATCATTTTTTTGCAGGTGTATCTAATAATAATCTAATAATTTATCAAATACTTCCTATATTTACTTTTATATTTTTTGGTATAGTTGTTTACCTGCTTTTATCAATTATATTTAAAAGCTTTAGTAAAAAAGATATATTTTCTTTAACTTGTATTTTCCTATTCATATGGTTATTAAGCCTAAATTCTATGAATGATACAGTCCTTTGGTATGGTGGGATATTTAATTATTTATTTCCAATGACATTAATGTTTTTTAGTATATATCTTTTACTTAAAGCTTATTATACTGATAGCTTATTATATACAATATTTTTAGTGCTTCTTTCATCAACCATTCTTTTTATTTCATCATTTTCTAATGAAGCACTGTTTTTAGTATTTTTTATAATATATTTTTTGATATTTTTATATGGCATTGTTTATAAAAATACTAGATTAAAATCTTTACTTACACTAAATATGTTAGTATTAATTGTGGCATTTATTTTTATTCTTTTTGCCCCTGGCAGCAGTAATAGAGCGGGGGGGGGAATACTGATTTATTATTTGGCATATACAGGGGGTTAATGACATCTTTAGAGCGTGGTTTTTCGTATTATTTTGCAACTGCAGTTATTCCTGTTTCGTTATTTTTATATCTTATTTTTCATAATAATAAACCTAAAAAAATTTTTCCTAATTTATCATACAAATATCATGGTATTATATTTATTGGTTTAGGTATAGTTTTAAGCTGGGCTGCTCATTTTGTTATTTCCTATGGTCTTGGGGCATTAGGGCTTCCACCAAGAGCAAAAGTAATACCACAAACTTTTTCACTGATTACCTTTATTTTTGGTAATATTTACTTACTGTATTACATAAATTTTTATAATATGTTTTGTATTCATAAAAAGAAATTTATTATTTTCATTTGTTTTTACTCTTTATTTTCTGTATTTAATTCTGATGATTTTACAGGCTCTATAATTAGTTTTGGTGAGCATAAAAGTTATTACAAACAAAATATACATCGTCTTGAATATATCGCAAATGCAGATAAAACTCAAAAAGAAATAATTTTAAAGAAAATAGATATTGCACCATATCCAGTAGCTCCAATTGATGCAAGAATGATTAGTAGTGACTGTAATTATTACGTAAATACTCAACTTGCATATTATTATAATTATAAAGGCTGTATAAGGTTGGAAAGTGGTATGGACGGAGATAATTCTACCTCTAAAAAATACTTTAGAACCAAAGACTATATTTTAAAAGATGGAGCAAGAATTTGGTTTTACGGCCTGTTTAAGTAGTTATTTACATGCAGAAACTGCAATTCTTTTAGATTCTTTACCTTTACGAACAGTTGATATTTTAAACTCCACACATTTATCAGTTTTAGCAGTATACCTAAATAATTCAATATCTATTTGCTTGTATAATTTATCTTTTCCATTTTCTACAAGATATATATTGTATTTTGGAGAATTTTTTTCTTTATCCCATACAATTACAATATCACTTCCATTTCTTCTAACCTGTATGTTTTGTGGTGGAAGATTAAGTGCAGCAGCATTACGTTTTATTGTAGTCTTATATGGAATACCAGTATTATTGTTTTTATCATAAGGTATGGCAGTAATAACTAAATTTACTGAAGTATTAGGGTAATTATCAAAACATGTTTTTAATCCATTTTTTGCATTGCCAACCATTACACCATTAATATTTACCTCAGTTCTATCAATCCGTTCACTTAAACCTAAATATAAGCATACTTTATTTTTTTCAAATGTTGCATTGATTATATCATGTTTAATAGGTTTATAGTATTTTACAGTTCTAACAACAGCAGGTGAGTATGTTTTTACCCTACCATTATAATGGCGAAATCTGTATTTATATATTCTATTATTAATAACATCTTCATCTGTATAAGTTTGTTTTGGGTTAATTAATGCAACACGTTTATAGCTTGAAAGATTAATAAACCCAATGCTTTCATCTGCACGTTCAACAAATAATGTGTAATTATCACTGCCATTATAAATTGTTACACCATCATTGTTAATTGCATAATCAATATTTGTAGGGTATGGTATATCAAATGAGCCTTTAGGAACTACATCTGATTTTAAACCACAAGATGATAAAAAAATAAGTAAAGCAATAATATATATATGCTTAAACATTTTCATCAATAAAACTCTTTGCAAGCTTCACTTGAGTCATAACTGATTCTGCTGATGTGCCACCATATGAGTTACGGCTGTTTACAGAAGCTTCTAGTGTTATATAGTTATAAATATCATTATCTATAAGTTTTGAAAACTGCTGCATTTCATTAATGGAAAGTTCATCTAAATTTTTATTAACATCAATAGCATAAGCAACAGTTTTTCCAACTATATGGTGTGCCTGCCTGAAAGGGACACCTTTCCTAACTAAATAATCTGCTAAATCTGTAGCTGTAGAATATCCTTTACCAGCTGAATTTTTCATATTATTTTCTAATACCTGCATTTTTTCAACCATAGGGGCAAATACTTTAAGAGATGCAAGTATTGTATCAACAGTATCAAAAAGTGGCTCTTTATCTTCCTGCATATCTTTATTATAAGCAAGTGGAAGCCCTTTCATAATTGTAAGCATTGTCATAAGGCTGCCATATACTCTGCCAGTTTTTCCTCTAATTAATTCTGGAATATCAGGATTTTTCTTTTGTGGCATAATAGAAGAACCTGTGCAGTAATCATCAGTTAATGATATAAAATTAACATCTGGATTTGAAAAAAGTATTATTTCTTCAGAAAATCTTGATAAATGCATCATGGTAATACTTGCTGCTGATAAGAATTCTATTACAAAATCTCTATCAGATACTGAATCTATACTGTTTTCAGTAGGACCATAAAAATTAAGCTGACTGGCTGTAAAATTTCTATCTATTGGAAATGTTGTGCCAGCAAGTGCTCCAGCACCTAACGGGCAGTAGTTTGCACGCATCATCATATCATTAAAACGTTGAAAATCACGTTTAAACATTTGAAAATAAGCCATTAAATAATGGGAGAATAATATAGGCTGCCCAGTTTGTAAATGGGTAAAGCCAGGCATTATAACTCCAAGGTTATTAACTGCTTTATCAACAATTACTTTCATAAGGTTTATAAGGTATGCTTTTACAGAATCTGCTTCATACATTATATACATTCTAATATCTACAGCCACCTGGTCATTTCTGCTTCTTGCAGTATGCAGTTTACCACCAACAGGTCCAACTATTTCAGTTAGTCTTTTTTCCACTGCCATATGTATATCTTCATCAGCCATATTAAATTCAAACTGACCATTTTCAATTTCTTCAAGAACTTGTTCTAATCCTGCAACAATAATACGAGCTTCACTTTCATCAATTATACCTTGCCTGCTAAGCATAGTAGCATGAGCAATGCTGCCTTTTATATCAAATTTATATAATCTTTTATCAAAATAGATTGATGCATTAAATTCTTCAACAAATTTATCTGTAGGCAGGTTAAATCTGCCAGCCCATGGTTTATCACTCATTATTACTCTCCTTTAGGTGCATGTCTTTTTTCAAGTTCTTTAAGAACATCAGTAAAATCTATTCCTTTATACCTTAAAGCAACCATAAGGTGATAAATATAATCAGCTGCTTCGCATGCTGTTTCATAAGGTGGTTCTGTAAGTAATGCTTTAATAAATTCAGCATTTTCTTCACCTAATTTTTTTATTATTTTATTAGCACCACCTTCTAATAATGTGGTGGTATAAGAAGAGGGGCTCGGTTTTTTCTGCCTTTCTTTAATAGTCTCATTAAGAGTAAGTAATATATTTTCCATTTTATCCCTCAAATTAGATTCTAACAGGTATATTTTTATTTTTTAAATATTCTTTTACTTCCATAATTGTCATTTCTTGAAAATGGAAAACACTGGCAGCAAGTGCAGCATCAGCATATCCATCTTTAAAACCTTCATAAAAATGTTCCATTGTTCCAACACCGCCAGAAGCAATAACAGGTATTGTAACAGCCTGGCTTACAGCTTTTGTAAGGGCAATATCATAGCCTGTTTTCATTCCATCTTTATCCATACTAGTAAGCAGTATTTCTCCAGCACCAAACTCTTCCATTGTTTTTGCCCATGAAACAGCATCAAGCCCTGTTTTTTTTCTGCCACCAGCAATAACCACTTCCCATGAATTATCACCATTTGATTTAGCATCAATGGCAGCAATAACTGCCTGAGAGCCAAATTTATTGGAAGCTTCTTTTATAAAGTTTGGGTTTTTAACAGCTTCTGAATTAATGGATACTTTATCAGCCCCTGCAGCAAAAAGACTTCTAATATCTTCAATAGTTCTAATACCACCACCAACTGTTATTGGCATAAACACATTTTCTGCTGCTTTTTCAATAACAGAAAGCATAATATTTCTATTTTCATGAGTGGCTGTAATATCTAAAAATGCAATTTCATCAGCCCCTTGTTTTTCATATTCTATAGCTGCTTCAACAGGGTCTCCAGCATCTTTAATATTTACAAAATTCACTCCCTTAACAACTCTGCCATCTTTAATATCTAGACATGGGATAATACGTTTTGCAAGCATATATGCACCTTAATTATTTTCTGAAATTTTTTTATAACATATAAATAAATAAAATCAAATAAGATTTTCAACAAATTATAGAAATTTATAATATTTTTTAAAAATTAAAAAAATAACTATTCATAATTACAAAAAAATATGCTAAAAATTATTATGATGAAAAAATTAGTTATATTTATATTATTATTTGTATTTAGCACTACATATGCTTTTTCTCAAACAATTAAGGAAGCAAAAGACATTCTGCCAAAAGCATCTGAAATGAAAGGTGGCTCATCATCTTGGATTGTATCAGGTGTTAATAAAGAAAAACGTGGCAGATGCACAGTATATGATAATATATATGCATACTATTCCACAAAAAAAGAGAAAATATTAGATATAGAACGCAGTAATACATACATGGTGTCAGCTAGAATTTTTGACTGTGATAATTTTGGTGTAGCTTTTGATACATATAAAGAATTAGCAGAAATATCTAAAAAAAATGCTAAGAAAAAACAAATTGCTCCAGTTCCATTTGGAGAGCAGGGTATTATGGTGGCGCTGCCTTTAAAAGATGTGCAGGGTAGAAGCCAGCAGGCAAATTATTATGTTACATTTATTTTTAGAAATTTTGTTATCCAAGTATATTCAGATGATGGCTTTGCTCAAATGGATATGTCTGGTGAAATAGAAAAAAGAATATACAAATATCTTGAAAGTAAAGGTATTAACTATGCAGTAAATAAAATTAATCTGCTTGTAAATACTGGTAAATCAGAATATATAGACAGTCTTTCTTTTACAGGTGATAAGGTAGCATCTGTTTTAATTACAGGTATTTTGCTTGATATAAATAATAAACCTGTTCCAAATGCATCTATTAAATCAATAGAAACAAATCAGCAGACACAGACAGATAAATATGGTAAATTCAGCCTTCTTGTATCATCAGGCGAAGGTAAATCTATATCTATGGTAAAAACCATATTTCTTCCATTTGCTTATACTGGTCAAGTGCAGGCATTATCAACAGGATTTTATCCAATTGAAGTTAAAAAAAATGGTCAGGTAGTATATTCTGCCCTTATTAATGTGCTTGTAGATGGCAGCAGGCTTTCAGGGTATATGATAGATAGAGTAAGCAATAAACGTTTCCCATTATCTGGTAATGTGCGTGGAGATAATGTTACTTTAGATGCAGACTGCACAGAGCAGGGCGCTTCTTTTAACTGCCGTAAAATATTTAAAGGTTCACTAGTTTCAGATTATTTAGTTAAAGGAAAAGCAATTGGTGTTGGCAGTGGTGATTTTACTATTGATAAAAAGAAATTTACTGTTTTTACTGAAAACCCATATATACGTGATACTGGCGCAGAGCTTAAATTAACTGTTTTAAATAATGGTATGCAAAAATACAGCAGTCAAAATAATCTGGCATTAAATTCTGGCAATAATGCAAGTTATTTAGAATTTAACACAAACATATTTAATGGAAAAGATATGCTTTATTTTAAAGAAGCTTATTTAAAATTTAATGTTTTAGGGTTAAATATAAAAAATGAGGCAGAAATTACTCTTTTTGAAAGGATAGTAAATAAAAACGGCATTATTACAATGCATAAAATTGCACCATTAAAAACTATTACAAATAAAGATAATTCTGAACTTTCTCTTGATGTATCAAGCCAAATTAGAATGCCTGCAAAAGATGGTTATTTTATAGGGATTACTGGAGCAGAAGGGGATTATATAATTTTAAATGGTAGTAATGTTCGTTTAGAGCTTAGTTATTATGGTGATGCTGATACTTATAAAATTAGAAAAGTATTATCTTTTACTGTTTCAGATTTTCAAGGTGAAGATATTGTAGCAAATAAAGGAAATATAGAAAAAGATGGTGAAAATGATTTAGTTATTTCTTTAAATGTGGCAGCAAAGGGCAGAACGCTTGAATCATTAGAAGTTACAGCTGAAGGAAAAAGTAAACGTGCTTGGAATACTAAGCCTAATGATATATATCCTGCAGTTGGAGTTGTGCAGGAAGGTGGAATATTAAATAGTAGTGATGGAACTATAAATATAAAGCTAAATAATAATGATGAAAAATTTGATTTGCATTTATATAAAGGTTCTATGAGGGAAGAAGATATTAGTAAGTTAACTATTAAAGCAGTTATAGATGGCAAAATTTATGAAGAGTTTATAAATATAAAATAGGGTATTTTATGAGTTTATATGAAGAATTAAAAAATAATCTTTTTATTTTATCAGGTCCATGTGTTATTGAAAGCAAGGATATTTGTTTTGAAATAGCTGAAAAGTGTATTCAGGAAACAAGCAGGCGTAATATTAAGTATGTTTTTAAAGCATCTTTTGATAAGGCAAATAGAACATCAAACAGCAGTTACAGAGGCACAGGGCTTGAAAAAGGGCTTGAAATACTTTCAGAAATAAAAGAAAAATATAATATACCTGTAGTTACAGATATTCATGAAAGTTATCAGGCAGAACCAGTTGGTAAAGTATGCGATATAATTCAAATTCCAGCATTTTTATGCAGGCAGACAGACCTTTTAATAGCTGCTGCAAATACTGGAAAAATTGTAAATATAAAAAAAGCACAGTTTTTAAGTGGTATGGATATGAAATACCCACTAGAAAAAGTTAATGCTGCAGGAAATAACCAAGTAATGCTTACAGAGCGTGGAAATATGTTTGGCTATGGCAATTTAGTTGTGGATATTCGTAATTTAGTAGATATGCAGCAGTTTAATGTGCCAGTTATTATGGACTTAACGCATTCTACACAAAAACCGGGCGCATTAGATGGTAAAAGTGGTGGTAATCCAGAATATACACCATATTTAGCAGCAGCAAGTAGTGCCTGTGGTATAAAAGGTTTTTTTGCTGAAACTCACCCAGAACCAAATAAAGCTTTATCAGATGGTTCAAATATGATTAAATTAGATGATTTCGGCAGCATGCTTGATATAATACTTAAACATAATATTTAATGGAGTTATAAATGGGAGAAAAGAAAAAACGTTTTTCAAAATATTTTGGTGGGGAATATATGAAATACTGGTATATTGCCTTTGCTATAACTGTTGTTTTAATGGCAGTATATCATATATCAGAAAAAAGTATAGATACATTTATATATACAGAATATAATGAAGATGGTTCTATAGCCAGCCAGCAGACTATTTCAAAGGAAGAAACAGAATTAAAGGCAAGGTCTAGTCATTCACGTTCCATTGTGCCAGAAAAACCATTTTAGAGAATAATATGATAGTATTATTAGCTGTAATTTTCCTAGCATTTATAGGGCTTGGTTTGCCAGATACTGTAATTGGAAGTATCTGGCCTGTTATACAAAAGGAAACATCATCTTCTGTATATGGTGCAGGAGTAATTACGCTGATAGTTCAATGCGGTACTGTATTATCCAGCCTTTTTGCTTCCCGTTTGGTTCAAAAATTTTCAACACGTATAGTTACTTTTGCAAGTATATTATTAACATCTTTTGCATTAATGCTTTATGCATCATCTAGTAATATAATATTTTTATTTTTTGCAGCCGTTCCTTTAGGGCTTGGGGCAGGGTGTGTTGATGCTGCTTTAAATGGATATGTGGCAAATCATTTTAAATCAAATGTAATGAATTTTTTACATGGTTTTTGGGGAATAGGGGCGTTTTCTGGACCATTTATTATGAGTATGATGATACATAATAATATAAGCTGGCGTACAGGTTTTATTATTATAGCTGTAATATTATTAATAATCGCAGTTTTTGTTTTATCATCAAAAAAATACTGGTTAAAAGAAGATTATATTGTTAATAATACAAAGCATATAAGCAGTAAAAATATTTTAAAAGAGCCACTTGTAAAGCCTACTTTAATATCGTTTTCATTTTTTAGTTATATAGAATTAACTACAGGTTTATGGATAAGCAGTTATTTAGTTTATAGTTTTGGAGTTAACCCTGCTCAAGCTGCTCTTATTACAGCTTTTTATTATGGTTCTATAACAGCGGGAAGAATAGTAACAGGTATATTTTCTAATAATTTTCAAAACTATCAACTTATTCGTGCAGGAGAAATTATTGTTATTTTAGGCTGTCTTTTAATGATGATTGATAGTTTATATATAAAAACAGCAGGTATTATTATAACAGGGCTTGGTTCATCGCCAATTTACCCTGCAATGCTTCATAGCACGCCAAAAATATTTGGCAGCGAAAAAAGCCTAACTATGATGGGTATGCAAATGGCAGTAACATATACAGGGGGTGCACTTGCACCATTACTATTTGGTTTTTTAGCAGGTAAAACAACTTTTTTTATTCTGCCGTTTTTTATTTTATTTGGTGCTGTAATAATGCTTATATCATCAGAGTATCTAAACTACCGAATTAAAGGCTGTAATATTAAATAATTACAGGTTTATTCACAGCAGTATCAGGAGTGATGCCACCTTTTAATACGCTTACAACTGATTCAGCACAGCTTATAGCCATATTTTCTTTTGTAGACTGGGTAGAGCTTCCTAAATGTGGGGAAAGTATAACATTATCCAGCTTTTTTAAATCCTCATTTATTTCTGGTTCAAATTCATAAACATCAAGCCCAGCAGCATATATAATTTTTTCTGCAAGAGCCGTTGCTAAATCGCTTTCTCTAATTATAGGACCTCTGCCAACATTAACAAGGACAGCAGATTTTTTCATTTTTTTAAATTCTTTTAATGAAAAAGCGTGTCTTGTATCCATTGTAAGTGGTGCAGTAATAATTAAATAGTCAGACCATTCAAGCAGTTCATCAAAAGTTGCATATGTAGCACCAAAAATCAATTCTGCCTGTTTATCTCTTTTTCTATTATGGTATATAATATCCATAGAAAAACCAGATGCTATTTTTGCAACGGCCTGTCCAATATTACCCATACCGTATATGCCTATTGTTTTTTTATAAAAATCAAGCCCAGTCATAAAGCTGTGGTTTGTATTCCCTGAAAATCTGCCATTTCTAGCATATTTATCAGCTTGTGGGATATGGCGAGCAGCACTCATTAAAAGAGCAAAACCAAGTTCTGCCACACTTTGAGTTAAAATATGCTTTGCAGTACATACAGTAATACCTCTATGAGTTGCATAATCAATATCAATATTATCTGTTCCTGCATCATAATTTGCTATTACTTTTAATTTAGGTGAGGATTCCATTAATGGTCTATCAATTATATCACTAGATGTGCATATTAAAGCATCAGTATCACTCATCATTTGCCTAAGTCTGATAGTTGGAAGTGGTTCGTCTGTAGAATTACTATCAATACGGATATCTTCAAGATGTTTTGTAATAACTTCAGGCATTTTGGAAGTGATAACGACTTTCATGTTTTTCCTCTTATTAATATTTTTTTCTTTTAAATAAATCTGTTCTTTTAGAAATAACTCTATCTATAAATAACATTCCATTTAAATGGTCTGTTTCATGCTGTATAAGTATGGCTTCAAAACCACTTGTTTCTAATACGTTTTGCTGCATATTTTCATCATAATAATTTATAACAATTCTTTCAGCACGAGTAACATTACCTGTATAATCTGGCACAGACATACAACCTTCTCGAGATGTAGTCGTCCCACTATGTTCAATTATTTCAGGGTTAATCATTACCATAAACCCATGATTTTCCTTGCATTTTTTATTTAAAGATGCATCTATTGTAATAATTCTAACTAACTTTCCAATTTGTGGCGCAGCTATTCCTGTAGAATGACCAGCATCAAGCATAGTATCTTTTAAATCATTAATTATTTCTTTTATTTCATTATTTATTTCTGTTACTTCAACTGATTCTTGTTTTAATAATTCATTAGGATATTTTAAAACTTGTCTAACTGCCATATTATAGCTCAAAAAACTCTATTTTTTTAATATTAATTTGTGTATTGATTTTTTTTGCAGTATTTTTCAATGCTTCCTGCCATACATTTTCATTATCTTCACTTTCTGCTGTTACCTCAAGCATCATAATATAAACTTGTGGACTTTTATCTGTAATCTTTGTTTGTAAATCAATAATATTAAGGTTATTTTTAGCTATTTCTTCAGTAATAGCATTTACGATACCCGGTTTATCAGCACCATATACTGAAATTGAATAATGAAATCCATCTTGTTCTTCTGGCATTTTATCATATTTAAAAACTTCCATATGAGAACGAACTTCCTTGAACATTTCCTTTATTTCCTGCTCAGTATAGTCTTTATCACTTGTTACAATGAATATCATAGAAAATACACCCTGTAATAAAGTAGAGCTGGAATCAGCTATATTAAAGCCGTTATGATATAGAACTTTTGTAGTTTCATAAACTATGCCTTTAGAATCTGTATTAACAAAAGTTAACGCATAATAGTATTTTTTCATACTAAACCTCATATTGTATTACTTATAGGATAAAGAATAATATAATAATAATCAAGAAATATTTTATAATTGATTGACAAAATAAAATATTTAAGTAATACTTGTGAAAATTCTTTAGGTATTTTTATGGTAAAAATTACAGAGTTAAAATATTATAATATTGCAACTACCTTATTTATAATTCTTCTAGGTTTCTTTTTAAGTATCTCCATATCTGTATCACAAATCACACTTGGTGTTTTACTATTATTATTAATTATTTATGTTGTTGAAAGAAAATATAATATTTTAAAAAATAATATTTATTTTATGCTGTTTTTTATATACTGGATATCAGCTGTTTTATCAACATTTTTAGGAAGTGAATATGCTAGTATAAGTAAAGGGCTTACAAGTCCATGGCCAATGCTGATATTTTTTGTATCCTTTTATTTTTCTACTGAAAAAAATATTAATTATGTAATATTTGCTTTTGCTTTAGGTCTTTTTATAATGTCGATTTCAAGTTTTTACTACTATTTTACACTTGGTCAGGTAGACTACAGATATTTTCGTTCTTACAGTTTTGCAGGGCCATATATGATAACTGCTCATTTATTATCTATTGGCATCATATTTTTGATTGCGGTAGTACTTTCAAAAATAGAAAAACGTAAATGGTATATTTTATTTTATATAATAACGGTCCTATTATCATGTTATGCACTTTTTCTAACAGCTACACGTATGCCTTTATTTGTAGTAGCTTTAATAACAGGTCTTATGTTTATACTGAAATTACGTTGGAAAGGACTGATTTTAGCTGTTATTTTATTTAGTGTTTTTATTAGCTATATGGTTTTTGATCCATATATGGCAGGCAGGTTTAATAACTTTTTTGAAGGAATAAAAAATCCTGCTACAAGTCATGGGTGGCGTCTATATTTATGGAAAAATAGTATGATGTTATTAAATGAATATCCTTTATTTGGAATAGGCGAAGGTGCTTTTGAGAAATTAATTACACCATTAATGCCTGCTAATATAGGTTTACCTATGAGCCATGCTCATAATAGTTTTATTATGCATCTTGTTACTTATGGTAGTGTAGGGATAATAACATTTATTTTATTTTATGGTAAGATATTGTTAGATTTTCTGAAAAATATATATTCATCATCTTATGCATTTATTGGGATATCAGTTTTTACAGCATATATTTTAGAAGGATTTACTGAAAATAATTTTGGTTTATCACTTTCTTGTATGCAGTCACTTTTTATAATTGGTCTAATGGTTGGATTAATGAAAAAAAGTTATTCTACTGCAAAGGAAGAGTAATTTTTACAAGTGTCCATTGATTGATTTCAGAATCTATTGTAATAATACCTTTATGAGCTTTTATAATACGAGCAACAATAGATAACCCTAGTCCAGTTCCGGGATATTCTTTTTTTGCATTTTCACCTCTGTGAAATCTATCAAATAATTTTGAAATATCATCTTTACAAACACCAATTCCATAATCTTTAAATGTCAATGTATATGATGGTGTTTCTCCATCATTATTAATATATCCATTTATTTCTATACTGCCATTTTCTTTAGAATATTTAATAGCATTTGATATGATATTGGAAAGTGCTATGGTGAAAGTTTCACCATCAACAAAAACTGTGCACGGTTCAATATTTATTTCTATATTCAAATTTTTATTTTGTATATCAATTTCAGCACCATTTACCAAATCATCAATTAATGATTCAATATTGACAGGTATAGGGTGATATGTATGCTGGTCATGTTCAAGCCTGCTTAATGTAATAATATCATTAAACATGTTTTTCAAAACATTTACATTATGCTTTAGTGCTGAAGCAAATTTATCCCTCATTTCTTCTTTTTCTAGGACTCTATCATCTTGTAGAAGTTCGGAATATGATAATATTTTTGTTAAAGGTGTTCTAATTTCGTGGGCAATAGAATCGAGTAAATCAGATTTTAATTTATTTAAACTATCTAATTTTTCATTTTTATTTTCAAGTTCTTTTACTAAATCAATATATTTTGATACTGCCTGCTGCAAATTATTTTTTAAAATCTCTTCATTATTTGCAATTTGAAGGCTCATTTGGTCAAAGGCTAGGGAAAGAGTTTCAATTTCATCATTAGTTTTTATATTTGTTTCTATTCTATCTCCAAGGCGTAAAGAATCAGATGCTTTTTGTAACGTTGTAAGATGGCGAATAATCATTATATATATAGAGAAACTAATACTTGCTATTATAACTAGAAACCCAATAATAACAGAATATGACATTATTTTATTGTTACTAGCAATAGAGTGCTCCATTTCATCAAGTGGAAATGTAATAGATATTAGCCCACGAAAATCATCAATTCTATAATCCTGTTCATAATGGCATGTAAGACAGGACTGATTAATAAATAATGGAGCAGCATATCTATAATGTTTACTGTTATTATCATCTACATAAATATCTGCATATTCTTTAAGTTTCTCCTGCTGTATTTTTTGGCTGGCAGTTTTTTCAAAACTTGTGGGAGCATTTTCAGGGTTAACAAGTTTATCACTTGTAATATGGAATTTAAATGTTGCCATATGATCAGCATAACGAGCTAATTCTTTTGTAACAACAGCAGGTACAGGTTCAACTAAATCCCTGTTATCTGCAACCCATTGTCTTGTTACAACAATCATTTGATAAATAGCTTGAGCTCTAATATGAGCCTGCTCTTGAACAATTTTATTTTGATTTTGTATAAGCATTAAAACAGCAGGAACAGCAATCACTACCACAACAATAAATATAATTAAAATAATTTTGCTCATTAATCTCATAATGCATTATATATAAATTATGAAAAATAGGCAAGGGGATAATAATATAAAAAAAACTGCCTTGATATTCAAGGCAGTTAATAAATTATTCAAAACTTTCAGCTTCTATTTCATTTTTATTTTTAATGGATATACGAACTTTTTTTACTCTATTTCCATCAATTTCTAAAACTTCATATTTACAGTTATCATCTTCAGCAACATCTCCAACAGAAGGCAAATGCCCTAAAAGATTAAAAACGTATCCACCAACTGTAACTTGTTCTTCATCTTCATAGTTAATGCCAATACGTTCACCAGAATCTTCTAAAGAAGCCATTCCATCAAATTCAAAAGTATATTCATCTATCTGTTTACATTCTTCAGTTTTTAAATCATGTTCATCAGATATATCACCCATAATTTCTTCAATTATATCTTCCATTGTTAAAAGCCCTGCTGTTCCACCATATTCATCTAGCACTAATGCTGTATGTATTTGGCGTCTATTCATTTTTGCTAGTATATCAGAAATAGAAGCAGTTTCTGGAACAATAATCATCTCTCTAACAAGCTTTGATAAATCATGGGAAGAATTTTCAGAAAGCTCATTTTCAAGTAAATCTCTAATATGAATCATACCAATAATAGAGTCTTTTCCACCTTTGCAGTATGGATATCTAGTATGGTTAGATTGTTTTACTATAGCTAAATTTTCCTCATATGTTTTATCTGCCACAAGGCAAACTATATCTTTACGTGGTGTCATAATTTCTTTTGCAACAGTATCAGAAAAGTTAACAGCATTTTTTATTATTTCTTCTTCTACAGTATCAAGCACACCACCTTTAACACTTTCTCCAACAATAAATTTAAGTTCTTCTTCAGAATGAGCTGTTTCTGATTCTGAAGCTGGATGAATACCCATTCTTTTTAAGAAAAATGCAGAAATAAAGTCAAATGTTCTTATTAATGGGAAAAATAAAATCCAAAAAAAGTGTAGTGGGGCAGCAACTTTTAATACAGCCCCTTCTGTTTTTGCAATAGCTACAGATTTTGGAATTAACTCACCCATAACTACATGAAGTAATGTAATTATAGTAAAAGCAATAACAAAACTTACAGTATGAAGTAGTGTTTTATTATCACCAAAAAAGTCACTAAATAAATATTCTAAAAGTTTAGCAAAAGCAGGCTCACCTATCCAACCTAAAGCAAGTGATGATAATGTTATACCTAATTGTGTTGCACTTAAATAAGAATCAAGCTTATGCGTCATTGCTAAAGCAAGCTTGGCATTTGGTCTGCCAACTTTAACTAATTCTTCTAACCTTGAACGTCTGATTTTGACAATAGAAAATTCTGATAAAACGAAAAAACCGTTTAATAAAACAAGAATAATAGCAAGCCCCAATAACAGGACCGACTCTCCAACAGTAGTATCCATTACACTCCCTAATTAAAAATTATTCCACAAAATATGAGTGGTCCTTTATAGGATATCTTATTTTTTAATAAATGCAAGTAAATTTTTTATTCCATACACCTAAAAAACTGTAACTTATTTATAATAAACAGATTATTGGTAAAAATAATTTATTATATTTTTTTTTATATATGGTAAATTCTAAAAACGATTGCGAAAAAAGTAGTAAATAAAAAAGTGGTTGTTAACTCTCTTTAAATAAAATAATATTTTTTAGCCAAAAAAATAAATAAGGAGAGAACAACCACTAATGGATATTACACTAAAACCGAGAAAAAATAAACACTTAAATGCAAAAGAGTGTTATATGATAGAAGCCCTATTG
>CASEIN010000054.1 GCA_949287985.1 Mucispirillum schaedleri | reverse complement strand
TTGCATGTGTTAAGCACGCCGCCAGCGTTCGTTCTGAGCCAGGATCAAACTCTCCATACAAATATATTGTATTCCAAAAAATTCTTACCTAACTAATTACTAAGCTGTCTATCACTATTTAACCTATTCTTATGTCAATCTGCTAAATATCCCTTGTATCACGCAAGGGTATTCTTTATATCACAAGTTAATTTTACTTGTCAAGCTGTTTTTTAAAAAAATTAAATTTTATATAAACATTTTCTTAAATACCAACTATTTCCACAAGTAAGAGTTAGTTATATATCAAACTAAAATATTTTTGTCAACAAAAAATTTTAATGTTTTTAGAATTTACCTTTTATTTTTCACCTATCTTATATTCATTGACTTTAACGCTTGTTTTATATAATATGTGGTTATAATTTCCTTGAGGTTACTATGGTAAGTATAATTATTCCACTGCATAATCTAGGTTTGAAAGGTGACTACTGTTTAAAAAGATGTTTAGACAGTATTTTAGCTCAAAAATATGATGACTTTGAAGTTTTACTTATGGAAAACGGCTCCAGTGATGATACAGTGGAAGTTGCTAAAACATACTGCCAAAAGGACAACCGTTTTAAACTGCATATTCTTGAAACTATTGGTATTGCTAATGCCAGAAATGAAGGTTTAAAAATTGCTGCAGGTGAGTATGTATCATTTATAGATGGTGATGATGCCATATCTGATAATTTTCTTGAAAGTTCAAATAATATTTTGGTAAATAACCCAGAAATTGATTTTATATTTACTTCATGGGCTTTTTACTATGATAATAAAGGCACTACAAAATATATTGTCAAGCATAATGAAAATAAAATACTAACACCTGCAAAATATTTAGACCATCAAGCAGCTGGCACAATCTGGGCAAAAGTTATACGCAGAGAAACTCTTATTAACAATAATATTTTCCTTGATAATAAAATATTTGGATATGATGATTTCTTATTTGGAAATGAACTCTATTTTGCTTCCAAAAAATATGCATTGTGTGCTGATGCCTGCTACTATTACACACAGAATAGAAAAAACCAAACAACTAAAACAAAACTCCAAAATATGACAGATGGAACTTTAGTATTAATTAATAGATTGACAGATTTATATAAAAAATATAATGTATATGAAGAAAATAAAAGTATAATAGAAAATATGTATATAGGCTTATTTATAGGCTCTAATTTTGCTATGACAAGCGTTAGAAAAATGAGTTTTAGCCAAATAGTTAAGCTTATAAATCAAGAAAAAGAAAAAATATCTCAAGTAAATTCCTCTATCCTCCAGTGCCAAAACTGGCAGAAAGTTTGGTTTAGAAGGTTTCAAAATGCTGTTGCATTTGGGGGGGGGATTGGAGGCTATATGTTTATTAAATTCATGCGATTTTACCGCAATCTTTTCATTAAACCCTTAAATATTAAATGGTATAAGTAAGCACAACTTTATAATGTTAAGTGTGGTTATACCACTTCATAATCTTGGTTATAAAGGTGATTACTGTCTAAAAAGGTGTCTAGACAGTATTCTTGCACAAACTTATAATGATTATGAAGTTTTACTTATGGAAAATGGTTCTACTGATGATACCATTAAGATAGCAGAAGAATATTGCAAAAAAGATAACCGCTTTAAACTGCATATTCTTGATACTATTGGTGTATCTAATGCTAGAAATAAAGGTATTGAGATTGCAAAAGGTGAATATATTACTTTTATTGATGGCGATGATTTTATTTCTAATGATTATCTTATGTCTGCTTATAATCTATTTAATAATCAAAAAAATGCTACTATGGTTATTATGAATAAGTCACTTTATTATAAGAATAAAATAATTCAGTACTCATTTTATAATGATAACACTTATGACAATATGGATAAATTTAATATAGATTACCATGGCAGTATGTGTGATAAAATAATTAAAACCAAGTTTATAAAAAACTTTAATTTGAAGTACAATACATCACTTACGCATGGTGAAGATGGCTTATTTGCATACGAACTCCTATTTTTATCGGATAAAATAATCACTTCTGCATCTGGAATGTATTATTATGTACAGAATAGAAAAGGTCAGGCTACAAGCAGTAGTAATAATGTTCTTTCAGCAGAAATTCCTACATTAATAGAATTTAAAAAACTTACTAAAAAGTATAATGAAGAACATAGATATAATAAAAATATTACAGCAAGATTTATTTCATTATTTGTGGGAGGTAAATTTGCACAAACACAAGTAACTAAAATGAGCCTATTAAACTTAATTCAAGAACTTAATAAGTATAAACAATTGATTATAGAATGGCATATTGATTTCAATACTATGAATAACAAGTGGCAAAAAATATGGTTCACAAGGTTTATAAATATACTTAAAACAAGCACCGTAAAAGCTGCCCTATTTCTTAAGCCTATGCGAATATACCGAAATATATTTATTCAACCATTTCATATAAAATGGTATAAATAATACATAAATTGTATAGTACATCATAAAATCACTTGAAAAACATTGTAATAAATCTTAATATTAGTAAGTACATTTTTTAGCAGGATAATTTATGAGAATATTAGTTTATAATCAGCACAGGGCATTAGGTGACGGCGTTTTCTTCACAGGGTACTATAAAGCGTTAAAAGAAAAATACAAAGATATTAAAATTGATGTTTTCTGCACACCAATGCATGCAAATGCTTTAAAAAACAACCCATATATTTCAAACATATTTTACTTTTTAAACTATTATAAACCGTGGAAAACTGTTCGTCAGGAAAAAATAATATATAATGTATTTCTTCAAAAATATTTTGGGGATTTAAGAGCAGCTGCTAAAAATAAATATGACTATATTTTAGCTGCTTCACCCCCATTTTTTTTATTGAATACCTTATAAGTGATTAATATTATTTAAGAAAAAAGCGATTTTATATGGAAAAAGCCTCTAAAAATTGTTATAATAAATATTATTTGAAGTATTCAAAAACAATTAATAGAGG
>CASEIN010000053.1 GCA_949287985.1 Mucispirillum schaedleri | reverse complement strand
GTCGATTTCTTCTTTTAATTGGTCTACTTCAAGTTGAAGCATTGCACGGTCATTTGTAGTATAAGCTGGGTCACCTGCTTGAACTGCAAGCTCTCTTATACGTTGAACCATAGAAGTCATAGAACCCATTGCACCTTCTGCTGTTTGCAGCATAGAGATAGCATCTTGAGAGTTTGTAGCTGCTTTTGAAAGCCCTGAAATTTGAGCTCTTAATTTTTCTGATACTGCCAAGCCTGATGCATCATCTGCTGCTGTATTAATTCTTAAGCCTGTTGAAAGTGCTTTAATTGTTTTTGTTAAACTGTTATTAGCATTATTTACGCTACCTTGAGCGCCAATTGCTGTTGAGTTATTTACTATTGAAAGAGCCATAATTTTATCCTCCGTGATAAACTCTTTTTAGTTCAGAACATCCTTGCCTGAACCTTAAGTTCCATACCGCCAAATATGGATACTTAAAAGAAGCCTAGTCATTACAATGGAATAGTTCCCTTATAACTTACTGTATGTTATTGTCGCACATTAAATTAAGCTATGGGTCGCTTTTTGGTTTTTTATTTTTTTCTACCTTTAATGTGAAAGTATTCTTCATACAGTAGGCTTATAAACTCATATTGTCCTTTCACTTGCTTATTTATGGATATAAGCTAAACCTAAAATTAATTAATCTTACTTTTTCCAAACACCTCAATTTATTTTTTATTTTATCCAGCTGCACATATAGCTGGATAATCTATTTATTTTTCATATAATCTTCTTTTTGTATAATAAAAAAAAGCCACTAAAGGCACTTTAATGCCTATAGTGGCTTAATTATTTTAATACCATTTTTTACTATCATTTAAATTACTGCTTAAAATATAGGTATAAACTAACCCATTATGTTATGTATACAACTATAACTTTAGTTTGTCAACACAAATTTACTAAATTTGTAAACAAAAAAGGACTGATAAATCTTATAAGGATTTTCAGCCCAAATGTCTTGATACGATAATCAACAACATATTATATGCCAGCAAAAATACAAAATTCCCTTTTTTAAAGTAGAATTTGTTTAACAGCAGGCTTAAGCATATATTACATTAATACTTATAAATTTATTTACTTATCATGTAAATATGAAGCAAAACCAGATGGTGAGTGTAACAACAATCTATCAGCACATACAAGTGGAAGATTTCTTAACACACTATCAAGCAAGTTTTTCAATTCATATCTACTTAAAAACCTATTTTTACCTTCCTGCAAAACAGGCTCATAACTATCTTCTTCTACTTCTTTTTTTTCTCTTTTTTTAGCCGTATTTTTTTTAAATACATATTGCTCGTTCATGGATGAATTTTGCGGATTGGTATCTATCCATGATACTTTATACTCGTTATCCATAACATAACCCTCCGCTTTTTATATTCATATATCTTTTAAAGATATAATTTTTTTAAACACCTCTTTTTAATAACTTTATAAAATATCTAAAAACTTAAATATTTTATAAAGTTATTAAAAGGCAGGGGCTTTATGCCCCTACCTTTATTATATTGCCTTACTATTGTAATAATTGCATTGCATAGCTTGGTATTTGGTTTGCTTGAGCTAACATGGCTGTAGCTGATTGAAGCACAACTTGTTGTGAAGCTAAGTCGCTGGAAGCTTGAGCTATATCTAAGTCACGGATACGGCTTTCTGCTGCCACCATGTTTTCTCTTGTAGTGTTCAGGTTATTAATTGTGTATTCTAACCTGTTCATTTGAGCACCAGCTGTTGCTCTTGCTGCTGAGATTTGCTCTAATGCCATATCAAGTTTTGTAATAGCTTTTTGAGCATCATCAAATGTTGCAACAGTGATTCCATCTATACCCATAGATTTTGTATCAAGTCTACCTATAGATATATCTAATGTTTGCCCTTCGTTTGCACCAATTGCTGCTTTTGTTGCATTATCTTTAATGTGTAAGTAAGCAACAGTTGGTTGAGCTTTTGCATTAAATACCATTTCATTTTTAATTGGGTCAAATGATACATCTGCAGCTGATTCTGGTTTAATATCAACATCAACACCTTGAATTACATTTCTTAATCTGCCATCAGTTACTGTATCTTCACCAATAAATTTACCAGTGTGGGCATCTTGTACTCTTACATTTAATGCAGAGTCGCTAGCTTCTTGGATTTGAGTAATACCTAAACCAGTAAGAACACCCTCATCACCAACAAATGTAAGGTTAGAGTCATCACCAAGAACTGCACCTTGGATAATGAATGTGCCTTGAACAGCCCTGTCACCTTTACCACCTTCATCTTCTACAAATTTAACAAGGTTTTTATTAATTTCTGTAGCTGCAGGGTTAGTAACATCTGCACCTAAACCAAGTTGTTCAACTAAAGCTGCAGATAATTTGCTTTCTAAATCTGCAATTGTATCACTGCCTTCAAGTGTAACTTTTGCAGTTTTACCATTACCAGCATATATGCTTATTTCTTGTGTATTATCAAGCACCATTCTACCATCAGCATTGGTAAACTTTGATATTTGAGAAAGTTTTGTATATTTTGATGCTACATCCCCTTCGCCAAGTACATCTATACTTGCTGTGCCTGATACTGCTTTTCCTTTTTCAAGTGTTACATCTATTGAGCCATAGTATACATTACCTGCTTCATCCATTTGTGCTGTATGCACAGTATGTGTTGTAGTAGAAGCACTATTAGTAAAGTTTGCAGTTACATGTAATGTTGAACCAGTTGAGCCTATTTGGATACTACCTGCCCCTGTTGCTGCTGCTCTTACACCTGCAACGTTTACAAGCATTTTATCGCCTGCTTCCCATGTAGCATTATTAACAAATGTAGCTGTACCACTACTTGCAAATATTCTATTAGTAATACCTGCTAAGTTTTGGAATGTTGAAGAACTTGTTGCCCCATTAATACCACCAGCTGCATTTACTGTCGCAGTTATCCATTCACTCATTTCACCAGT
>CASEIN010000052.1 GCA_949287985.1 Mucispirillum schaedleri | reverse complement strand
TCGGTTTTAGTGTAATATCCATTAGTGGTTGTTCTCTCCTTATTTATTTTTTTAGCTAAAAAATATTATTTTATTTTAAGAGAGTTAACAACCACTTTTTTATTTACTACTTTTTTCGCAATCGTTTTTAGAATTTACCAATTTTTTTTAAAAAAACTATTGACAATATTATTTATTTAATATATACATATTTTCTCAACCGGGGCGTAGCGCAGGGGTAGCGCGCCTGTCTTGGGAACAGGATGTCGCAGGTTCAAATCCTGTCGCCCCGATTTTGGCGAAGTTTTCTTCGCCTTTTTTTTTATCTATTTTCTTTCAAACTTTTTTCCATATACTTTGTCATACATACATAAGGCTAAGACACGTGGTAAATATGCCTAATAAGGAGCAATAACATGAAAAAGTTTATTTTAATAGTAATGGCACTTCTTTTATCAGTAACAGGTGCAGCATATGCACAAATGGGTATGGGTAAAGGTATGGGTAGAGGCCCTGCAGCTACAGCTAATTCTGTGGCAAATGTTGAGGAAGCAAAAGCGTTAGTATTAAACCAGGCAACTAATCTTAAGGGTGCAAAAGTAGTATCTGCAAAAGAAGGGCAAGGCAGACGTGGCACTATGTATATAGTTAATGTTACAGATGATAGTGGTAAAAACTATGAATACCATGTAAACCCATGGGGTGAAGTAATACTTTTTAAATAATTTAAGGTGAGATGATCTATGAAAAAACTATTGTTTATAGCATTTATTATTTTAGCAGTAGGTTCTATTGCATATGCTCAAATGGGCACAGGTTTTAAGGGGCAGCCAACAGTAACAACAGCTGCTCAGGCTGAAGAGCTTGCAAAACAAAAAGCAGCCACTTTAGCAGGCTATACAACATATTCTGCTGAGGAAGTTCCAGTTCGCAGGGGCACAGCATATAAAGTAAGTGCAAAAGATAGTGCAGGAAATAATATGTTCTTTTTTGTAACTCCATTTGGTGGTGTTTTTGGGCCTATTACAGAAGATTCTGCAAAAAATATTAATGATGCAAACTGCTTTAAAAATGGCGACTGTATGGCTATGGGTGGCAGAGGTATGAAAGGTATGGCAGGTTATAAACAGCAGGGCGAGCCTGTTATTATAACTGCTGAGCAGGCGAAAAATGCAGCTGAAAAATATCTGCAAAACTTAAAAGGCTATTCTATTGACAGCGTTGAAAGTTTTTCAAATAGAGGTGGCAAATATATTTCATATAGAGTTTATGTAAAAGATGGCAGTGGCAACTCTTTTTACCTGCATGTAAACCCATGGGGTAATGTGGCAGGCTTAATGAGTTATACACGAACCAATTAATATAAACCATTATTATTCATTACACAATTCCAATTTACAAGGGGGTAAATATGCCCCCTAATTTTTATTTATATTCTTTTTTCATAAAATATTTGCATTTATTTTTTATATGGATATAATGCTACTCATAATATATGTGAGGTGTTATGTTTCCACTTAAGACAGATATACCTGTTACAAAAAAAACATTTGGTGTATGGTTTCTTATTATTGCAAATTTTGCAGTTTATATATATTTTTGCATAAACTACCATGGTTTATTATTTGCAGACCACGGGTTTATGCCTTTAAAACTTTCTATGCCGTCAGATATTGTTGGTATAGATGAAAAAATGGCATCATTTTTTACATATATGTTTTTGCACAGCAGTTTTTTCCATGTTTTTATAAATATGTATTTTCTATATATTTTTGGAAGAAATGTGGAATGCAGGCTTGGAACATTAAAGTTTTTATGTACATACATTGTAATAGGCATATTAGCAGTTATAGTAGAAGCATTTATGATGCCTGAGCTTGAATATCCTGTAATTGGTGCAAGTGGTGCAGTAACAGGTATTATGGGTATGTTTATTGTATTTTTTCCTTTTGCTAAAATAAAAACATTTATATTTTTAATAATATATGCAATAATAAGAAATATACCTGCAATAATAATAGTAATGCTTTTTTTTATATTTCAGTTACTGGTATGGTATATGGAACAAACATATAATTTAAATGAATACTTACGTTCTTTTCAAGAGAATATAGGTATTAGAAGCAGATATTTAAATATATCCAATGTGGCTTATTATACTCATATTGGTGGTTTTTTATCTGGTATAATATTGGCAATAATTATTAGAATAAAAAGAAAAGTAAAAGGTAAGGAGGATTTATGTGCTTAGGATTTCCTGCATTAATTGAAGAATTAAATGAGTATGTGGCAACAGTTGATGTTGCTGGCACAAAAAGAGAGATATCCACCATATTTTTAGGTGATGAAGCAAAGGTTGGCGACTGGGTTGTGGTGCATGCTGGTTTTGCCATATCTAAAATAGATGAAAAAGAAGCAAAAGAAACATTAGAATTTTTACTGGACTATACTGATGAATCCAAACATTCCTTTTAGAGATAAAGATACTGCTTTAAAATTATGTAACGCAATCGAAAAAGAAGCAGGGCAGGATAGAGTATATAAAATAATGGAAGTATGTGGAACTCATACAATGGCTATTGCTCGTTCTGGGCTTAGAAGTATGCTTCCAAAAAATGTGGAACTTGTATCTGGTCCTGGCTGCCCAGTGTGCGTTACAAGTCAGGGGGAGATAGATTTATTTTTTGACCTGATAGATAAAGGTGTATCTGTTGTAAGCTTTGGTGATTTATTACGCATTCCCGGCAGTAATGGGCAGTCACTGCTTGATAAAAGAGCAAGGGGTGCAGATGTTAATGTGGTATATTCCCCACTTGATACTTTAAAATTAGCTGGTGATAATCCAAATAAACATTATACATTTCTAGGTATAGGTTTTGAAACAACAGTACCCACTATTGCAGCTTTAATTATGGCAGCTAAAAAAGATAATATCAAAAATGTATCGGTCTTATCCTTTTGTAAAACTATGCCAAAGGCTTTTGATTTAATATTAAGTGATACATCACTTCATTTAGATGGTTTTTTATGTCCCGGTCATGTAACAGCGATTACTGGTATTTCCTTATATGAGCCTGTTATAAAAATCCAAAAGGCAGCAGTAGTTGCTGGTTTTGAGCCTGTTGAAATGCTTGATGCAGTTTATGAAATAATTCATCAGGTAAACAAGGGTGAATTTCATATAGTAAATAAATATAAACGAGTAGTGCCAGATGAAGGCAGTGCTAATGCTAGAAAAATATTATCTACTGTATTTTATGATAATGATGCCACATGGCGTGGGCTTGGAAAACTAGAAAAAAGTGGGCTTGGTATTAGGCAGGAATATGCAGAATATGACGCTATGAAAAGGTTTGATTTAAAACCAAACGATATTACAGAAATAAAGGGCTGTAAATGCGGGCAGGTATTAACAGGTAAAATTAAGCCATCACAGTGTGGTTTATTTGGTAAAAAATGCACTCCAGATGAGCCTGTTGGTCCTTGTATGGTATCAAGTGAAGGAACTTGTGCTGCTTATTATAAATTTAGGCTTGGTGATATATGAGTGAGAAAATAGTTACCTTATCTATTGGTGGTGGTGGCAAGCAAACATCATCATTTATAAAAGATATTATATTAAAATATTTTGATAATGATATTATAGAAAATTTAGGTGATGCATCATATATAAAAACAGGTGAGGATACTGCATTTACTACAGATTCTTTTGTTATTCGCCCAGAATTTTTTAACGGTGGCAATATTGGTAAGCTTTCTATTTGTGGCACTGTTAATGATTTATCTGTTAGTGGAGCAAAACCACTGTATTTATCCTTTGCATTAATTGTAGCAGAAGGTTATAGTTTAGATAGTCTTGAAAAAATAGTGGAAAGTGCTGCAAATGAAGCTAAAAAAGCTGGTGTAATGGTTGTATGCGGCGATACGAAAGTTGTAGAACGTGGTGGTATTGATGGTATTATTATAAATACTTGTGGTGTAGGAAGTGTTGTCAAAAAATTAAATGATTATAAAAGTATTCAAGCAGGTGATAAAGTAATAATTACTTCAGATATAGCTCGTCATGGTATAGCAATAATGCTTGAACGCGGCCAGTTTGGTTTTAATGGCAATATAGAAAGCGATTGTGCATGTTTAAATAAAATGATGAGTGAAGTATATAATTATAATATTAAATTTTCAAGAGATGCCACAAGGGGCGGTGTTGCTGCTGTCCTTAATGAAATAGCAGAAAAAAGTGGCAAGGGCTTTATTATTAATGAAGAAGATATTCCATTAAGGCAGGAAGTGGCAGAACTTTGTGATACATTAGGTTATGACCCATTAAGTGTTGCAAATGAAGGTGCAGCTGTTATAATAGTTGGAGATGATGACTGCCAAAAAGTTTTAGATACATTAAAAACCACCGAAACTGGCAAAAATGCTAAAGTAATAGGGGAAGTAGTAGATGATAATAAAGTTATTTTAAATACTATTTCTGGTGGCAGGCGTCATATTGATTTACCACCGGGCGAACTTTTACCAAGGATATGCTAGTAATAAAGGATAATATATGAATATAGAAGTGGATTTTAATAAAGGTAATGGGCTTGTGCCTGTAATAGTGCAGGATAACAGCACAAAAGAAATATTGATGCAGGCTTATGCAGATAAACAGGCTTTAGAGTTAACTTTAAAGGAAGGCTATGCTTATTATTATTCACGCAGCAGAAAATCACTGTGGAAAAAAGGGGAAACTTCTGGTAACACCCAAAAGATAGTAAAAGTAATGGTAGACTGTGATGAAGACTGCCTTTTGTATATTGTAGAACAGAATGGTGTGGCTTGCCATACTGGAGCAAAAAGCTGTTTTTATAGAGAATTAACTATATAATTTAATATAGCAGGAGTATTCTATGTCTGATAAATACCATATAGGTTTAGATATTGGTGCAAATGCCATAAAGGCTGTTCTTTTAAGCCCTACAAGAACAGGCTTTGTGGTGGACAGGTTTCGTAACAAAACATTTGATGGTGCTGTTACGGAAAATGGTGCTATAAATGACTATGGTGAGCTTGTAAATAGAATATTAGAAACTGTTGATGAAACATTTCCTACTCATAATGTGGCTGTTGCTTTAAAAGGTCCATCAGTATTAGTTCGTAAAATGCTTGTAAATAATGACAGTCTTGGTGAGCTTGGAGAATTTCGCTGGATAGCAAATCAGTATGCCTGTGTAGAGCCTGAAGAAATGAGTATAGATTTTGAGGCACTGCCATCACAGGATTTATATAACCATACAAGCATAGTTATGACAGCAGCTAAAAAAGATGTAATAACCGACTTTGTATCAGTAATAGAATCTGCCAAATTAGTTCCCTATGCCATAGAAGCAGAGGCAATGTCTATAGTTCGCCTTTTTAGAGCATTAAAAAAAGATAATAATTCAGAAACACAGATGATATTGCACGTAGGGTATGTTGGTTCATTTGTAATACTTATGAAACATGGCTTTTTTGAATACTGTAGAGAAGTAAGCCGTGGTGGCAAATATTTTTCAGACCTTTTGAAACATGATTTAGACGTAGATGATGCAACAGCAGAAAAAATAAAAATCAATCCAGAAGAACATTCAGACCCAGATAAAGTTCGCACCACATTAGACAGGATTTTTTCCATAGAATTTATTCAGGAAGTAGATTATGTATTAAAATTCTATCTTTTACGTAATGGAGCATTACCTAACCATATATATCTTTCAGGTGCTGCATGCCAGACATTTGGGCTTGAAAAGGCACTTCGTGAAAAATACAGTGTTCCTGTGGAATATTTAAACCCATGGGAGTTTATAGTGCTTCCTGAAAGCACAGGTAAAGTTCGCCCTGAAGAAAAATACAGCTATTCTGTTGTTTTAGGGCTTGCACTACATGGGCTTGTTTATTAATAGCAGTATGAAAAAAGTTGTTATATTAATTATTTGTATTCTTATTACTTCATGTGCTGCAAAAAATAATACTACTTACATTAAAAATTGCAGTGTCAGCAATATGCTTTTGCATAATGATGGTGGTAATATTAGAATATCTTTTTATGATAATGGCTGTAAGTATATATATAGGCAAATAGATAAAAAAACTTATAAAATTACACTGGAAAATGGTAATTTTTCCACCTTTACTCCAAATGCAGAGCCAGCTGTCAAAAAAGATGTGCCAGTTATTAAGAGAAATAGTAATGAAGTGATTATATATTTTGCAGAAAATGGTGTATTAAGCCAGAAAAATGATAATGTATTTTTATATAACCAAAGCCAGTCTTTACAAAATATTCCATCTAAAGAAGCATCTTATATTAAAAATATAGAGTGTATGGAAAAGGAAGTGGTAATAGAATCAGACGGGGCATTAAAAACAAAAACAGGTATATTATATAACGGTCAAAAATATCTTGATATATTTGATGTGTCCTTAAAAAAAGATTATACTCACAGTGCAAACTGCAAAAATATATCTAAACCTTATGCATTAATTTATCCGAAACGTATTCGCTATTTTATCAATAATATACAAGGAAATATGTTTGTATCAAATACAGCAGCTGGCATTATTTTATCATTAAATCAGAAAGATGCAAATTTACTGCTTACAAGTATTAAGGAAGAAAAAAGCCTTATAAAACAAAAAATAACTCTTGAAACATCATCTAAAATAGAAGTTGTATCATCACTTATTACTCCAAGTTACACTACAATTATACTTAAGGGCAGGTATAATATGATAAACAGGGTAATTAATAAAAGTAAGTTAAAAGGCCCTGTATTTAAAAGAATTGAAATAAATAAAAAAACATCAGTTACAGAAATAAAGCTTTATAACAGGTCTAGCCTGCTAAAAAACTTTATTTCTGCTGATATGGTGGATAATAAATTAATTATATATGCAACAAAATCATAAAGGAGCAGGTATGAAATTTTTTATAATAGCAGGAGAATCTTCTGGTGATGTTCATGGTGCAAATTTAGCAAAAGAACTTATTAAGTTATACCCTGAAGCATCATTATATGGCACAGGTGGTAATAATTTAAAAGCACTTGGTCAAAAACAGTATTTTACAGTTCAGGAAATGGCTATTATTGGTTTTGTGGAAGTTTTTAAAAAACTGCCGCTTATATTTAATATGTTTTCCACTATTGAAAAAGCAATAAAGGAAGAAAAACCAGATGCTGTAATATTAATAGATTATCCGGGCTTTAACCTGCGTCTTGCAAAAAAGTTAAAAAAATATAATATACCTGTTATTTATTTTGTTGCCCCACAGTTTTGGGTATGGCATTACTCAAGAATATATACATTAAAAGAGTATTGTGATTTAGTTATTTCTATTTTTCCATTTGAAATGCAGTATTTTGAAAAAGAGGGTGTAAATGCAATATATGCAGGCAACCCTGTAATAGATAATTTTAAATACAGGTTTGATAATAAAGATGAATTTTTAAAAGCTCTTTCATTTACAGGTGAAAGGAAGATAATAGGTATACTTCCAGGCAGTAGAAAAAAAGAGATAAGGTTATTAATGCCAGCTTTTGTTTCTGCAGCATTAGAGTATGATAATATTGATTTTGTAGTAAGCAGGGCTGATACTATTGATGAAGAATTATTAATTTCATTTATACCAGAAAATTCTAATATAAAAGTTTTAGAAAAAGCACAGTATGATATTATGAAGCACAGCGATTTTATATGGGCCTGCTCTGGCACAGTAACACTTGAAACAGCCATTATGGAAAAACCTATGATAATAGCATATTCCGCATCTAAAATTAATGTATTTTTAGCAAAAAAATTATCAAATTTAAGAACTATTGGTTTACCAAATATTATTGCAGGTTATGAGCTAATGCCTGAAGTGCATTGTATAGGTGAGGGCAGTGCAAAAAAAGAAATGATTATAGAAGCCTATAATAAAGCATTAAATAATATGGATAAAATAAATAGTGAATTAAAAAATATATCTGCCCAGTTTAAAGGTAAAACACCATCAAAAACAGCAGCTGCAAAAATTGCAGAATTATTAGATAGCAAAAAGGGTAAATAATTACTACTTAATTATCTGCCCATTTATAAGATAATTAATATAAACTCTATTGGTAAGGTATTTCATAGCAGTATCTTTATATTTATCATACTGGTTTATGTTAATAAATTTTGTAAACTCGCTTTCATTAAGCAGGGTAACAGGTAAGTAAAATGAAAAATTATCATTTAATGGGCTTTGTTCTCTTACAATCATATTAAAAGTAATGCTGCATGTGCTATTTGCACTGCATATGTAATCAACATTATTTTGTAAAAAGAAAGTAAGCTGGTTTATATTATTCTCATTTGTATTAGGTATTAATATTCGGACATCTTCATTTCTAGGGTTTATAAAATCAAGTGTAATATTTTCACTTGTTATTTCTTTTTGCAGCATTATTTTATTACTGCTTGCAAGAACTTCATATATTACTACAGGCTCATTATTAATTTCATTAATAATCTCATCAGTTAAAGGTGGTGTGGTAGAATTATCACTTTTTTGGTTATTAGTATCAGCACAGCCAATAAAGAAAACCAGTAGTAAAAATATTATATATTTCACTAGTAACCTTTAGGTGCATATGGGTTTCTATATCTGCCCTTATTTTTACTGTCAAAAAAGAAAAGAACTTTCCCATAATTAATAGCCTGAGATGGACATATATGCAGGCAAGCTAAACACAGGGTGCATTTTTTCTTTTTCCATACAGGTTTATTATCAATAATTTCAATAACATGTAACGGGCAAATTTTTTCGCACTTTTTACATGCTGTGCACATATCAGAAACTCTAAATTTTGATGTATTTCTATAATAAGAGTAGGTTGGATATAAAAGTTTAGTTTCTAAAAAGGCAAGTTTATTTTTATTTAAGTTAAAATCCCCATTATCTCTGGCATTAATATGCATAAGTATATTTTCACATTCTATTTTTGCTTTTAAAACTTCTTCATCTCGTTTATCTTTTGGTGGGACTTTAAAAATAGGAACAAATATATCAATTTGTTTAATTGAAAAAACTGCATTTAGTTTTACATGTATTTGTTTAAGCATTTTTTCAAACTGTTTTGGAGCCTGCCCTGTATCGCCCCCGCATGTAAAAACTACAAAAACATATGTATCATCATTTGTTTTAAGCTGAATATTTTTCATAAACTCAGTAACAATATATGGCACACCCCAAAAATGTATAGGCATAACAAAGCCACATACTTTATCCTGCCTGGCATCAAAGTTCATCTCCATTTTCTTAAGAGCATCAGCTATGGAGATAAGGGGAGTATCTATTCCTTCTGATAATAACTTTGCTGCGTAATAACTGTTGCCTGAGCCTGAAAAATAAAATACCATAAAATCCCTTTAGCTTTTCATATTTATAAATTGTAGTGGCAGTGGTAAATCAAGCCCTTTTAAAAGCTGTATAACAGCCTGTAAATCATCTATTTTTTTACCTTGAACTCTCACTTTATCGTCCATTATGGAAGCCTGCACTTTAAGTTTGCTGTCCTTAATGGCAGAAGTGATTTTTTTTGCAGTATCTTTGTCAATACCTTCTTTAATTTTCACTTCTCTTTTAAGCATTGCTCCACCTGCTTTTTCCACATCAGAAAATTCTAAACATCTAGAATCCACATTTCTTTTTGTAACAGCAGATATAAGCATCTCTCTAAGCATTTCTATTTTCATTTCATCAGAAGTGAGAATTTTAATAACTTTATCTTTTTTATTTAATTCCACTTCAGTATTAGAGCCTTTAAAATCAAAACGAGTATTTAATTCTTTTTTCAGGTTATTACAGGCGTTATCCATTTCCTGCATATTTACTTCGCTTACAGTATCAAAAGATGGCATTTATCCTCCAAAATTTAAAAAGTATAATCTATAATCCCACTGCCAATTATAATATCTCCATTATAAATAGCAGCAGTCTGCCCAGCAGCTGGTGCAAACTGATATTCATCAAATAAAAGTTTTGCTCTATTATCCACAAGCCTTTCTAAAAGGCATGGTTCATCTTTCATTCTATACCTAAGTTTAGCTGTAACATGAGCCATCTGTGGTGTATCTGGGTAAAACTGGCAGTCTTTTAAAGCAACCCCTTTAAAAAATACTTCCTTTTTAACACCAAGATAAACATCTCCTGTTTTGCTGTCAATAGATTTTACATATAACGGTTCTTTATAACTAACTTCAAGCCCGCGTCTTTGACCGGGAGTATAGTTATATATCCCCTTATTTTCACCAATTACTTTACCATTTAATATAAAATTACCTTTGCGAGGGTTTTTTATATACGGTTTTAAAAACTCTCTATAATCTTTATCCTGCAAAAAACATGCTTCTTGAGAATCTTTTTTATCAGCCACTTTTAAGTTATGTTTTGCTGCTATTTCCCTGATTTGAGATTTTTGCATATTACCTAAAGGGAATTTTAATAAATTAACATGAAAAGGCTCTACCATAGAAAGATAATATGACTGGTCCTTTTCAGCAAATTCTGCCTTTTGTATGTGGTATTGCTCACCAATAAGCTTTGTATTAGCATAATGGCCTGTAAGTATATATTTACAGTTATGCCTTTGCATTTGGTCAAACAAATATCTTGTTTTTGCAACTTTATTACACTTTGCACATGGGTTTGGAGTTCTACCCATTTTATATTCTCTTATAAAATAACCTATTACATCTGGCACGAAAGATTCTGTATAATCTGCCAAATGCCATTCTATACCTATGCTTTCTGCCATATTTTTAGCATCAATATAGAAATCATTTTCACTATCAAACATTTGCAAAGTAATCCCAACGGGAGTAAGCCCTGAAAGTTTCGCCATTAAAGCAGTAACAGAGCTATCTACCCCGCCAGACATGGCAACAATAACTCGAGAGCCTTTTTCAATATCTAATTTATCTAAATCTATCATAACTACCTTTTATATATATTATTCATACCTATTATATATTATTTTTTTAGGATAAGCAAACAATTTTATATTATTAGTTTATTTTAGTATGCTTTTTTATATATAATTTTTTTATAAAGATAAGAAAATATATGGTAAATGAAAATAAAAGTATAAAAAATATTACCAGCTATATATTTATTTTTTATATAAGATATTTAAAAGTGATAATTTTGCCATTAATTCAAAGATTTTATTAGATAAAGCAAGTGTATATTACATAAGTAATGTTGTATATCATTTTCTTCGGATTTTTTTGCTTAATAAGAACATAATAATATTATTGATTAGCTTCATTGTTATTTGGCATCATCATATTATAGTTTTCAGAGTTATAAGCAGGCAAGTTATTATTATACATTTGGCTTGTATCGTAATTGTAAGCAGGCATTTGGTTTAAATAATTTTGGTATGCTTCATAAGCTTCCTGATTATATGTATTCATTTGATTTATATAGTTTTGGTAGGCTTCGTTATTATATGCATTATAAGGGTTATTTTGCATTTGGTATGTATCATAATTATTTGCTGTATATGGGTTATTATACATTTGATTATTATAATCTGTATAAGGTGTGTTATACATTTGGTTCATATTATAATCATTTGTAATATATGGGCTGTTATATTGTTGCTCTTGAGTATAATCATTAGACGTATAGTTTGTATTATTACTATTGTTTGAATTTAAAGCATTATTATAAGATGTAGTATTAGTGTTGGTGTTATTATCATTGTAGTTTGGTAGATTATGGGTGTGGAAATTGCTTTTTGTTCCATACAGGTTTGCTCTAATTTCTTCTGCAGTCATATCAGCACAACCAGAAACTATAAAAATAAAAACAGTAAGTAATAACATTTTAATAATTAACCCCATAAATACCTCCACATTTACTTTGTCGTAAATATTTATACACTGGTTACAAAAAATTTTATATTTTACTTGCAGGGTTATACACTATTATATATAATAAGTTTTGTTGGAGAAAGATTATGAAAAAAATATTAGTATTATTTATGCCTTTATTTATTATTTCATGTGCTTTAGAAAGTGAAGATACTGATACCCTTTATGGAAAATTTGCTTTTACAATAGCAGAAGCAGGTATAGATAATATTAGTAATGTAGCAATGAATGAAAGCAAAAAAATTTGTGTCCCATATTCCAGCACAACTACTTTTAATTATCATGCAAAATCAAGCGGCACTTATGGAACAGATACAGAATCTATTATACGAAACAGTTATATTGAATCATTATCTACAAAAATATATTTTTATTATGACTGCACAAGCAGCACAAACTGTGCAAGTATACCAGTAGAGGTTACACCTTTACCAAACTTACAATATAATAAATCAGTAACTAGCAGCCATGTAATAAATATTCCTGGAATAGGCATTGTGGAAGGTGAAGAATATTTGGTATCCATTATTATAAATGGCAGGGAAAGAAATGGTAATGGAGTTCATACAGCAGATAGCCAGTTTGGTTCATATTTTGGCACTGTAATCTTTAGTGATAACTGTGCAAATTATCAATAATTTCCACATATAGACATTTGTAAACTATTTATATTACATTATTTTATTTATGTAACAGCTTATTAAAACATAGTTTCATAATTTCTAATCATTATAATTAAGACAAAAAAAGTATTAATTATTAATTTAGTGAAATTAAAATAAAAAGACATTTATTGTCTAAATTTATATTGATTTTGCAAGATTTCTTGATATTAGTATGTTTTTAATATGTGTAGAATAAAAAATAAAAAAATGGTTTACTTTTAAAAATTAATACGATTTTCAACCAGATGTTCATACTATAAGCTTGTGGGCAAACTTTATTTGGTAAGAAAAAGGGAGAAGTTTATATGAAAAAGAAATTATTTTTATCAACACTTTTTTTACTGTTGGTTTTCTCAATAGCTTTTGCTGTTGATACAACTAAACCAACAGACCATAATGCAACTTGGATATATGACCATGGGCAGGCAGCTAAAGCAGATGAACAAACTTGTTTTACATGCCACGAAGAACGTAGCGAATGTATTGCATGCCATGAAGATACACCACCAAGAAATCATACAAATACATTTGTAAATAAAACACATGGACTGCAGGCAAGATGGGATAAAAATAGCTGTCAAACATGCCACAGACAAGATTACTGTGATGCATGCCATGAAACAGCATATTCATTAAGCCATGCAAAACCAGGGTTTGGTAAAATGAATGGCCCAGCTTTCCACTGTGAAACAAGCTGTCAGCTTCCTGTAGGAAATTGGAAAAATACAGTGCATCAAAACTGTATAGTGTGCCACAAAACACCCCATTTATTTGTCCAATAAATGGGGTTCGCCTCAAGTAAGGGATTTTTATCTCCCCAAAAAAAGTGCGACATCCGTGTAAATAATTAAATAAACGAATATACTAGGGTGCGACAAAAAGGACAAAATAAAATCTGCGACAACTGTGTAAATGTCGCATTTATGCCGTGTAAATGTCGCAGATTTATAATAGGCAAAATTTTATGCAACATTATATAACATTATAAAACACTATAAAACATAATGTTATAAGTGAAGTAAAAATAATGTTATATAGTTTTATGTAGTTTTATGTAGTGTTTATTTATAATATTAAGTAAATAAAAAAATATTTAAAAATATAATATTAATGTGTGTGGGAGCATTGCAAGAACATTCTTTCCGATATCAGTTGTTATTGCAATATTCTATTGCGGTTGAACCCACAATAGAAATAGCTATATAATATGTCAGCCATTTCTTTAATAAATATTGTTTTAGGTAAGCTGGAAAAGTTATCAGGCTAAATATTTTAAAACTTGTAATAAGTCTATTTGATTCGGTATAAAACTCTTGTCAAACTAGTTTTACTATATTATAATATACTAAATCATAATATAGTAAAATAGGCAGGGTTAATATGTTTATAGGCAGGCAGAAAGAATTATCTATACTAAACAAGCACTATCAGACGGATATTTTTCAGTGTATAGTTATGTATGGCAGAAGGCGTATAGGCAAAACAAGTGTAATAAAAGAATTCATAAAAGATAAAGATGCAGTATATTTTACAGGTATAGAAGGTAATGAAAAGCAGAATTTAGAAAATTTCAGTAAAGCTATATGGGAACAGACTGAAAATATTTACGGCACAGCACCAGTATATGACTCATACCAGTCTGCATTAGAGTTTATATTTGAAAAAGCACAGGATAAAAGATTAATATTATGTATCGATGAATACCCCTATATTGCAAAAGCATCTAAAAGTCTTGCATCTACACTGCAATTTCTAATTGATAAATATAAAGATACATCAAAATTATATATCATCTTATGCGGTTCTTCTATGTCCTATATGGAAGAGAATGTGCTATCATATAAAGCACCTTTATATGGCAGGCGGACAGCTCAGTTGCAAATTAATCCGTTAAATTTTTTTGAATCAACTGCATATACAAAAAACTTCTCAAATGAAGATAAAGCATTAGCTTATGGCATTGCAGGGGGCACACCACAGTATTTATTGCAGATAAATGATAAGCTTTCATTAGAAGAAAACATAAAAAATATTTTTTTAGAGCCGTCATCTTTTATGTATGAAGAGCCAGTAAACTTTTTAAAACAGGAAATGAGAGAGCCTGCTGTTTATAATTCTATAATATCAGCTATAGCCAACGGATATACAAAACTTTCAGAAATATCTTCTAAAACAGGGGAGCAGACAAGTATATGCTCTATGTATATTAAAAACCTAATATCATTAGGTATAGTCAAAAAAGAAATACCTGCAGGAGAAGATAAAAGTAAGAAAACAACATATTCTATTACAGATAATATGTTTAGGTTTTGGTATAGGTTTATTCAGCCCAATATGTCGGCTATCTCTAAAGGGGCAGTAGAGAATGTGTATAAATATATAGAGCAGAATATTTCAAAATATATGGGCTCGGTTTTTGAAAATATATGTATAGATTATATGTGGCAAATGCTGCTTATGGGTAAAAGTGAGGTATCTTTTAATAATATAGGCAGATGGTGGGGCACAAGTAATATTAGTAAAACACAGATAGAGATAGATATTTTTGGAACAGATACTGAAAACAGAGCTATATTTGGTGAATGTAAATGGACTAATAAAAAAGCAGATGTAGATGTGCTTGATAATCTGATAGATAAAAGCATGAATTTTAAATATGAAAAGTATTACTATATATTTTCTAAATCTGGCTTTACTAATGCACTCAAAAGCAGAGCAGAGAAAATGGGAAATGTGCGACTGGTAACATATAAAGATATGGTTGCAGCATTAGATGGATAAGTATGTGATATAGGTTGTTATGGGTATAATGATATAGATATCCGCATTAACTATGAATAATGAGTTGGATAGAAGAAAGAGATATGAAGTATAATTATCTTGTGTTTTGTTGATTTCTTTTTTTTATAATAATATTTAATTTTTATTTGTTGCATTATTATTGACTAAGTAATTATGCTATACATATTTAAAGCTTTATCAGATATTTATTTTGATTATATATTATTAAATTTATTGTTAATTATAAGGTATATTGTTGTGATATTTAATTTATTGTGCTTTATTTTTTTTAAAAAAAGGTATAGGATAAAACTATTCAATTTATAGACGGAGACATTGCTATGAAAAGTTTTTTTGAACCTACTGGTAGGCTCATTATGTCTATAGGAAAAGATTTAATTAAAGATCCTCAGGCAGCAATAGTAGAGTTAGTTAAAAACTCTTATGATGCAGATGCCAGCTATGTAAAAATAACATTTAAAAAAATATTAGAAGACTTGATTATTACTATTGAAGATGATGGGCATGGTATGAGTAGTGATATTGTTACTGGTGCATGGATGGTTCCATCAACTGATTATAAATTAAAAAAACAAGTTAGTCCCAAAGGAAGAAAATATCAGGGAAGAAAGGGATTAGGACGCTATGCTGTTTCAATCTTAGGTAATAAGTTAGAGTTAATGACCATATGTAATGGTGAGAAAACAACAGCTTCTTTTGATTGGGATGATTTTAATTCTGAAAAAAAACTAAGTGAAATACCTATAGATATAGAAATAAGTGAAACAAATCAGCAAAATGGTACAATTCTAACTATTATAAATGATAATTCAGCACAAGAGAAAATAGATGAAAAAGATATAGAGAATATAGAAAATGAATTATCTAAACTTTTAGCGAAAAAAGATGATTTTCATATAGAAGTATGTTATGATAGATTTTTCCAAATTCATGAAAAAAATATATGCAAACCTATAAAACCATTAGTGTATAGTGATGTATGCCACTATAGATTATTTGGTAATATTTATTCTGATTTCAGTTATGAATTGACATACAAAAATTATTATACTAAAGAAGAAAAGAAATTTGTAAATAGTTTTAAAAATATATTAAATGAAAACAATCCATCGTGTGGTAATATTACAATTGATTACAATGTATATGATAAAGATCCAGCAGGTATAGAATTAATTACTAATTTTATAAATGGCACTCATGATACTCGGTACTCTACTGCAAAGATAAAAAAAATATTAAAAGATCAGTCAGGAGTGAGTATTTTTCGCAATGGATTTAGAATTAGGCCATATGGAGATCCAGGGTTTGATTGGTTATATCTTGATTCTAAACGTGTACAAAATCCTAGTATGTCAATCGGTTCAGAACAAATACATGGAAGAATTAGTATAGAAGATGAAGATATATCTGGACTAAAAGAAAAAAGTGCAAGAGATGGATTGTATGAAAATCAAAATTTTAATACTTTAGTGGAATTGTCATGGAGAGCACTTCAATTATTGCAAGAAGAAAGATTTAAATATAGACAAACAAGAAATAAAAGAAAGACTGCTGCTATAGAGAGATTATTTGATTTTAGTGATGTCCATCAAAATGTTGAGAAATTAATTGAAGAAACATATCAAAATTTACAAAATAATCCTGAAAATGTTAAGGAGCAAATTTCTAAACTTAATAAAGGGATAGGTAACGAACTTAAAAAGCTAGAAAAGGAAAAAGAAGCAGAGTTTATAGAGGTTAAAGAAGCTATAGCCATATATCAAAAACATGCAACATTAGGAAATGTACTTAATGTTGTGTTACATGAAGCAAGAAAGCCTCTTTCATGGTATGGTAATAAATTACCATATATGGAACGTAAACTTAGTGCATTAAATTTAAATAATGAAATTAGTTCTAGTGGCTACAATGATTTAATAAATACTATTCAAAAATTAAGTTGTGAAGCTGGCAGAATGAGCAATTTATTTAAAAGATTAGACCCATTATCTGCCAATAAAAGAAAGAAAAAACAGGTTATTAATCTTAAAGAAAAAATACTAGAAGTTGTTGAAATATTTGAAAATATAATACAGGAAAAAAATATTATAATAGAATATTATTTATCAGATAATATTTATTATGCTATCATTGAAGAAGATTTATATATGGCATTAACAAATATTATAGAAAATGCAATCTTTTGGGTTGATTATTCAAAACAAGATAAAAAAATAATAAAAATAAAAATGTATAGTGATGAAAAAAATATAGTAATTGAAATAATTGATAATGGACCAGGTGTACCATCAGAAGATATAATAGAGAATCTACTCTTTTATCCAGGGTATTCAAAAAAATATACTGTTACGAGTGAAAATGGAACAGGCTTGGGTTTAGCGATCGCTGGTGAGGCTGTACAGAGAAATCATGGTAAATTAGAAGCTGTAGATTATAGTTATGGTGGATATTTTAGAATTATTTTATATAAAAGTGAGGAGTGAAATGAGGAATATTAGTTTATTGTTGATTGATGATGATAAAGAACAAGAAGAATTACTACAATCAGAAATTAGTGAATTAAACAATACATATAAAGATGATGATATTAGTTTCATACTTGATGTAGCTTTAAATCCTGAGGAAGCAATCATCAAGCTATATAGAAATAACTATAGTATAGTAATTATTGATTTAAATTTAAGTAATGATGATATGACAAAAGATGATGATGATATTTCTGGTAATATTATATTAAATCAAATAATGGATAGAGAAGTTATGCCTATAATTGTTAGATCGGCTACTCCACATAAATTATCAATAATAAATAATCATAATGATTTTATAACTATCTGCAGTAAAGATGAATCATTTTATAAAGTTATAAAAACTTTTCTTGATAAGTATGATCATTTTCTTTTTGAAATTTATGGTACAAAAGGAGATATAAACACAAATTTTAAAAATTTAATATGGAATATTATTCCTAATTTTTTTTTAAAAAATAAAAGTGATATAACTCATTTAGATAATAGTAAAAAAAGAAAAGTGATAATCAGATATATTTCTAATTGGCTTACTAATAAATATATGTATGATGACGGATATGAAGATTTTGAACCTATTGAGATGTATCTTTTTCCTAATCCAATTGATCAAATATGTACTTGTGATATATTTATGGATTCTTCTAATTCATATTATTTGGTTATGAATCCTACATGTGACCTTGTTAATAAAAAGGTGGAGGATATTATAATGTGCGAAATTAAAAGCTATGATAATGTACAGAACTTTTCTGAGTTATTAAAAAGTTATAATAGAGAAAATAAAGATAAAGAAAAAAAAGAGAAATTAGAAAAGTTATTTTTATGGTTTACTAATTCTTCATCAGCATCATTAAGATATCATTTTTTACCTCCTGTAAATAACTTTAAAGGAGGTTTTGTTGATTTTCGCTCCATGATATTTTTGAAATATAATAAGAATACTGGAACACTAGAAGATAATACATATGAAAAAATAGGAGTAATTACGGATCATTTTAAAAAAGATATAGTTTCAAGATTTAGTAGCTATTATCATAGGCAAGGTCAACCAAAATTTAATTCTGATATTATATTGGATAAATTAACTAACTAACGATTTGTATTAGTAATAGGAGAAGAAAATAGTGTTAAATATCATAGATTTATTTTCTGGGGCTGGTGGATTAACAGAGGGTTTTAGGCTAAATAATAGTTTTAATATAATATGTCATATAGAAAAGGATAAAGAAGCTTGTTCTTCTTTGGTTTTGAGAAATATATATTATTATTTGAGACAAAATAATGATTTATCAGTGTATTATGATTATATTTCTGGAATAATTTCAAAAGAAATATTGTATAGTTATGTACCAAAAAATATTATACATAGTGTTATTAATGAAGAAATCAATCATGATACTTTACCTCTAATATTTAAATATATTAATAGTAGTCTTGATGGTAAAAAATTAGATGGGATTATAGGTGGTCCACCATGTCAAGCATACTCAATGATAGGTAGAGTTAATAATAAAGCTAAAAAAATGACAGATGAAAGAATTTATTTATATAAATATTATCTTAACTTTTTGGAAGAGTATAAACCTAAATTTTTTATCTTTGAAAATGTTAAAGGATTATTATCCTTTAAAGATATTTCAGGTGATTTCTTATTGCCTAAAATAATTAATGAATTTGATCAAGTTGGATATGAAGTAAGCTGTAAAATAATTAATGCTAATGACTATGGAGTTGCTCAAAGTAGAGAGCGATTATTTCTTGTGGGGCACAGAAAAGATTTAAAATTGAAGCACTCTTTTTTTGATTATCTAACAAGCTATATGGAAGAAGCACCGACATTGAAAGAGTTATTTGAGGATTTACCAAAGTTACAAGCAGGAGAAACATCAAATAAGTATTGTCGAAAAATTTTTAGTAACTATATTTCTAAATATATACGCAATGAAAAAGATATTTTATTGCAACATATTGCTCGTCCACATAATAAAAATGATTTAAAAATATATAAATTAGTTGTAGAAGCAAAAAAACAAGGAAAAAACTTAAAGTATAATAATATTCCTAAAAATTTACAGACTCATTCTAATAAAAGTAGTTTTTTGGATAGGTATAAAGCATTAGATTATAATTCCATATGTCATACTGTAGTTGCTCATATTGCAAAAGATGGTCACTATTATATACACCCAGATATAGACCAAAATCGTTCAATCACAGTAAGGGAGGCTGCAAGAATTCAAGGGTTTCCAGATAATTTTGTATTTGAACATTCTAGATCAGCAGCATTTAAACAGATTGGTAATGCAGTTCCTCCAATTCTTTCGCACAAAATAGCTCAGGCTATTTTAGATTTTATTTATTGTGAGAAAAGTTAACCTATAAATTTCCCTACTAGCCAAAATTATATAAATATGTTAGCATACATTTTTATTAACATTTAATTTGTGAGGGTATTTTGATAACGCCATTTCATGGGAAATATTATGCTAATCAGTTATTATTAAAGAAATCTTATAGTGATGAAAGCCGTTTATCTTCATCATTATTTGATGCTGCTTTGGTTGTAAACCCTCATCAAGTAAATGCTGCTTTATTTGCTTTTAATTCCCCCCTTTCTAAGGGTGTAATATTGGCAGATGAAGTGGGGCTTGGTAAAACTATAGAGGCAGGTTTAATATTATGCCAGTTATGGGCAGAGGGCAAACGCAGGCTTTTAGTAATATGCCCTGCTGCTTTACGGAAGCAATGGTCAATAGAATTACAGGAAAAGTTCAATCTTCCTTCCATGATAGTAGACAGCCAGTCCTATAAACTATATAAAAAAGAACACGGTAAATCGCCATTACTTTATGATAATATTTTTATTATGTCATACAACTATGCTTCAAAAATAAGCGAAGAAATACTTATAAATAATTTTCATTTAGCTGTTTTAGATGAGGCACATAAGCTGCGTAATTCTTACCGTTCAAGCAACAGGCTTGGCAAAAGTTTAGTGCCTGCTTTAAAAAGCACTCGTAAATTATTACTAACGGCTACCCCTTTACAAAATAATTTGGCAGAGCTTTTTGGCCTTGCTTCAGTAATAGATGAATATATTTTTGGTGATATAAAATCTTTCCGTGCAAATTATGCGGGTAGTGGTGATTTAGGCGATTTAAAAACGCGTTTAAATCAATTTTGTTATAGAACCCTAAGAAAAGATGTTATGGAGTATATAAAATATACTGCCCGTCACCCTATAGTATTTAAATTTAAGCCTTCAAAGCTGGAAAACACTTTATATGAAAAAATATCCCAGTTTTTGCAAAGGGAATATACTTATGCTGTGCCTGTAAACCAAAGGCATATAGTAACACTTGTTGTTCGTAAAGTTCTGGCATCTTCCACAAACGCTGTAATAAATACACTTCAAACCATACTTAAAAGATTAGAAACTTTAAGGGAGCAGGCAGGAGGAAAAGTGTATGTTGATAAGGATAATGAAGGTGTATTTATACTAGATGGTGATGATGATTTAAAATATTTAATATCAGAAAGTTTAGAAGATGATGTATGTGAAGATGATGATGAGCAGGATAGTTTCGATACAATAGATTTAGGGTTATTAAATAAAGAGATAGAAGAAATAAAAGGTTTTTTAGATATAGCAACGCATATAAAAAAAGATGCAAAGGCAGAAAAGCTATTACTTGCATTAGATGAGGGTTTTAAGCAGACAAATAAACTTGGTGGCAATAAAAAAGCCCTTATTTTTACAGAAAGCACAAGAACACAAAAGTTTTTAAAAGATTTTTTAGAAGAAAATGGTTATAAAGGAAAACTTGTATTATTTAACGGTAGTAATAGTGGAGCAGAAACTACAGCTATATATAATGACTGGCTTGAAAAAAATAAATATACTGGCAGGTGCAGCGGCTCTAAAACGGCAGATAAAAGAAATGCTTTAATAGAATATTTTAGGGATAGTGCAGAAATAATGATAGCAACAGAATCAGCTGCCGAAGGTGTAAACTTACAGTTTTGTTCGTTAGTGATAAATTACGACCTGCCATGGAACCCCCAAAGGATAGAGCAGCGTATAGGCAGATGCCACAGGTATGGGCAAAAAAATGATGTGGTTGTAATAAACTTTATTAATGAATCTAACGATGTGGATAGGCGAGTATATGAGCTTTTAGCCCATAAATTTAATTTATTTAATGGTGTATTTGGTTCTAGTGATGAAGTACTGGGTGCATTAGAATCATGTATAGATTTTGAAAGAAAAATATTAGAAATATATCAGCAGTGTAGAACACATGAAGAAATAGAGCAAAGTTTCAATGAGCTTCAAAAAAGTATGGAAGAAATAATTAATCAAAATATACAAAAAGCCCATGAAGATTTATTTAAAAATTTTGACAGTGAAGTTTTTGAAAGATTAAAATTAAATATAGATGAATATTTAGATAAATTTTCCAGCCAATTTTGGCTTTTAAGTAAATATATATTACATGAAAAAGCAGAATTTAATGATGATGACCATAGTTTTTATTTAAAGGATAATATAGATAATATTATTTCTGGCAAATATGCATTAATCTCTAAAAAATATGAAAATAATAACGGTATAATATATAGAACCAACCACCCTTTAGGTGAATATGTAATAAAAAGAGGGTTACACATACCAGAAAAAAGTGGCAAAGTTATTTTTAATATAACAGATAACCCCCTTAAAATAACCCAAGTGGAAAATTTAAAGGGTCGTAAAGGGTATTTAAGTTTATATAAATATACAATTAATTCATTTGATAAGGAAGAATATTTACTTTTTGCAGGTATGCAGGAAAACGGGGAGTTTGTAGCAGAAAATGTGTGCGAAAAGTTGTTTGAATGTATGGGTAAATATGAAGTGTCAGAAATAGCAGAAGATAAGAGAAATATATTAAAAAGCAAAATAGAAAAATATGCTCGTGAAAAAGATATAGTATCAGAAAAAAATAATATGCAGTATTTTCAGCAGGAAGAAGAACGGCTTGAGGGCTGGTCAAAAGATATGGTGCAGCGGCTTGAGATAGAGCTGAAAAATATAAAAGAGCTTGTAAGAGAAAAAGAAAAGCAAATAAGGCTTGCATCAAGTATGGAAGAAAAATATAATTTAAACCAAGAATTACTGGAATTAAATGCTAAAAAAAGCAAAATGCGCCGTAATTTAGAAGATAATGAAGATGCAGTATATGAAAAACGAAAAGCATTAATAGAAGAAATAAAAAGCCGTATGGTAAAAGATGCAAAATTAGAAGAAATATATACAATAGCTTGGGAGGTTATCTAATGGCAGCAAAACAGCAGGCATTTATTGAAAAATTACATGAATTATTTCAAATAAATAATGGGTTAGATTTTGGTATATATAGAATAATAAATGAGAAAAAAAGTGATATTGAAAATTATATAAATAATACACTTCCCAATAAAATAAATGAATTTTTAAAAAGTATGCAAACAGTAAGTGTTGATAATACAGCTAAAATTAAAGAGCTTGAAACAAAAATTAAAACTTTAGAAGAACTTGGGGGGGGGGAATTTAGATGCTGTTAAAAAGATAGAAGATATAAAAAGTGAAATATCCCAGTTACAACAGGCATCATTAAGTGGCAATACAGAAGAAGAAATATATGATAAACTGCTTACATTTTTTAGCAGATATTATGATGAGGGCGATTTTATATCCCAAAGAAGATATAAAGACGGTGTATATGCAGTGCCATACAGCGGGGAGGAAGTAAAACTCCACTGGGCAAACCATGACCAGTATTACATAAAAACTGGTGAAAATTTTAAAGATTATACATTTAATATAGAAGATGATTTTAATGTAACTTTTATATTAACAGATGCAGAGATAGAAAGAGATAACAACAAATCAGACGATAAGAAAGTATATGTATTAGCAGAAGCATCAGAAGAATATGAAAAGCCAATATATGTATTAGAAAATGAAGAAAAAACAAGAGCAGAGCTTTTTATAAGGCTTTCTTATAGATATGGTAAAGATGTAAAGCAGAAAGAAAGCAGTGAAGCAATAATCAATGCAGTAAAACAGCTTGAAAATAATAATGAAATTTCATCACATATAAAATCAAAAATAGGCAACCTTTTTAAAATAAGAAATGAGCAGGATAAAGATAAAGATATATATACAAAAAGTCATATAGGATATCACTTAAATAAATATATAGCAAAAAACAGTTTTGATTTTTTTATCCATAAAGATTTAAAAAAATTTTTAATGCAGGAGTTAGATTTTTATATAAAAAACGAAGTCATCTATTTGCAGGATTTATATGGCAGTAAGGATAATATAAAAAATCTGGATATGTATGTAAAAAAAGCAAGTGTTATACAAAATATAGGCAGTGAAATAATCACTTTTTTAGCTCAATTGGAAGATTTTCAAAAAGAACTTTATTTAAAAAAGAAATTTGTAACAGAAACAAACTATTGTATAACATTAGATAAAATAAATGAAAAATATTATGATGAAATAATAGCAAATCAAGCACAGATTGAAGAATGGAAAAAACTTTTTGCTATAGATGAAATAAAAGGCGATTTACATACTAAAGAATACAGTGAACCATTAACAAAAGAGTTTTTAAAAGCTAATGAATATTTAGTGCTAGATACTTCCTTTTTTAGTGAAGAATTTAAAGAAAAAATAATAGCAGATATTGAAAATCTAGATGAAAATATAGACGGCCTACTTATCCATGGAGATAACTTTCAAGCCCTTAATTTAATGCAGGAAAAATATAAAGAGCAGGTGCAGTGCGTCTATATTGACCCACCGTATAATACAGAAAATAGAGATTTTAATTATAAAGATAATTATAAACATTCTTCCTGGCTTGCTATGATGTATGACAGATTAGAGAAAATGAAGCAATTAATGAATGATAAAGCTGTATTTTTTTCAAGTATTGATGATAATGAATTAAGTAATTTACGAAAAGTAGGTGATACAATATTTGGGGAACAAAGTTTTGTTACTTCATTTTTATGGACTAAAACTGCAACTCCACCGGGATTGTCAAATAAATGTAGAAAAACAGTAGAATTTATAGAATGTTATGAATCAAAATTAACAAATAATCGTTTTTTTGGTTCTCTATTAGATGGTGGAGATGCTCCATTATTAAATACTGGTAATCCAATTAAAGAATTAAATTTTCCTAAAAATAGTGTAAAATTTATATTTCTAAATGACGGAATAATAAACAAGGGTAATTATGAAAAAGTTCAATTATTAGATGATGTTGTTTTAGTTGATGGGTATAATTATAATTCATTTAGAATGAGTGGTGAATTTAAGTGGTCTCAACCATACTTAGATAATGAAGTAAAGCTTGGAACTTATTTTATAATTAAAACAAATAAAATGTCTATTCGATTTCAAAGACCTATTAATGAATGCTCTTTTAAAACACCTAATAATTCACTAAATATTGAATTAGAACGTTCAGTTGGAATTGGAACAAATGAAAGTGCTTTAAAAGAATTATATGATTTAAAATTACATCAAGATTTTAGTTATCCTAAACCTATTTCATTAATAAAATATTTGATTAATATGAATACATATATATTTTCGTCTTCTCTTATCCTTGATTTCTTTGCAGGCTCTGGCACAACAGGCCATGCTGTTATTAACCTTAATAGAGAAGATAAAGAAAATGGTAAAAGAAAATATATTTTAGTGGAAATGGGAGAATATTTTGATACTGTTACAAAGCCACGCATAGAAAAAGTAATATATTCTAAAGACTGGAAAGACGGCAAGCCTGTCAGCCGAGAGGGAAGCAGCCATATTTTTAAATATATTCGTCTTGAAAGTTATGAAGATACTCTTAATAATGTGGAATTTAGCAAACCTTTAGTTGTAGATGATTTTCTTCAAAACGAATATCTTACTAAATATAAAATACAAAAAGAGGCAGAAAACAGCAAAATATATCTGCCTGCTGAAGTTTTTTATAATCCTTTTGAATTTCAGCTTAAAATCACCAGGAAAAATGAAAGCAGGGTGCAAAAGATAGATTTAATAGAAACTTTTAATTTTCTTATAGGGCTGCAGGTTAATAATATATATACTAAAAAATATAATGCATTGTTTAAAACAATTGATACTGGCAGACTGCAGGCAGATATTAAGCCTGATAATAATGGGCAATATATTTTTAAAATAGTGGAAGGCTCTACTTTAAAAGGGGAAAAAGTGCTTGTTATTTGGCGAAATATTGTAGGCGATATAAATAATAATGATGACTTAAATAAAAATAATGCAGTGCTTGAATCTGTTACTTTAAAAAACCAAATAAAGCCAGCAGAAAGTGAATATGATATCATATATATTAACGGCACAAACAGCCTGCAAAATTTTGCAAAAGAAGGCAGTTATAAAGTCGCTTTAATAGAAGAAGTTATGAAAGATAAAATGTTTAACGGTATATAGGAAGTGGTGTATGGCAAATAATACAAAAGATACACAAAAACTTTCATTTGATAAACAGCTTGTTTTAAGTAACTATATAAGCACAAAATTTGGGTATAAAAATATTGATGATTTATTTGCATTACTTAAAGATGATCATAAATATGATACATTAGATGCAGATAATCATACAAAATATTACAGCGAACTTTGTATTGTTATAGCAGATAAACAATTAAAAGATAAAATATCAGAATATGATTATAATATTGTCAGCCATTTAGAATATATTAATAAAGAAAGGCTCATAAAAATAAAACTTAAATATTATCAGTATTTATATCTTTTATTTGTAGAATATTACCTTGATATGTATTTTAATAATAAAGATGAGCTGCTTGCAGAATTAAATGATTTTGTAGATAGATTTTATAATGATGATTTTTCATATAAATTATCAGAATATAAATACAGTGAAGATGACCTTAATTCTATTGCCCTTTGGAGCGCCACAGGCAGTGGAAAAACCATATTAATGCATATAAATTTTCTGCAGTATAAGCATTATTCTAAAAATAAATATAATAAAGAATACAGCTATATTTTAATTACACCTAACGAAAGGCTTTCATATCAGCATATTGAAGAATTTACATTATCTAATATTGAATCAGATAGATTTAATAAAATGCATGGACTTGGAAGCGATTATATTTCTGTTATAGAAAATACAAAACTTGCAGAAAAAGAAGGTGTGGAGCAGATAGCAGTAGAAAGCCTTGGCAATGATAATGTGGTATTTGTAGATGAAGGGCATAGAGGCACAAAAGGAGATACATGGCTTGAAAATAGAAAAAAACTTTGTGAAAAAGGCTTTTCTTTTGAATATTCTGCCACATTTGGTCAGGCAGCACAATCAAAAGATAATAATAGTATATTTAAAAGATATGCAAAATCTATTATTTTTAATTATTCTTATAAGTATTTTTATAATGACGGCTATGGTAAAGATTTTAATATATTAAACTATAATAATACAGAAAATAATATATCTGCAGATTTTACATATATGGTAGGGGTGCTGTTAACATTTTATCAGCAGTTAAGATTTTACAGCAATAATCTAACAGATTGTAAAAAGTTTGATATTTCAAAGCCGCTTTTAATATTTGTAGGTAATACTGTTACAAATAAAGGCTCTAAAAATGAATCTGATATTGATAAAGTATTAATATTTATTAAAGAGTTTCTTGAAAACAGCAATAATAAATCTGTTATTGCCATTAGAAATATTTTAAAATCTGAAAGCGGTTATTTAAATAAAGATAATCAGGATATTTTTGCAGGCTCATTAAAATATTTAACTAAAAACATATTAGATGCAGAAGTTATATATAAAGATATGCTTGAAAAAATCTTTAACTGCTCATCAAGCCAAAGTATATTACATATTGAAAATATAAAAGGTTCAGATGGAGAAATTGCACTAAAAGCTGGGGAAAATGAATATTTTGGTGTGATTAATGTAGGCGATGCTGCTGCGTTATTTAAAAAATTGCAGGAACAAAATTTTAATACATCAGAAAGCAGTTTTAAAGACTCGCTTTTTGCTGGTATTAATAATGATAAAAGTAATATTAATATATTAATAGGTGCTAAAAAGTTTACAGAAGGCTGGAACTCATACCGTGTATCATGTATGGGGCTTTTAAATGTGGGGCAAAGTGAAGGCAGCAGCATAATACAGCTTTTTGGCAGAGGTGTCCGCTTAAAAGGGTATAATAACTCACTTAAAAGAAGCAGTGCTTATAAAAAAATTGATTTAACTCTTAAAACTCCAGAATTTTTTAATACTATGGAAACCCTCAATATTTTTGGTATCAATGCAGACTATATGAAAACTTTTGATGAATTTATTAGAAGAGAAGGGGTGGAAATAAAAGAGTATGAAATATATAAAATGAATGTTATTAGGAATAAATCATTTAAAGCTAAAAAACTTTATACCATAAAATTAAAAGACGGGCTTGATTATAAAAAACACGCAGATATTCCAATACTGCATTATGAAGAAAATATAAATGTAATTTTAGATTTATTTAATACTGTGCAGTCTGTTTCATCACAAAAAATAGAAAGCAAAGATTGTCCATATAAAGAATATCATATACCTAAAATATACTGCCATTTTTTTAATTATGATAATATTTATTTTAAAATGCAGGAATACAAAAATATGACTGGTAATTATAATATAAATATTACAAAAGAATGTATTATTGATTTATTAGCATGTAATGACAGCTGGTCAGTAATACATGCTTATAATGATATTACAATCATAAGTAGTTTTGAAGTTATTGCAAGGCTTGAAAATATTGCTATTATGCTTTTAAAAAAATATTTTGATAAATTTTATTATAAAAAGCGTCTTGAATGGGAAAGCCAGTATCAAGAATATGTAGAGTTATCAGATGATGATAATAATTTTATAGAAAATGATATTGTAGATATTTCTATAAATAAAGATAAACAGGCAGAATATGAAAGCAATATAAAAGAGTTAATTGAGGCAGTGAAAGAAGCTCAAGAAAAAAATACTCCACTTGTTGCAAATGCAACTGCCATTATTAAATATGCTTCCTATGATGCTATGCTTTACCACCCATTATTATATAATTATAGAAATCTGGAAATAAAAATAAGCCCAGTATCATTAAATGAAGGTGAATATAAGTTTTTAGAAGATTTGAAAAAGCATATTGATGATAATAAAGCTGATATACAGGATATATATGTTATCCGCAACCAAAGTAAAAAAGGTGTAGGATTTTTTACTGGCAGTGGATTTTACCCTGATTTTATTATGTGGGTAATCAAAGATAATGTGCAGTATATTAACTTTATAGACCCACACGGAATATCAAGAACATCTATAATGGATTCAAAAGTAGAATTTTATAATGGTATAAAAGAAGTAGAAAAAAGATTAAATGATAATGGCAAATATAATGTAGTGTTAAACTCTTTTATACTTTCCCCAAAATCTATAAATGTTTTACAAAAACCAGAGCCACAAAAAGACTGGGAAGATAAACATGTTTTCTTTATGGACGATGAAGAATATATCAAAAAAATATTTGATGAGATGAAGTGATTTAATAAAGACAGTTGATTCATATTATTATTTGTAGTAAAATAACAAAAAATAAAATATGGTGGCATATGTCTAGTTATAATATTTATTATGGTGAATATACACTTAAATATTGGATAAACATGATATTGAATAAAGAAATTATTCTTCCCCCGTATCAAAGATATTTTGTATGGAGTCAGGAAAAAGTGGAAAAATTAATTGCAAGTTTACAAGAAAATCAGTACATTCCACCTGTGGTTATTGGCAGCTATAAAGATAATGAAGTAGAGCATAATTATGTATTAGATGGACAACAACGTTTAAGTGCAATACTTTTGGCATGGCTTGGATGTTTTCCAAAAGGGAAGGGATTTGCTGAAAATATTAAAGTATTTGGAACTTATAATGATGATAAAGAATATAATGATGATGGTGATGAACAAGAAAATATACAAGCATGGAAGTTTACTGTAATACAAGATTTAATACATAATGGTAAAATAAAAAAAGATGATATTAAAGAAAAACTTATTAATTCTAATCAATATCAAACTATATCGAATAAAATTCTTAGAGATATAAATCAAGATTTTTTTGAATCAAAAAGATTGGGATTTTCATATGTTAGACCAAAAGATATATCTGACAGCAAAGCACAAAAAAGATATTTTTCTACAATGTTTAGAAATATTAATATCTCTGCAGTAGATTTAACACCAGTAGAAAGTAGATCTTCTCTTTATTGGCTCGATGAAGGTATCCAACCATTTTTACAGCCAGATGAAAAAAGTGTTTTGGGCAAAATTAAAATAGATACTTATGATATGGACTTTGCTAGATATATTGCATTACTTTCTGAATATAAAAAACAAGGCGAAACTAAGAATATAGCAAAAGGTTTTGTAGGTAGAAAGGGAAAGACTATAGAGCAATATATTGAAGAGTATATATATTATTTAGTAGATAAAAAAGAACAGAACAAATTTTATATATTTGGGGCAGCTTTCAATTATTCAGAGGAAATTAAAAAATTAAATATCGTATATGAAAAACTTAATTTTCCAAGTAAGTATATCAGTATTATTGATGCAGATTATTATCTGTTTGGCTTATTGTATTTTCTTATATTTAAAAATATTGATCATACTTCTATTGTTAATAATAGAAACAATATTACTGATATGCTTGAAAAGACTATATTTGAATCAAAGAAAAACAAAAATCATGCAAAAACACCTAGTGCTTTAAAATATTTGCGTTCTAGAATTGAATCATCAATTAATATATATAGGCAATTTATATGAATAATGTAAATTTTATTTTGATACCTATAGATAAATTAATGGATGATGCAATAATTTCAACAGCAGGTTTACATAATAAATTATGTGCTTATCCAGTAGTAGAGTATATTATGCATTCTTTATTTTTAAAGATTTCAGGTATGTTAGAACAAAAAATGCATTCTATTATTTTTGAAATAAGCAATAATAATATTGATATACGACATAAAGTCTTAACTGGAGAGTATAAGGGTGGATCAACTTTAAAAGATAAAAATAAAATTTTAAATGAACTAATACAGCAAATAAATTTATATAGAAATAGTAATATAGAGAATAAACTAAATAATATAGATATAACATATTGGCAATATAGTATAAAAAAAATAAATGAGAAATTTAATCATTCATTATTTAAAGATTGTAATTTAAGAAATTATCAAGAATTTCAAGAAATAGTGTCTAATATGGATGTTAAAATAAAAGAAAATAAAAAAAATATTATTGTTACAATTTACGAGAAATATATACTTCCAACGAGAAATAGTTTAGCACATAACACTAAAGTACAACTTAATAATATTCCAACAATTAAAGATATTGCACGTGATAGTTACAAATATAATAATTATTTTTTATTTTTTACAATATTTCACTATATTGATATTGTTTTTATGAATTCATTTAAACAGTATATTGAATGTATAGATAATAATGGTATCTAATAATAATTTATTAGGGTGATTGTAGTATAAAGTCTGGCACGGGTAACAGTTTGTATAATCTTTTTCACCCTTTTTAAAATATATTTAAATCGGTCATAGAAGAACTTAGAACTTGCTTTTAAATACATTTCTATAATCCTGCTTAGTCTTATATTTTTCCTACCGAATGTTACAATGATAGCGTATTACTACTTTTTATTTTGCTGCTGCAATGCCAGCCCAATAAGTCTATCAGTATAATCTGCCATAAATAGTGGGATATTAAGCATATCATCATCAAGTTTCAGATTATCTAATGAAAACCTGATACGAAGTTTTACTTTATCTGGAAACAACTCTTTAAATTTCTTAAGGCTTTTGCTTGTGGTGTTAGTTTCTGATTTAACTTCTACAGGGAAAATATTGTTTTCATGCTGAATTAGAAAATCAACCTCATAAGGTGGATTTGTCTGTGTCCAGTATCTAGGAGTTACTTCAAATTGTGTAATCAAAGTCTGTAACACAAAATTTTCAGTTAATGCACCTTTAAACTCAGTGAATAACCGATTACCCTCGCCAAAGGCTGTCGGTGCAAGTTGTGCCAGTCGACGAAGCAGTCCCACATCTACTAGATAAATCTTAAAAGATGATATGTCATCATAAGCAGATACAGGCAGACCAGGAGCAGAACTACGGTAGATTTTATGCACAAGTCTGGCATCTACCAGCCACTGTAAAGCGTCTTCATATTCACGAGCCCTAGCCCCTTCTTTGACCACCTTATATATGAATTTTTTATTTTCTCTTGCCAGTTGGGAAGGGATAGACTTCCAAATCATTGAAATCTTAGGAAATTCACTGATATTGGGGTGTTTGGCAAAGTCACGCTCATAAGCATTAATAATTCCCGATAGTGCTTCCTGCATAGCTTCCACATCTCGTGCCTCTGTCCACATTTTAACAGATTCGGGCATACCACCAGTAACATAATACATTTTAAGTTTTTCATATAGAGGATTAAAAAAGGCATCAGGAATAGGCTCAATAGTGTTTATTGTTTCTAGATATTCTACAAGATTCTCATTTCCATTAGCCAGCAAAAACTCTGTAAAGTTCATAGGGTCAATCTGCATGAAATTAACTTTGCCAACAGGAAAAGAAGATGGTTTTGCCAAAGCAATCCCCAGTAAAGAACCAGCACATGCAATATGGTACTGAGGTGCATTCTCACAGAAATATTTCATGGAATTGATAACCTTAGGACAGTCCTGGACTTCATCAAAAATAATCAAAGTTTTTTCTGGCATAATTTTCTGACCACTTGCCAGCATCAGATTCTGTAAAATTCTATCAACATCTTTCGTGGTTTCAAAAAACTGCTTATACTCTTCATTTTCATCAAAGTTGAAATAAGCAGTATTTTCATAGTATTGTTTGCCAAATTCTTTTAAAATCCATGTTTTTCCCACTTGACGCACGCCTTTCAAAATAAGAGGCTTACGATAGGGAGAATTCTTCCAGTCTTGTAATTTCTTTAAAATTAATCGTTCCATATACTTTATCACATTATTATAATATATTGAGTGTATATAAATCACACTTTTATTATATATATAAATTATAAAAAATACAAGAATATTTATCAAATGATATATTTTAATGAAGAAGTAAAGGAATATAATATAGGTCATTTATTTGATAAAAAAAATGATTTTAAAGTATTATCTAATATTACTAGTTTATTTGAATAGGTAAAGATAGATGCAGGATGTTATGGTATCAGCTGGAATGATGATCTTGATTTATCCTGTAAGGAGTTATACTTTAATGGTAAATCTGTTTCATTATTATAAATTAATATATTTCTATTATCCAAGTCAAATCATCATATTAATCCATATCGTTTGTTTCGTTTTTTTTGATTACTTCGTTTTTTGTGTTTTTTGGTTTTTTATAAATGATAGATTGTTGTTTAATTATTATTGAAATATAATATAATTCTCCTGCATGTAAATGACCAAGAAACAGGCTTATGAAAAAAGTAGGTAAACTCGTTTAAGAACACCTGCTTTTATTCGTGAAAATCCTTAATGTTAGATTAGCTTGCCTGCACCTTATTACATTTTTCAGTTGTTAGGCTTAAGTTAGCTAGTTTATAAAGCAGGGACTAGCCCTCCCTGCTCTTAGCTTTAAGATATAATAAAAATAAAGAAAAGTCAATCAGCTTACTGGTTGGGTTTTTTTATATTGAAAAAAAATAGAAAAAATAATAAAATAAGAGGTAATAATATACCTGAATTATCTGGATATGTTATCATTATAAAATGCCACATATCAATATGAAGCTATTGTATATTTTGATGGTGAAATTATTAATGAATATATTCCTGCGAAACAGATAAAACTTGTTTCTGCATTGGTAGTTATTCATGAGAAGAATTACAACATGCATGGAGTAATGCAGTTAATAATAAACATTTTAATAAAATTGCTCCATTGCAGTAGGAGGATTTTATGATAATTATAAATGGTATGTGTTATGCTGATAATTTTGAAAAAGTTTTGAAAATTATTTCTGTAACTGCACTACATGATTATAAATTAAAAGTAACTTTTTCAACAGGTGAAACTAAAGTTTGTAATTTTAAACCTATGCTAAAATATCCAGCATTTAAACACCTAAAAAATGTTGAACTATTCAACAAGTGCTACATTGATAAAGATTTTGGTGTAGTATGTTGGGACGATAATACTGATATTGCACCAGAGTTTTTATATCAGAACGGATATTTAGTATAAGCGTTTTTGGCCACTTTTATGATAAGCTCTTTATGTATAATTTTGAAATGATATTCAAAGTGTATGGAAATTATATTCCACAAAACAATCCAAATAATGGCTTCAAAATTTCTCATTTTTTTAGGAAATCTTGGGGAAACCAAAAAATCAATTATATAAATCATTGATAAATAAGGGATAAAAGTTATGGAGGTGAGGGGAATCGAACCCCTGTCCAAAAAGCTTACGTCCACAAATACTACACGCTTAGTCTGTGTTTGAAATCTCCCCCTCCCACCTCCACAGACAAAGTAAGTTTGGGGAAAGCCTCTTAAATCTCATGCCTGCCTAGAAGCCAGACAGACACCAGCCCATATTAGTTTGTGCCCTTGCAGCCCGTCATGGGCGGACAGTCCACAAAGACATCGCTGAAACTAAGCAGCGAGAGCTAATTCGTCGTTAGCGTTTACTTTTTCGCCTGAGTTTTTACAAGGGCTCAGACAGCCTTGACGTGCATTTGAGGATATCGGCTCCCTGTCGAAACCGAGCACCCCCTTTATTTGTAACAATTTTCCGTAATACATCGTTGTTTTTCACTCGCAATGCTCATTTACACCACATCAAGTAAACTCCGCTTGCTTGCTCAAAGCCGCCTTGTCTTACGAAAAATCACTATTTAATTTATGTAACAATTTTCCGTAATACAGCGTTGTTTTTTGCTGGCAATGCTCATTTACACCATATCAAGTAAACTCCGCTTGCTTGCTCAAAGCCGCCTTGTATTACAAAAAATCACTATTTAATTTATGTAATAATTATTTTATCTTTATTTAAACTTGATTTTAAAATCTCTTTCAAGTTCTCTATTTACATCTTTTTCTTTAATGCTTGCTCGTTTATCATAAAGTTTTTTACCGCGGGCAAGAGCCACCTGTATTTTTATCTTTCTCCCTTTAAGGTATGCTTTTGTGGCAACTAATGTAAGCCCTTTTTCCTGCACTTTACCAGTTAACTGATTTATTTCTTTTCTATGCAGCAATAGTTTTCTACTTCTTAAAGGGTCTCTATTAAAAATATTACCCTGCTCATAAGGGGAAACATGGCAGTTTATAAGATAAACTTCATTATTCATGATTTTTACAACAGATTCTTTTAAGTTCATCTTGCCAGCACGGATAGATTTTACTTCTGTTCCATGCAGCTCAATGCCTGCTTCATATTCAGTCAAAATTTCGTATTCATGATAAGCCTTTTTATTTGTAGCAAGGCTTGAATTACTTGCATTTTTACTCATAGGGGTATAATATATACGAAATGTTTTATATGTCAATATATTCTTATGCTACTTTTATGGTGTATGTTTGTATATAATAATTACAGGAGTTAAATAATGAAAAAAGTTTTATTTATATTTGGAGTATTATTAATATTATTTTTATGTATTCAGGTATTTTATTATCCATCAAATGATGGATATTATTTCTATATTGCTAATGGAGAACGATTTACAAGTAAAGAAGTTGAATATAAGATGTTAAATAAAAGACCATTATTTGCATATGTAACGACTGCATTGGATCATACACATAACTGTGTTATTGCAAAGCCAGCTTTAGCTTTTGGACTTCCAGTATTTCGTATGCCTTATGAAAAATCATCTAGCAAATATTATAAATTAGATTTAATGCTTGATAATAAATCTGCTGTGTTTGATATATCATATATGGATTCTTATACCATATATGGAATGAATGGGATAACATATCTTGAGGCATCATTTTTATTTGACGATAAAGTTGAAGAAATAGTTCATTACGTACATGCTAAATTAGAAACGGTAAATAATAGTAATGTTATTTATATACATACAAATGCTGACAGATGTTTTATGATACCAGTAGATAAAGATATAAATTTATTAAAAGATGGAAGTATTTCGCAGGTATCTTGTGAATATTTCAATGAAACTAATAAAGAATTATTCCCAAAGTATTGCCCAGAGTGTTTAGAATCTCTTTTAAAAACAGGCTTTAGAGGTGGTTTGCCTGTTTTAGGTACAATAATGTATTATGCTCGTCAGCATACCATTACTAGCCCTGTAGAAATAATCTCATCACATAAATATAATATGGTGTCAAATGGCAGTGATAGTCTTGGTAATATACAAACAGGCTACTATATAGGCGCAGGTGATGCAAGCTGTGGCAGGCTTGGTTTAAACTGTAATCTTGCATATGTTGCTTATAATGATGATGTAATATCATTTGATACATACCCAGAACACTTTAAAGGTATTAAATATTATGAAAAAGAGGTTTTACCAGAGCAAGTAAATAATTATTTCAATGGTAAAAGGTGTATTGCAAACAGTAGTAGTGATTTATTTAAGTATATGAGCAGTTATAATGATTTTATTTCATTAATAAGCAATAGTAAATATTTTACGAATGCTTGTTTTATAATAGATAAAACAACAAATAAAATTTTACCAAATCAAATTTTCAATATAGTAAAAGATGATTCTGATTCAATCAACTATTTAGGGCGACTATATTATGAAAAAATGGAAAAGTATGATTATGAAACAATGAAAAAATATGATTATGAAAAAATGAATTATTATTATGAAGTTTATTCAATAATATATCAAATGGAAAGTTATTCAAAAAAAGGATTAGTAGATGAATTTTATAATAAGCTTGGGGAAGAATTAATGCATAAGGAATTTTGTATTACTAATAATAGAATACTTGTCAAGGGAGAAGACTCATATTTTAGTATAACAACAAAAGAACTGCAGCCAATATTGGATACTAATTCCGTTTATTATGGAAGATTATAATTTTTACAGGTGTTTATGCATATTCAACAATTTATATTTCTATATATAATAAAACTTGCAGACCTTGTAGGTATTACATGGAATTTAGATAAGGAAATAAAAAGCAGGGTATTATACTATGCATCATGCCTTGCTTATTCTTTTCATATACTTTATAAAACAAATTATCGCTTGGTAATATATGAGCATAATAAACTAATATCATTTCTAGCTTCAAGAGATGAAAGTATTAAAAATCCACTTAATATAATTTATCTGCTATTATGTTTTTTATCTATCTTTGTAATGATATTTTATAAGGACGGCAGAAGTATATTAAAATATCAGCTTGGTTATAATAGAACCCTTGATTTAATGGTAAAAGAAACCAGTCAAAAATATGATGCAGAGCTTGTGCTTTTCATAACTCACCCAAAATACCAAGGCAAAGGGTATGGAAAATCAATGCTTAATGAATTTCATAATTTTATGAAAGAGCAAAATAAATGTAATATATATTTATTTACCGATAATTACTGCGATTATTCTATGTATGATAAGGCAGGCTGCATAAGAAAAAATGAAAAAGTAAGAGAGTTTTATTTTTTAGCAGGTGAACGCTTTACTCAAGAGCTTTATTTATATGATTATAAAATTAATTGAAAAAATATAATAAATATGTTATTCATTTCTAATATTTAAAATTGGAGTGAAGATGGATATTAAGTTTTCAAAAATGAGTGGCAACGGTAACGATTTTATAGTTATAGATAATAGAGATGGTAAATATACTCATTTATATAAAGAATCACCAAATTTTATTGAAAAAGTATGTGCTCGTGGTTTATCAGTGGGTGCAGATGGTATGATATTTATTGAAAAATCTGATACTGTAGATTTTAAATGGCAGTTTTTTAATTCTGATGGCTCTGTGGCTGAAATGTGTGGCAATGGTGCAAGATGTGCTGCAAGATTTGCATATCTTGAAAAGATAGCTGGTAAAGAAATGGCATTTGAAACTTTAGCAGGTATAATAAAAGCAGAGATTATGGATAATAATGAAGTAAAAACCATGCTTACTGCTCCCCATTCATTAGAACTTGATAAAAAAATAACAGCTTGTGGTAAAGAATATGATATTCATTCAGTAAATACTGGTGTTCCCCATGCTGTTATAGTATGTGATAATGTTGATAATATAGATGTTCATAATATAGGCAGAGATATTCGTTATAATAAAGATTTTGCCATAAACGGCACAAATGTTAATTTTATTGAAGTAACAGGTAAAGACTCTTTAAAAATTAGAACTTATGAACGCGGTGTGGAGGGTGAAACATTAGCCTGTGGCACAGGCTGTGCAGCTTCTGCTCTTATTGCTCTAAATAAAGGGCTTGTTAAAGGTCCTGTTAAATTATTGACAAAAGGCGGAAAAACCCTTACGGTATATTATGATAATGAAACTGTATATCTACAGGGAGAAGGCCGCAGGGTATATACAGCAAATTTATGTGAAGAATCTTATAATTATTAATGGGAGGATATAGATTATGTTTCAAGGAAGTATAGTTGCATTAGTTACACCATTTAAACAAGGCGAATTAGATGAAAAGGCTATAAGAAATCTTGTGGAATTTCATATATCAGAAGGCACTGATGCAATAGTTCCATGTGGCACAACAGGGGAATCTGCAACATTATCCCATGAAGAACATTGTAGAGTTATTGAAATAGTTATTGAACAAGTTAATAAACGCATACCTGTAATAGCAGGGGCTGGCTCAAACAGCACTAAAGAGGCGATTTTTTTAACAGAACATGCAAAAAAATCAGGTGCTGATGCTGTGCTTTCTATTACACCATATTATAATAAACCAACACAGGAAGGTTTATTTCAACACTTTAAAACCATTGCAGAACATGTGGATATTCCGATGGTTTTATATAATGTTCCTGGTAGAACTGGTGTAAACATGCTGCCTGAAACTGTAGTTCGTCTTTCAAAAGTAAAAAATATAGTAGGAGTGAAAGAAGCAAGTGGTTCTTTAGACCAGGCTGGAGCTATCATTCACAATGCTAGCGAAAATTTTGATGTAATCTCTGGTGAAGACTCTCTTACATTTCCTATGATGGCAATGGGTGCAAAGGGTGTTATTTCTGTTGTAGCTAATGTAGCGCCTAAAAAAATGGCTCAAATGTGTAAAGCTGTTCTTAATAATAATATGCTTGAGGCAAGAAAACTTCATTATGAATTACTTGATTTAAGTAAAGCAGTATTTTATGAAACAAACCCAATTCCTGCTAAAAAGGCAGTATATTTAATGGGGTTAATGGAAAACGAAATACGTCTTCCACTTGTGGAGATGACAAAAGAAAATACTGAAAAACTTAAAAAAGTTATGGAAAAATTAGGTATTAAAATCGTTAATAATTAGTTAGAGGTATTATATGGCAACAAGAATATGTATTATTGGAGCAGGCGGCAGAATGGGTAAAAATATTGCCACTGCTGCATATAATAATAGTGAGGCTGAAGTTACAGGTGCAGTTGATAGAAAGGACAGCCCTGTTTTAAACCAGCCAGTATATGAAGTGGCAGGCTGTGGTAAAGGTGGTGCTTTAATTTCAAGTGATATTGTAGAAAGTGCTAAAAATGCAGATGTTATTATAGATTTTACAGGAGCTGAGCCAACATACAATAATTTAGCATTATATGAAAAAGCAGGTAAACCATTAGTTATTGGCAGCACTGGTTTTAGTGATGCTCAAAAGAAATCCATAGAAGATTTATCAAAAAAAATACCTGTTATATTAGCGCCTAATATGAGCCTTGGTGTTAATGTGGCACTTAATTTAATAGAGGAGGCTGCACGCCTTTTAAAAGGTTATGATATAGAGCTTGTGGAAACTCATCATAATATGAAAAAAGATGCTCCAAGTGGAACAGCTATGGCTATGGCTGAGGCTGCTGCAAGTGGGGCTGGTCTTAACTTATCAGAACATGCAGTATACAGCCGTCATGGTTTAATCGGTGAACGTAAAAAAGATGAAATCGGCATACAGACTTTAAGAGGGGGAGATGTGGCAGGAGACCATACTGTATTTTTCTTTGGGCAGGGGGAGAGAATAGAAATTACTCACAGAGCACATTCAAGGCAAACTTTTGCTCAAGGTGCTCTTATTGCTGCTTTATGGCTTCATGGCAAAGAAAATGGATTATACAGTATGAAAAATGTTTTAGGATTAATATAGTTAAGCAATGATAAATTCTGATTTATTAACCATACGAATCATTAAAATATTTTTATTATCTATATTATCTGCATTAATACCATTTCTTATATTATCATATATGTGGGGTGGTTATAGTAATGTGCCGCAGCGTGTTACTATTACAATATTTGTTGTAAACACTATCCCATGTATTATTATTAATTTATTGTATCACAAGTATTATTATTTAAAAGAAATGCTTTCATCATTTTATTTTTATGTTACATTTTTTCTTACATTCTTAGTAATAATGATACACGGTGTCAGGCTTTTAAAAGGTAACTATTTTGATTATATAGAAGGTTATATTACACTTTTTATGCTTGCAGAATCTATGGCAGTATTTATTTACATTACATATATTTTTATAAAATATATTAGGGATAGGTATGATTTTTCCATAATAGAAAAAATTGTATACCTTATTACAGGTGTAATATTTGCTAATTTTGTAATCTTTTTTACATCATCTACATCAGCATTAATTATTTATTTACTGGATTAACTTAAAAACTTTACTAAAAAACTGATTTTTTAATGCGATTGTCAATATAATCATAAAAACAGTAAAATATTATTGTTATTTTAGAAAAAATATTTGCAAAAGTAAATTATTGGTGCTATTATAATCTCGAAGTTTAATTCACGTTCTTTGGAGGCTAGATACTGTTATGAAAGCAAAACACTTGTATATAATAGCAACAGTTGTATCGCTCATGTTATTTCCACTTATTATATTCCTTAATTTACCAGTAGTTTTTGACTGTATTATGGGGGCAGTTATAATCTTATCTTACTTTTTAGTTTATCATTTTCATGATAAGGGGTTTAAATCTGCTGTGGAGTTAATAGAATGTATTGCAAGTAAACAAGATGATATATCCGTTCGTATTACTAATGAAATGATAAATCACCATCCTGATATGAAAATTTTTTATGGTAATTTAAATAAATATATGGATACTACAGAGCATGATTATTTAAGCACTCTTGATACTGTTGCTACAACAGGTAAGCAGGGTTTATTTGTTACTCAGTCATTAATGACTACAAATGATTTAGTTATTAAAAGTAATGAAATAGCTCAGTCTATTAATACAGTTCAAGGTGAAATGCTTATTGCTACAGAAAATATTGCAAATAATACACATACTATTAATGAAAAATCAAATATTACGGTTGATTTAACAAATGAAGGCCGTTCTATTATGGAAAAGGCTAGAGATTTAAGTGACCACATAGATGGTGCATTAAAAGAGCTTAATAATGAAGTAAATGTATTAAATGATAATGCTGGGCAAATTGCTATTGTTATTGCCGTTATTAATGAGATTTCAGACCAAACAAACTTACTTGCCTTAAATGCAGCTATTGAGGCAGCTCGTGCAGGGGAAGCAGGTCGTGGTTTTGCGGTGGTTGCAGATGAGGTTAGAAACTTAGCTGAAAAAACATCTAACTCTACAAAACAAATTGGCGAAACAGTTAGTGATATGCAAAAAAGTATTACAACAGTTACAGCTAGAATGGATACTATTACAAAAATGCTTTTTGAGCAAAGAGCAGGGATTGACTCATCATTTAACAACTTCCAAGATATTTATAATTCCAGCCTTGATTTAAACCAGTCTATTAGCGAGATTATGGCAGCATCAGAAGAACAAAATGCTGTAATTCATCAAATTGGTTCTAACCTTAAAGAAATGAGTGCAGAATCAGATTTAATGACTGAAAAAATCTCTGAACTTTTTAAAATGTTTAATGATATGGCAATATCACTTAATAAATTAGAAATAAAATATACAGGTATTAGGTATAATTCAAAAGCTGCATCATTTATTGCAGCAAAAACAGCTCATATTGCATTTATGAGAAGAATGCTTGTTAATAACTATATTAAAAATGTTATTCAGCTTCCTAACCATATTAATTGTGCATTTGGTAAGTTTTACTATGGCGATGGTATGGATTTATATAGTGACGATAAAGATTTTAGAGCAATTGAACCAATCCATAAAAGAGTTCATGATTTAGGAAACATGATTATGGAAAACGTTGGTCAGCAGCGTTATTCAGAGAATAATAAACTTGTTGTTGAACTTGAAGAAAACGTTAATCAATTAGTTGGTATTTTAGATAAATTAATTGAACGTTACAGTTAATTATAATTATTTATAATATATAAGCCCATACTTTTTAGTATGGGTTTTTTTATGTATAATCATAGAATTATATTTTTATGAATAATTATATATTTAAATATGTAATAGTATATTATTGATTTATAAAAATAATTTACTATGTTATTATATTACAAGTAATTTCAATTATTTTATATTTGCATTATAAGTGTAAATAAAATAATTATTTTCTATAAAGAACTTGTATAAAAATATATTTTAGACTTTCAAAAAGGTTATCAATTATCTTTAAAATAATACATATTGATTACACTAGAATTATTCTTTTTAAGTATATTTAGAGCATGTATCTAAGTTTTGTTCACTAATGCATCATAATAAAATGCAGCAAGTATTATTAGGCTTACTAACATACTAGTGAAAAAAATATTAAGCCTATACTAAAGAGTATAGGCTTAAATACTATTTCTTTTATATTAATATTATTATAAATTATTTAAGTTTATTAATGCCTGTAAGTAGATTTTGATGATTTTTTTAAAATTATCTAAATCCATACATTCATTAGCTTGGTGGGCAAGTTCTTCATCTTGTGGAAATTTTGCACCAAATGATACAGAATTTGGTATCATAGTGCAGTATGTTCTGCCACCTATTGTAATTGGCTTTGCCTCTTCATTTGTAACACTATTGTATGCTTTTAAAAGTTCTTTTAAATAAATATTATTTTCATCTACATAAAGTGGTGGAACATGCCTGTTTATTTGAGTAAGCATCATTATTTTTTCAGTAATTAATGGCAGTTTTGATTCAAATTTTGAAGGTTTCATTGTTACAGGGTAACGAATATCAAAATGAAGCTGTAAATCGGCTGATTTATATCTTAAAAGCCCCATATTAATTGTTAACTCTCCAAATTCATCACTAAAATTTATACCAAGATTTTTACTACAGTTTTTATCATCTAGTATAACAGACATACTTCTAATCCAGTGCATAAGCTCCCATGGGCCGTAATCTAAATTTGGGTGGGCTAAATATTTAAAAAGCTTATACATTGCATTAACACCCTCTGGAGCATGCATAGAATGAACTGCTTTACCATTTGCTTTAACTCTCACATAGTCATTTTCAAAAAAGTCAATTTCTAAATCATCACCTGCTATTTCTTCAAGCTGTCTTTTCATCATAGCAATATTACCGGAAAAATACGCATACGCTTCATTTGGGACAATATTTACAGCTTCTCCGCATGTAAGCCCAAGTAATTTTATTGGTTCATAGCCTTGATGAATAAAATCTCTTTTCATAACTATCTGCATTTGTCCTTTTTCCCCATTAACAGCAGGAAAGGACGCATCAGGCGAAAAGGAAAAAACAGGTATTTCTTCTGTTTCATTATACCTTGTTAAGCAGCGCATAGATGTTTCTTCATCGCAGCCTGTAATAATTCTAAATCTTTTATTTAATTTAAAGTTATCTTTTAAAATCTTTAAGGCAGTGTAAGCTGCAATTAATGGACCTTTATCATCAACAGCACCTCTGCCATATAGTTTATTATCATGTATTTCTGCAGAAAACGGTGGGTAAGTCCATAAGCTTTCATTACCTGTAGTTACAGTATCTAAATGGGCAAGAATGCCTAATAACTCACCACTGCCACATTCTACATAACCTGCATAATTATCAACATTTTTACTTTTAAAGCCATCATCATTTGCAAGGTTTAAAAATGAGTTTAAGCATTCTGCAGCACCTATTCCAAATGGATTGCTGCTATCTGCTGAAGACGCATCATATATTGAGTTGATTTTTATTAACCTTTGTAAATCTTCCACAGCTTTATTAAAGTAATTATTAACTAAAGTATCTATATTTTCCATATTATTTCACCAATATTTTTTAGTCTGTTATTATATACACTTATGAATTTATTTTCAATATAATATAATAAGTTATCCATTAAATTATTAATATATGTAAAATAATTTATATAACATACTGTTTGTATAAAGATTTTTTTAATAATCATATAAGTTTTATAAAAAATATAAAAAAAGCTTGCTATATCAAAAAATATGTGATATAAGCAACGGAAGTTATATTATTATAGCTTTATAATAGGTTTTTCCTATTTTTCCGTTCATAAGTATTTATTTGCTTATGTGCTTGCAATATCTTTTATAAGATATTTCTTGTTGTAATTATTCTTTTAATGTTTTTTACCATTAAAAGATGTAGTTAGGCGGGTTATTCCCGCCTATTTTTATGTTTAGGAGTAAATATTGGGTTTATATATACCAAAAGAATTTAAGGAATTTGCAGAAAAGGTGGCAGGTAAATATAACTGTCAAGTGCAGGATATATCTTTTAAAACAGAGCGTAAGTCCAATATTTTAAGGGTTACTATTGATGGGGAAGATACATCATTAGATACATGCTCAAAAATAAGCAGGGATTTATCTAAATGGTTAGATACTCATGAATATGAAATAAAATGTAAATCATATAATTTTGAAGTATCAAGCCCCGGTCCTGAAAAAAAACTTGTAACAGAGCAGGATTTTAAAAAGTGTATAAACAAGCTTGTTTATTTTGAAACAAAAACTAAGGCATCAGATGGCCGTAAACGTTATAAAGGTAAAGTAATTTCATGTGATGATGGTATCATTCACATATATATAAAAGAAGAAAGTGCAGAGTTTGATATTAATGTTTCAGATGTTGCAAAAGCTAGAATTGAATATGAATTTTAGGAGGAATGATGATAAGTAGTAAAGAATTTATTAAAGCAGCTGAAGATTTAGGCAGAGAAAAAGGTATATCAAGGGATATATTAACTCAAGCATTACATGAGGCAATTGTTGCTGCTACATATAAAAAAATAGGCAAATATTTAGAGCCTGAAGTATCTGTTGATTTAGACAGGGGTTTAATAAACATACTTATCCCTAAAGAAGTATCAGAAACAAATATCAGCAACTGGTATGAAATCACTGTTGATGAAGCTAAAGAATATAAAGACAACCCACAATATGGTGATATTTTAATGGTGCCAACAACTTTGGAGGCATTAGGCAGGCAGTCTGCACTTGTGGCAAAACAAAAATTAATTGAAAAATTAAAAGATGCTGAAAAACAAGTTATTTTAGATGATTTCCAAAGTAAAATTGGTGAAATAGTTAACGGCACAATCTTAAAAACTGATAGAGATAATATTATTATAAATATTGGTAAAACTGAAGCAATATTACCTAAAAAAGAAATGATTCCAGGCGAATTTTTCAACCGTAATGATTATGTTCGTGCGTTACTTTTAGATATTAAGCTAGTAAAAGGCTGGCCACAGCTTGTGCTTTCAAGAACTCACCCTAATTTCTTGAAAAAATTATTTGAAGCAGAAATTCCTGAAGTATTTGAAGGTATTATTGAAGTTAAAGGTGCAGCAAGGGAGCCGGGAGATAGAGCAAAAGTGGCAGTATATTCTACTAACTCTAATATTGACCCAGTGGGTGCATGTATTGGTGTTAAGGGTGCAAGAATATCAACTATTTCAGATGAACTTAAAAAAGAAAAAATTGATGTTATAGAATGGTCTGCAGACCCTGTTAAATATGTTTGCAATGCTATCAGCCCTGCAAATGTGCTTTTAACAAATATTATAGAAGATGATAAAACAATAGAAATTGTAGTTCCTGATGACCAGTTATCACTTGCAATAGGTAAGAAAGGACAAAATGTTCGTCTTGCTGCTATTTTAACAGAATGGCGTTTAGATGTTTTAAAAGAAAGCGAATATGCTGAAATTAGAACAAGCCGTTTAGAAGAGCAGGAGCAGGAATTAAAAGCGTTCTATGAGCTTTATAATTTAGAAAATTTAGAGGCTTTAGACCATACTATGATTGCAAAACTTATTGAACGTGGTATTGATGATTTAGAAAAATTATCTAGTGCTAGTGTTGATGAAATAGTTTCAGCACTTGAAATTGATGAAGATGCAGCAGTTGGTGTAATTAATGCAGCCATTGATTACTTAACAGCTAAACTTGAAGAACTAGATGATGAAGAATAATTATTTATAAAAGGTAATGTTTTTTGTCTAAACCTAATAATATACGCACTTGTGCATACTGTGGTATAAAAACTGAAAAATCAAAGCTTTTAAGGATTAATCTTCCGTTATTATGCTTTGATTTTTACCAGAATAAAAATTTTCGCAGTTTTTATGTATGCCAAAATATAAAATGTATTAGCAGGGTATTAAAAAAACAATCTGTTTATAAATATATTAATGCAGAAATAAAAGATAATAAAACTATTATTTTCAATGCAGTTTTAAAAGAATTATCTTTTATAATTAGTAATTTATTTGAAAATAACAGTATAGATGAAAGTTGTATAGATAATTATAATGGTTTGCTTTTACATAAAGGCAGTATAGAAAATTACAGTGGGCAGGTTATCCCTGTAAGTAGTGTGCTGTATAATGGCAGCAGTAGAATGAGTGTTGTATTAAATAAAAATACTGCTCAAAGGTTATTAAATTATAAAAATATAATAATAGATATTGACGGTTTTAATGGAGAATTAAATGGCTGTAAAAAAAGTTAGCGATGTGGCAAAAAATGCTGGTTTAAGTGTGGAAGAAGTTATCAAAACTTTTCAAGCTTCAGGAGTTAAAGTAACAAATGGTAATGATAATGTTACAGAAGATGATATTGTTGCAGCAGGTTTTGATAAAAGAGGTCAGCTTGATAAACGTCAGGAAATGCTTCAAAAAGCAAGGGAGCGTTTTAAAAAGGGCGTAAAGAGTAAAGAAGTAATTGTTAATAATAAAGGTGGTTCAGGGCAAGGTGGTCCAAGTATTAAAATTAGTAAAGAAGAACTTGAACAGCGTAAAAAACGTCTTGACCAGCAAGTGCATAAAGTTGATAAAGAAAGAGAAGAATATAATAAAGAACGTGCAGAACATGCTTCTAACAATGAAAAACCAGCCGAAAAACAAGCAGCAAAGCCACAAAACCAACATGCAGAACAAAAAAATAATGCCGTAAAAGAACAGCCACAGGTTCAAAATACTGCTAAACCAAAAGAAAATGCGCAGCCAAAACAAGACAATAAGCCTGCACCTAAAAATAATGACCGTCCAAAAGAACAAAGGAATGATGACAGAAAGGATAAACCTTTTAATAAAGACAAAAATAAACAGGGTGATAAAGGCAAATTTAATAAAGATAGAAATGATAAAGGGGATAAACAAGGCTTTAAAGATAAAGACAAACGTTTTTCTCAGGATAAAGATGCATCAGGCGATAAATTCCGTGATGGAAAGGGCAGTAAATCATCATCAATGAGCCAGTCAAGATTATCTAGTGATAATGTATTTATGACTGGTGATGAAGATAGAAAAAGAATAGTTAAAAAGAAAGAAGACGATAATAAAGATAAAGAAAAAGAAAACAAAAAACCAAAAAATAAAAAAGATGGTAAACGTTCAAAAAGCTGGATTAAAACTATTAATGAAGGTATGGACGAATTAAGTATTGAAAGTGAAGTTGAAAATACTCCAACAATTTCACCTAATATTGATATATCTGACTTACTTGATGTAGATACAGACAGGCAGGTAAAATCAGGTGGGTTTAATAAAAATAAAGCAAATAAAAAAGCTCACAAAAAGCAGGATAAAACTCAAGTTAAAGCGTTTGTTCGCCCTGAAAAAGTAGAAATTGGGGAATATATAGTAATATCTGAATTTGGTGCTTTAATAGGTGTTAAAACTACAGAGCTTATTAAGAAACTTTTTTCTATGGGCATTATGGCAAATGTAAACCAGTCTATTGATGCAGAAAGTGCCCAGCTTTTAGGGATAGAGTATGGAGTTGATGTAACAGTTAAAACTATTACAGAAGACGACCTTTTACCAGTATATGAAGATAAAGAGGAAGATTTAGAAAAACGTCCACCAATTGTTACAGTTATGGGGCACGTTGACCATGGTAAAACTTCTTTATTAGATGCAATCCGTTCTACAAGTGTTGTATCAGGTGAAGCAGGTGGTATTACTCAGCATATTGGTGCTTATGAAGTTGAATGCAGTAATGGAACAGTTACATTTTTAGATACGCCAGGTCATGAAGCTTTTACAACACTTCGTGCTCGTGGTGCATTACTTACTGATATTGTAATATTAGTTGTTGCAGCAGATGATGGTGTTAAACCACAAACAAAAGAAGCTATCGACCATGCAAAAGCAGCAGGTGTTAGAATAGTAGTTGCAATTAATAAAATAGATAAAGATGGTGCAAATCCTGACAGGGTTAAGCAGCAGTTAGCAGAGTATGGTATTATACCAGAAGAATGGGGTGGTGAATACCAATTCCAAGAAATATCTGCTAAAAAACGATTACATATTGATGATTTACTTGATAGAGTTTTATTAGAAGCAGAAATGCTTGATTTAAAAGGAAACCCACACAGACCTGCAGAAGGTGTTGTAATTGAAAGCCGTCTTGATAAACAAAAAGGACCTGTTGCTACAGTTTTAGTGAAAAATGGAACACTTAGAAAAGGTGATACATTTATTTCTGGTTCTCAATTTGGTAAAGTTAGGGCTATGTTTAACTATAAAGGCTTATCTATAAAAGATGCAGGGCTTTCTATACCTGCTGAAGTTATGGGTTTTAGTGAACTTCCTGAAGCTGGCGAAAAATTTATTGTAACAGATGAAAAAACAGCAAAACAAGTTACAGAATTAAGGGCAAAAATTGCAAAAGAACAGCAAATGGCAGATAGGGGCAAATTATCTTTAGCTGATTTCTTTAGCAAAATGCAGGAAGGGGAATTAAAAGAATTAAATATTGTATTAAAAGCTGATGCACAAGGCTCATTAGAAGCATTATCTTCATCACTTTTAAAACTTTCTAATAAAGAAGTAAAAGTTAATATTATTCATGATGGTATCGGTGCTATTAATGAATCTGACGTATCATTAGCTGTGGCATCTAACGCTATTATTATAGGCTTTAATGTGCGACCTGATGCAAAAGCAAAACAGGCAGCAGAAAGAGAAAAAGTAGATATTGAGCTTTACTCTGTAATTTATAAAGCAATAGATGATGTAAAACTTGCATTAGAAGGTTTATTATCTCCAGAAATGAAAGAAAATATTATAGGTCATGTGGAAATTCGTCAAATTTTCTCTGCACCTAAAATTGGTAAAATTGCAGGCTGTTTTGTGGTAGACGGTAAAGTTACTAGAAACTCAAATGTTAGGGTAATTAGGGATTCTATTGTAATATTTGATGGAAAACTAAGTTCTTTAAAACGTTTTACAGATGATGCAAAAGAAGTTGTAGCAGGTTATGAATGCGGCTTAACTATTGAAAAATACCAAGATATTAAAGAAAATGATGTTTTGGAAGTATATGAAGTAGTTGAAGAAAAAAGAACATTAGAAGATGTAGAAAGGGCAGAAAAAGAGAAGTAGTATGCAGGAAACTTTACGCACGAAACGTGTTGCAGAATTAATAAGGCAGGAAGTTGCTCGTGTTATACGAGATGATGTTCATGACCCAAAAGTAAAAGATGTGGTTATAACTTTAGTAAAAGTTAGTGTAGATTTAGATATTGCAAGAATATACTGGACTACATATAATACAGATGCAGTAAAAGGAATACAAGCAGGTTTAGAGCGTTCAGCAGTATTTATCCGTAAGGAAATATTAAAATCTGTTCGCATGAAAAAAGTTCCAAAGTTGGAATTCTGTATAGATGATTCAAGGCAGGAAGCAGATAAGATAGATAGTCTTTTATCATTAATAGAAAAGGAAAACCATGAATGAATGGTGTAATAAACGTCTATAAGGAATCAGGTGTTACTTCATTTGATGTAGTTGCAAAAATTCGCAGATTATTAAATGTATCAAAATGCGGCCATCTTGGCACATTAGACCCTATGGCTGAAGGTGTGCTTCCAATCTGTATAGGTTATGCTACAAGATTTTCAGACTATATTTCCAGTGTTGATAAAGAGTATGTGGCAGAATTTATGCTTGGTGTAAAAAGTGTAAGTTATGATAATACATCAGAGCTGGAAAAAGTATCTGATATGGTAGTGGAAAAAAGCCAGATAGAAAGTGTGCTTTCAGAGTTAACAGGTAAAATATCATTAACTGTTCCTGCATATTCTGCTAAAAAAATAAATGGTGTTCGTGCATATAAGCTTGCTAGAAAAGGCGAAATAGAAGATGCAGGAAGCAGAGAAATGGATATTTATTCAAATACACTGCTTAACTATGAATACCCATTAGGAATAATTAGAGTATCCTGTGGAAAAGGCACTTATATAAGAAGTATTATTAATACAATGGGTGAGCGTTTAGGCTGTGGGGCTGTAATGAGTGGTCTTATTCGTTCCGCTAACGGCATTTTTTTATCTCAAAAATCTCATAAAATAAGTCAGCTTGAAAGTATGGTTGAAAATGGCAGTATTCAACAGGCTGTTACACCAGTATATGAACTTTTAGACTGGGGCAGGGCAGTTATTAAGGACAGCGCCATAAAACACATAAAAAATGGTATATCACCAAACCATTCTCTATATATTCATTTACCAATAGAACATGATGGTGATAATTTTTTTATTATGGATAATAAAAGTAACTTAATTGCTGTGGCAGAACGTATAGAAAATTCTTCATTTCCTTTAAAATTAAAAATGGTATTAATATAATTTTTATTGAAAATAGTAATAATTACTATAATTGTGTAGAAAATATGATATTTTAATAATCGGATTTGACAATCCTATTACGATGTGATAGTAAATATTTAAATTATATAAAAAGGAGTGCGATAAAATGAAATTATTTAAATTTTTATCAGTTGCTGTATTTTTATTAGGTTTTGCTGTTCTTTCATTTGCAGCAGACCATGTAATTGTTACTGAAAGTAAACATGACTTTAAAACAACAGTAGCAAAAGTAAAAACCTGCATTAAAAACAATAAGCAGGCTACATTATTTAATGAAATTGACCACCAGGCAAATGCAAAAAAAGCAGGCGGCCAAATGGGTAAAGCAACATTATTTATTTTTGGTAACCCTGCTGCTGGTTCTAAATTTATGGCAGCTTATCCACAAGCAGCTATTGACCTTCCTTTAAAAGTTTTAGTTTTTGAAGATAAAGGTAAAGTTTACATTTCTTATGTAAACCCTGCTGATATTGCAAGCAACTATAAAGGTGCTAAAGACCATCCATTTATTAAAGGTGTTACTGGCATGCTTGCTAAAATGGTTGAAAACGTAAATAAATAAGCTAATAATTTGCTTAATATCTTAAAGGCTCATATTATGTATGAGCCTTTTTTTGTTGATAAAATCAGGTAATATTGTTATACTATTAAAAATATTTCATATAATTATGGAGAGGGAGAAAGTATATGAAAAAATACTTAGTGATATTTATTTTATTAATACCTTTTCTTTCTTTTGCAAAAGATGAGCAGCTAGATAAACTTGCAAATAAAGCAATAAAAGAACTATATAAGAAATATGAGCCCGACTGTAAAGGGACTACTACATGTGATGATAAAAATTTAATTATATCAAACTTTAAAAATGCCTATGAATTTAGCCAAAATAACGATGATAATTTAAGACAGAAAGCAATAAATGAAATATTAGAAATCAATAATGAGGAAGAAACACTGGGAGATAGGCTTCCTATGGGTGAAGCTGTCTATTATTATATGTATTTAAATACTGCATATATGCTGTTAAATGATACAAACTATATGAGAAGTATCGAAAAAACAAGTATAAATAGATTTTATACTGATGATGACAATGCTAATTATTTTGAAGAAGATATAGATATGTTAAATACTCATTTATCGGCCTATGTATTCAAAGCTTATGCAGCATATAAATATAATATATCTGATTATTTTAAGTTAACATCTAAAACCTTTCCTGTTGCACTAAAAAATTATGAAAAATATTTAAGTAAGAAAGATTATAATGATTACTTATCACTTTATAATAAATATAAAAACAAACATAATATAGTAAACACATTTTTTGTAAGTAATTACATAAAATCAAACAATAAAAATTATAAAAGTTTAGCTACAACAGAAAAAATCAAACGTAATCTATATGATGCATTATTTTTTGAAGAAAATAGAAATAAAATAAAAGAAAGGGTAAATAAGATTAATTTAAATGATTTAAAAAGCTTAAAATCAGATGAAAGAATATATTATAATAACTTAATATTAATAACAAAAACAGCATTAGGAGATAAGCAGAATATTAATAATGCCATAAGTGCTACAAAAGATTTATATTTAAAATTAAGAATAAATGCTCTTTATTTAAGCAGTTTGGTAGCCAGCAATGCAGGAAAAAATAATATAATAGATGAATACAATAAACTATCAAAACTATTAGAAGCTAATAAAAATACACTAATAAGTGATTATAAAAATAAAAAAGTAAGTTTTGATTATTATAAAATATATAGAGAATATATTGATAATATGAAGGGTGATTTATGAAAAAATTTTTAGTATTATTTATATTATTACTGCCAGTATATGCGTTTGCTTCTTCAAATAATGCAGGGGCAGAATGTAATAAGTTTTATAGTATTACAAAGCAGGGTAATAACTATATTAGGTATGTAGCAAAAATTCCTGATTATCCAGATGAACAGCCTTATGAAAAAATATGGCATATAGACTGCAAAAATAAAAAAGTATTTTTTACCGGTGGAATGTTTGAAAGGGAATATACATTAGATAAGCATACTTATGATAAAAAAAGTAAAGAATACATAATAAATATATCTGGTGAAGAAGAAGGGACATTATCTAACTACATATTAAAGATAAAGTATATTGATGATGATAAAGCATACGTTTATGGATATTACAGAGATAAAGCAGATGATACTAATATATATACCATTATGCCAAATAAATATAAATTAGTAAAAGAGTAGGTAAAATAGTTTTTTATATATTCTAAAAAAATATATATTTTTTATAATAATGCTTGTAATATAAATATATATGTGATATATACTTAACTTTTGGAGGTGCCTGATGGCAATAGATAAAGATAAGAAACAGTCAGTTATTGACAGTTACAAACAACATGATGGAGATACTGGTTCTCCAGAAGTGCAGGTTGCATTACTTACTGCACGTATTGAGTATTTAAATGAACACTTTAAATCTCACCCAAAAGACCACCACTCTCGCCGTGGTTTATTAATGCTTGTTGGTAAAAGACGTAAACTTTTAGATTATCTTAAAAAGAAAAGTTTCCCACGTTATCGCTCATTAATTGAGTCTTTAGGCATAAGGAAGTAGTTAAATGGAAAAAAATATTCATTCCTATGAAATAAGCTTACCGGGTTGTGCTGAGCCTATTATTTTTGAAACAGGCTGGAAAGCAAAACAAGCTAACGGAAGTATATGGATAAAACAAGGTGGCACAGTAGTTTTAGTTACTGCTGTTGCAGGTAAAGCACCTGAAGCTTATCAAGATTTTTTCCCACTTACTGTTAACTATGCTGAGAAAATGTATTCTGTGGGTAAAATCCCGGGTGGATATGTTAAAAGAGAAACTAAACCAAGCGACAGGGAAACTTTAATCTCTCGCTTAATTGACCGTCCTTTACGTCCTTTATTTGATGACGGTTACCGTAATGAGACTCAGGTGGTGGCTACAGTTTTGTCGGCTGATGGCAATGGTCTGCCTGATATTCTGGCTTTAAATGCAGCTAGTGCTGCGTTGATGATTTCCGACATACCTTTTAGTATGGCAGTTGGCGGAGTTCGTATTGGTAAACTTAACGGGGAGTTGCTTGTAAACCCACCTGTTGAGCTGCATGAAAAACTTGATATGAATATAGTTGTTGCAGGAACGAAAGACGCTATTGCAATGGTAGAAGCCGGTATGAACGGCGTTACTGAAGAAGAAGTTATTGAAGCTCTTGAGTATGGTCATGAGCAGATAAAAAAACTTGTTGAAGTTCAGGAAAGAATGGCATCAGAAATAGGCAAGCCACAAATGGAATATACTGATTTCTCATTACCAAAAGATTTAGTTCAACAGGCATATGATAAGTTTGGTGAAGCATTTAAGCAGGCCTTTGCTATTCGTGGTAAACTTGAACTTTATGAAGCTATTGATAAAGTTAAAGAAGATTATTTGGCCTATGTTGTGGAAACTTATGGTGAAGATGAGTATGAAGCAAACAAAGGAATTTATAAAGATATAGCAAGGGAAGTAGAAAAAATCGTTTTCAGAAACTCGCTTGTTAAAACTCATAAAAGGGTTGACGGCAGGGAGCTTGATGAAATACGCCCTATTGATATTGAAGTAGGTGTGCTGCCTATGGCTCACGGTTCTGCTCTTTTTACAAGAGGGGAAACTCAAGCTTTAGTAGTTGCTACACTTGGCTCTAAAAGCGACAGCCAAACTTTAGAAAGCATCGAGGGTGTATCATCTAAATCATTTATGCTTCAATATAACTTCCCACCATTTTCTGTTGGTGAAGTTGGCAGAATTGGTGCTCCAGGCAGACGTGAAATCGGTCATGGTGCATTAGCAGAGCGTGCATTATCTGCAGTTGTTCCAAATGACAGCAGCTTTCCTTATACTGTAAGGGTAGTATCTGAAATATTAGAATCAAACGGCTCATCATCTATGGCTACAGTTTGTGGTGGTGCATTATCTATGATGGATGCTGGCTTGCAAATTACTGCTCCTGTGGCAGGTGTTGCTATGGGGCTTGTTATGGAAGATGATGGTGATTACGTTGTTTTAACAGATATTATGGGGCTTGAAGACCATTTAGGTGATATGGACTTTAAAGTGGCAGGAACAGAAACTGGTATTACTGCACTTCAAATGGATATTAAAATCAAAGGCTTATCTAAAGAGATATTAACAAAAGCATTAGCTCAGGCAAAAGATGGCAGGCTCTTTATTTTAAATAAATATAAAGAAGTTCTTGCTGAGCCTAGAAAAGAGTTAAACCCAAATGCTCCAAGAGTTTTTGTTATGAATATAAACCCTGATAAAACTGGTGCATTAATTGGACCACAGGGTAAAAATATTAAAGCAATTGTGGAAGCAACAGGGACAAGTATTGATATACTTGATGGCGGAGTTGTTAATATTTTTGGTAAAAACCAGCAGGTAATAGAAAATGCTGTTAATATGATAGAAGCAACAATTGCAGAAGCAGTAGTTGGCAAAACGTATACAGCAACTGTTAAAAAAGTAATGGAGTATGGTGCATTTGTGGAAATACTCCCTGGTCTTGAAGGTTTATTACACGTTTCTCAATATGCTCATGAAAGAATACCATCTATTGCAGACTACTTAAAAGTAGGTGATAAAGTAGATGTTATGTATATGGGTAAAGATAGAAACGGTAGAATGGAGCTTTCAAGAAAAGCACTTTTACCAAAACCAGAAAAAGCAGAAAAAACTGAAGAAAATTAATAAATAAACCCCATTTATTTAATAAATGGGGTTTTGCTATATCTTTTTTATATTTTTTTACAGCACTACTTCTTTTCTTGAACCGTCTTTATTAGTAATAAAAACGATACCAGTTTTATAATTATATTGAGCCATATTTTCTACTTTTATTTTATTACCATTCTTACTGATTAATGCATAATCTTTTTCATAGCTAATATTAATGTCTCCAATTTTAATATTAAGGCTGTCCATTTTACTTTGTGATGGACTGATTTGTATATAATCATAAGATTTTGCAGCAAGTACATCTTTACCATTATTTAAAATAAAGTTTTCATCAGCATTTACAGATATATCTTTATTATTGTATTTAATAATAGATATATCTTGTGATATTATCTTTTTAGTTTTATCATGGCTTTGAATAGCAAGGTTTAATGTGGCACTATTACCATGCAATGCTACTTTTTTGCTTTCATTTGCATAGCTGTCATTAATACTTACAGATAATAATGCAGCCAATGAAAATGCTGATATAGTAACAGCTTTCATAAAATTTCTTCTACTTATATTCATATTATCCCCCTATGGTGTTTTATAGGGATAATATAGATTAAATGATAATTAATGTCAATATTGATATGTAATATAAAATATAAATTATTGTTATTACTAGATAATTTATTTAGATTACACTAAAACTATTTTTCAATAAATTTCATATTACCAATTCTTAATTCTTTATCTTTTAAATTTATTTTGTTTGATGCTTGAAGGCTTTTTATATAATCTTCCTCTATTTTCATTATTTTTTCAGGACCTGCCATTTTTGTTCTTCCGATATTTGATATTTTTATGGAATTGCCTATAATTTCAATTGTTCCAAAATAATTATTAACTCCAGCATAACCACTAATTCTATCGCCATTAATTGTAATTGTGATTTGGCTGTCTTTATATGGAGCTGCCATATAATATGTTTTACCACTGGCATTTTTTATAACTGTTTCCATATAATAATTACTTTGGCATGCAAAAAATAGTAAAGATATTATAATTAAAGTAAATTTTTTCATACTTTCACCTATTTGTTTTCTATTAATGTATATTAATAATCTATTTTTTTAAATATATAATTTAATAAATTTATTATTATGTAATTAAAAAACTTGATTTTTTTAAAATTATACTAGATAATACCTTTTGTATCCCTTTAAAAAAAATGGAAGCTTATGGATAAAGTTAATATAAATATTAAAGTTGAAGATGATTTACTAATACCGGGCTATGAAACTACTGGTTCTGCTGGGGCTGATTTAAAAGCAAATGAAGATGGCATTCTTCAACCGGGGCAGCGAAGATTAGTGAAAACTGGTATTAGTATAGAGCTGCCTTTAGGCTATGAAGCTCAAGTTAGGCCAAGAAGTGGTCTTGCTTTAAAGCATGGTATTACAATGGTAAATAGTCCTGGCACTATTGATTGTGATTATAGAGGTGAAATAGGTGTTATTTTAATTAATCACGGTCAAGAACCTTTTGCATATAAAAAAGGGGACAGGATAGCACAGCTTGTGATTGCAAAATATTCTAGAGCTGAATTTCAAATCTGCGATGAACTTTCTAAAACAGAAAGAGGAAGTGGTGGGTTTGGTCATACTGGTAAATAATTATTAAACATTAACATAACAAGTTTTGTTGTTTGGAGGAAGAATGAACATTCGTGAGTATGAGGTAAAAGTTAAGCTGCCTAAAGAGCTTAAGCCATTAGAAACAATGGCGTATAATTTGTGGTTTGCATGGAACTCTCCAGCCACAGCTTTATATAAAAATATTAATGAAAAGCTATGGGAAGAATCAGAACATAATCCACTTGCTATCATTTCTGCATTAACTCAAGAAGATTGTAAAAAATTAATTGATGATGATGTATTTATGGCAAACTTAAATGATGTTTACCAAGCTTTTGAACAATATATGACACTGCCTAAATGGTTTAAAAAAGCCCATAAAGATGCTTCAGATATGCTTGTTGCATATTTTTCTGCAGAATATGGTATCCATGAATCAGTTCAATTATATTCTGGTGGTTTAGGTATTTTATCTGGTGACCACTGTAAATCAACTTCAGATATGGGTATACCACTTGTAGCTGTTGGTTTATTATATAGAAACGGTTATTTCCACCAGTATATGAGTTCTGATGGCTGGCAGCAGGAAAGATACCCATATAATGAATTTTATCTTATGCCATTAACTAGAGCTAATGATAAAAATGGTAAAGAAATTTTATTAGAAATGAAAATTGGCGAACGTAATGTTAAAATCAGAGTTTGGAAATTAAAAGTAGGTTTAATGGAAATCATACTTTTAGATACTGATGTGCCTGAAAACCACCCAGATGATAGAATTATTACTGGCAAACTATATGATGGGGACAGCAATATGCGTATCCGTCAGGAAATCGTTTTAGGTGTTGCAGGTGTTAGAGCGTTAGCTGCAATAGGCTTACAGCCTACAGTATACCACTTAAACGAAGGCCACCCAGCATTTGTTTCTATTGAACGCTTAAAACAATTAATAGAGCAGGGAATAGATTTTCGCCTTGCTACTGAAATAGTTCGTAAAAGCACACTTTTTACTACTCACACACCTGTTCCTGCAGGGTTTGATGTATTTAGCATCGAGCAAATCAAACAATATTTAAGTGGTATATATGAACCTGTTGGCATTAACTTAAATATGCTTATGAGCTTTGGTAGAAAAGATAGAACAAATATGAATGAACCATTTAACATGGCAGTTTGTGGTATTAACCTTTCTACATATAGAAATGGTGTTAGTAAGCTTCACGGCGAAGTAAGCAGGGAAATGTTCCACTCTATGTGGTCTCAAGCTATATTATCACAAGTGCCAATAGGTCATGTAACAAACGGTGTTCATTTACCAACATTTATGTCTAGCGATATGAAAAATATGTTATCAAGATATGTATCAGAAGACTGGGCATCAAAACCATATGATTTTGATATTTGGGAAAAAGTACCAAATATTCCTGATAATGTTCTTTTTGATATGAAACGTAACCAAAGAGAACGTCTTGTATCTTTTATACGCAGGACAATGAAAGAAACTATTAGAAAAAATGGCGGCAGTGCCAGTGAGCTTTTGGCAGCTGATGATATATTAAATCCAAATGCATTAACAATAGGTTTTGCAAGACGTTTTGCTACATATAAACGTGGCTATCTCTTATTTATGGACGAAGAAAGGTTAAAAAGACTTTTCAGCAACCCTGAAAGACCTATCCAGTTTATTATTGCAGGTAAAGCTCACCCAAAAGATAATGAAGGTAAAGAAATTATTAAAAAAATCATACACATTGCTAAAAAACCAGAATTCCGTAAACATATTGTGTTTATAGAAGACTATGATATTGAAGTAGCACGTTATATGACAAGAGGTGTGGATATTTGGTTAAATAACCCTAGAAGACCAATGGAAGCTTCAGGAACATCAGGTATGAAAGCAAGTGCCAATGGTGCATTAAACTTATCTATTTTAGACGGCTGGTGGGACGAAGGCTTTAACGCTAAAAACGGCTGGGCAATAGGCGCTGGTGAAGAATATCCAGACAGTGGCTACCAAGACTATGTGGAAAGTATGGAAATTTATAATACATTAGAAAATGATATTATTCCAGTATTCTATTCAATAGATAAATCTGGTATGCCAAGAGAATGGTTAAAAATGGTTAAAGAAAACTTAAGAACAGTTCCAAGTTTCTTTAATACATCAAGAATGCTTATGGATTATGCTAACCAATACTATGTGCCACTTCATGAGCTTCAAAAAGAATTTAATGCTAATAATCATGAAGAAGCAAAACATTATTTAGACTGGTATAACCAAATATTAGATAGATGGGACGGAGTATCATTTATCAGCTCTGATATTGATGCACCAAAAGGTTTTATCCCAGGTGAAAAAGTAAAATTTACTGCTAAAGTTAATACAAATGGCACAGCAGCAGAGCATTTAGGTGTATTTGCAGTTGTGGAATATGATGGAGCAAGCGGCAGCTTAAAAGACCCTGAATTTATTCGCTTAAATAACGATAAAGGCAGTGATACTTTCTCAGCATCATATAACCTTACTCGTTCAGGTAAATTAAAAGTTGGGTTTTTAGTAACTCCATTCCATAGATTTTTGAAAAACCCATTTGAATTAAATAAAGCTAAGTGGGCATAATATGAGCGAGAAACTGTATTTACCTTATTCTGATGGCTGCTTTGTATGTGGCCACAGTAATGTTCACGGGCTTCAAGTGCAGTTTTATGTGCAGGATAACAGTGTTCGGGTAGATTTAAATTTTGCCCGACACTTTAACAGCTTTCCAAACATTACCCATGGTGGAATACTTTCTTCCATACTTGATGAGGCGATGGGTTGGTCTGCTTTTATTTTTTCAGATGTTGAAACATTCCTTTTTACAAGGGAATTAACGGTAACTTATAAAAGAAATGCACCAATTGGGGAGCCTCTTTTATTGGTGGCAGAATATGTTGGTGCAGAACGTGGTGGCATGTTTTCTACAAAAGGAAAGATTGTAGATATGGACGGTAAGATTATTACTGCATCTAAAGGCTTATTTTTTCCAACATCAAAGGAAAAGATGATGGAAACAGTGGCACATCTTTCTTTTTTAGATGAGCTTACCTACCACCCAAAAGCTGTAAAATATTGTAAATTATAAAAAGTAACCCGTTTTAATAACGGGTTATATTTTTGGGGAAAATTGTATGATATATTATGCAGAAATTTTATCCAGATTTGATTTTGCAGAATCAGATATGGAGTATATCAATTCTATTAATGAAAATATGGCAGAATTAGAAGATGCATTTGTTAAAGATGTTTTAATGTATCTTCAAAAAGATAAACTCTTTATGTCAGAATATGGGCATATTATAGAAAAATTAAATACAGATAAATTATCTCTTTGGTATAGAGGCATTATTGCAGGTAAATTAAACGGGTATTTTAGTGAATTTGTTAGCGATTTTAATCTTCACCAAGTTCCTCATGGTGGTTTTTCTGGGGAGCGTATTTCAGAATTATTTAATTATATACGCTTATGGTTCCAAAGTAAATTAATAGAAATTTCTGCTTGTGAGTGGGATTATAAAGGCATATTACAGGCATATACAAAAGTAATTAATGCTGCAATTTATGTTACAATGAATACATATGTGCCACGTGATAAATCTACAAGCCATACATCAAAAATGAAAAATAAAATTTTAACATGGGCAGAAAAGGCTTCTCTTGTAACTCATTCTATGCTTTTAGTCTTTTTAATTATTATGACTTTAGCAGGTGTAGGCTTTTTTATTTGGAGCTTATGGGATTTAAAAGATGTAGCACCAGGTAAACTGTTTGTAACAGCATTAGGTTCATTACTTGTGTTATGGGTATTAATTGAACTTATAAATTCAGAAATACAAATGCTTCGTGGTGATAAATTTAAAATCAGTATATTTGTAGGTGTTGTATTAATTGCTTTTATTCGTGAAGTATTAATAATGACATTAAAACATGATGCAGGCAACACTAAAACCATGATATTAATGCTTGGTGGCATATTAGTGCTTGGTGTAACCTATTGGCTGCTTGCAAAATCTGAAGAAAAAAGTAAGCACTAAAATATAATTATTTAAGTAAAACATAAAGCAGGGGACACCCCTGCTTTTTATATTTATGAAATTATTTGACTACTATTATAAGACATTTTTTACATAAAAGATTATTAAGTTTTAAAATAATTAAAATAATATATTTATTTTAAGCATTTTGCAAAGTTTGTAAGTGTATCACCTGTTAGCCTGTGGGTTGTCCATTCTGTCATTTTAACAGCACCAATGCTTTCATAAAAATCAAGTGATGGTTTATTCCAGTTTAGGCATGTCCATTCCATTCTGCCACAGTTTCTTTCTTTTGCAGTGTGTGCAGCAAAAGCAAGCAAGAGTTTGCCATAACCTTTACCACGTTTTTCAGGTATAACAAATAAATCTTCCACATATATACCAGCTCTGCCAACAAAAGTAGAATAGTTGTGAAAAAATAGTATAAAACCAACAGGTTTTCCATTTTCTTCGCCAATATATGTTTCTGCTGTTTTTTTATCAAAAAGCCATTCTTTTATCATTTCTGGAGTATTTTCTACTTCATCAAGCATTTTTTCATACTCTGCAATACCACGTATAAGCTCATAAATTGTATAAGCATCTTCACGTTCTGCTTTTTTTATTCTAAAATCACCTTTTTCAAATACTATATCCATTTTTACCTGCCTAATAATTCTAAAGCACGTATCATAGTTGCATGGCCTGTTGGAAAACGTGCTGTTCTATCTTGTGCTAATTCTATTAGTTTTTCATTTGCTATAAACTCAAGCTCATAAGAATGCTTAATAGTTAAGTATAAATATAGACCAATGGGGTTTGGTTTATCATCATCAAAAGTATCTTTTAACCTGTGGTAAATATCAAGGTGTGGTATACCGTCTTTTACAAACTCATTTTCAATTTCTGCTACAACTGCTTTTGCTGTCAGTAAAAAGTTTTCTTCTTGAGTAAGTTCATAAAATTTTAATGATGTTTCAAGGAAATAAACATGGTCTGAAAGCACTCTATGGTTAATAATAAACTTATCCATAAAGTTATTATCATCATTACCAGCATTTGCTTTTATGCTTTTATTTATTTCATCTTCGATGGCATAAAGTCCCCTGTAAACTCTGCCTTTATATGTAAGCAGATGTGATAATTTATGGTAAAGGGATAAAGCCTGTTCAAAATAGTATTCTTCATTTGTAGCAGAATATAAGTTTAAAAGGGTAGCGCAGAAAATAAAATTATGACCACTTATTACTTTATTATCAGCCTGTGGTGCTGTTTTTACACTGTTTATTCGTTCTGCTATTTTCTTTAATGATACATCTAATGCTACAGCTTTTATATATTCATTATGCTTTAAATAAAGCACTCCATTATTTACACCTGCTTCTGTAGGGAAGTTTTTTAATTCTTTTTCATTAAGAACTGTAAAATCCCTGTCAGTTACTTTATAATAATAACCTTCTTCATAATCACCGTTACTGTTTAATGAATCAGCATCAAGGCTGTCTAAAAACCCGTAATCAGAACGCATAGAATTATAAAGTATAAAATCTACTGCTTTTTGAGCAGTATATAAGTAAAGCCTGTTACGAGTATTTTCATACATAGTAAGTAAAAAGCTTGCTACTAAAGAGTTATCTGATAACATTTTTTCAAAATGGGGTATTTGCCACATTCTATCAACAGTATATCTAAAAAAGCCACCAAAGATATGGTCACATAACCCCATAGTGCAAATTTTATCTGCTGTATTATTAAGAAATAAAGCATAATCATCATCATGATAGTTTTCCACTAAATAATTCATAGAAGAAATATATGGAAACTTCGGCCCTTCTCTAAAACCAAAAAATAGTGGGTCAAAAATTTTCATATACTCATTTTTTCTATAAGCAGCTACTTTATCTTCTGGAATTAATAATGGAAAAGTTTTATAAAATGAAGATATAAAGTCATTTCTTGTTTGTATAACTTTTTCTATTTCATCATATTTATTTGTATATATTTCACTAATATTATTTAGCACATCTTTAAAAGCAGGGCGTCCTTTTCCTTTTTCTTTAGGAAAATATGTGCCTGCATAAAAGGGCTCTTTATTAGGTGTTAAAAAGACAGATAATGGCCAGCCACCGTCTTCCCCTGTGGATTGAATATAAAACTGGTATTCTTTATCCACATCTGGAAACTCATCTTTATCCATTTTGACAGGTATAAATTTTTCATTTAATATATCAGCAGTAGCTTTATCTTCAAAGGATTCTTTTTCCATTACCCTGCACCAGTGGCATGAAGAGTAGCCTATACTTAAAAAAATAGGCTTGTTTTCTTTTACTGCTAAATCAAATGTATCTTGATTCCATGCCTGCCAGCATACAGGGTTTTCTGCATGTCTAAGCAGATATAGAGATTTTTCATATTTTAATTTATTTTCCATATTTTATAACCTAATAATTAATCATCACCATAAAGCATAGTATTACGTTTATGGAGTATAACAAGAAATACCACTAACAACACTATTGAAATACCAAATGATAAAATCCAGCTTTCTGTAAGACCTGCAACAATAAATCCAATAAACGAAGTAACTGCCACAAGAACTGCGTATGGAATTTGTGTTGATACGTGGTCTATATGGATACAGCCTGCCCCTGTTGATGAAAGTATGGTGGTATCAGAAATAGGTGAGCAGTGGTCACCAAAAACAGAACCAGCAAGAGTTGCTGCAATATTTATAACTAAAAGTTCAGGAGCTGCATGATTTGAAACTTCTATCATAATAGGTATTAATATACCAAAAGTACCCCAAGATGTACCAATAGAAAATGATAAAAGAGCAGCAATTATAAAAACAATTGCAGGAATAAGCATAACAGGCATATTAGAATCTTTTACAAGAGAGCTTACATACTGCCCTGTTGATAAAACTTCACATACGCCTTTAATAGTCCAAGCAAAAGTTAATATAACACAGGCTAAAGCCATAGCTTTTACACCTAAAATTGTGCCATCCATAAATGATTTTAATGAAAGTACTCGCCTTGGAATAAATAAGAAAAATGCAACTAATATTGCACCAAACCCACCCAATACAAGTGATTTTGTAGCTATAGTATCACCAAATGCTTGAAATAATGATTTGCCGCCTTGGAAATAACCACCAGTATAAAGCATAGCAAGTACAGAAAAGATGATTAAAGCTATAATAGGTATAAGCAGGTCATAAACTTTTCCTTTTTCAGAAACTGGTTTATTAGAAAAATCTTCTGTGTGAGAATTATCCACAACAGCATCAGTAGTTAGTTGATTATGCCTTGCTTTTCTTTCAAATTTAGCCATTGGTCCAAAATCTAGATTAAATATGGAAAGCAAAAACACCATTAATATTGTAAGAAGTGCATAAAAGTTAAAAGGAATTGTATCAATAAAAAGCCCCATTCTATCAATATCTTCTGGGAAATATGTTAAAATAGAAGCAGCCCAGCTGGAAACTGGAGCAATAATACACACAGGGGCAGCCATAGCATCTATTAAATAAGCAAGTTTTTCTCTAGAGATTTTATATTTATCAGTAATAGGACGCATAACAGTACCAACTGTTAAGCAGTTAAAATAATCATCTATAAAAATAACTGCTCCTAAAACAGATGTGGCAAGTTTTGCACCTATTGGTGATTTCACTTTTTTTGCTGCCCACTCCCCATATGCTCTTGCTCCACCTGCAATAGTGATAACTGCCACTAAAGCACCTAATACACTCATAAATATAATCATCATTATATCAAAATGTTTTTCCATAATCACAAATATGTATTCAAAAGAAAGCACAATTTTATGTAAAAAAGAAAATGATGCGGCTTCTGTACCAGCAGGCATATTAAATGCATATATTAATGTTCCTGAAAATATGCCTATAATAAGTGAGAATACCACCTGTCTTGTTAAAAGAGCTAATGCAATAGCTATAATTGGTGGTAGTATAGATAAAAGTCCAACATTAATTGATTCCACTAAAAACTCCTAGTTTAAAATATCATAAGATATTATTATAATATGATGAATATAGCAACTATTAATTTTATATTACTTGTAACTTTTATAATAATTTGCTAATCTATTTTATAAAATATAATAATGGGGATAATATGCCAAAAGAAATAGAAATTCAGATTAGGTTTAATGATTTAGATGGTTATGGACATGTTAATAATTCTGTTTATTTAAGCTACTGCGAAATAGCACGTACAAACTGCTATGCAGATATTTTTAATGACAGTATTGAAAAGAAAATATGGTTTATTTTAACTGGTGCTGAAATCAAGTATAAAAAATTTTTAAAGTTAGAAGATAAAGCCTTTGTTAAAGTATGGCTTTCCAGTGCAAAAGGTGTTTTATTTACATTTGAATATTTAATTCATGATGGTAACGGCACAACTTATGCAACAGCAAAAACTACCCATGCAGTTTATGATGCAGTAGCTAACAGACCAATGCGTGTGCCTAAAGCTATTTTAGATGGGGTAGAACCAGTAGAGTAGAATTATAGAGATAAATCATATAACCATAGAAGAATAGAGCGTAAGTGATATTTTAAATTACTTATATTTTCCACGAAATAGTGAAAAAGACAGGGCAGCAGCAATAACGTATCCTATTGTGGTAAATAGTGGAAGGTCAAAGATTACTGGTTGAATATCTACTAGTGCAATAAGGCTTGAACCAATGATAATTGCTACAATTATCATGCCTATGATAATTCTATTTAGCATTCTATCAATAAACGACTGGGCAGTTTCAGAGATTTGTAACTCCGAATTAATTTTTGCCTGTCCCTTTGCCACCATTTTTAAAATATCTACTGTATAGCCAGGGATTAAGGCTACTTTTTCAAAACTGCCTTCTAGCTCAACTGCCATTCTCTGTAATTTTTTAACAAATTCATCAGCTATATCTTTACTGTTTTTTATATGGTTTGCTGCAATATCTATTATGTTTATATTAGGATTTAAAAATGCCAGCACACCCTCTAGTGTTACAAGGCCTCTTGCAAGCATAGAAACATTTGCAGGCACTTTTATTTGATGAGTATTTAAAATATCTAATAATTCTGTAACAATAGAAGCAAGGCTTAAATTACCAAATTCCATAGAACCATATTTATTTAAAAATAAGTCTATATCAGAGTATAGTTTAACATGGTCAATATTTTTTAAAGGAGTGCCAAGTGTTAAGGCAATATCTTTTATTTTACTAGTATCATGGCGTGCAACAGCAAATATTAAATCTGCTATTAAATTTTTATCACGTGGAGTTAAACGCCCCATCATACCTAAATCAAGCCATACAATTTTGCCATTAAGTATTTTTATATTACCAGGGTGTGGGTCTGCATGGAAAAAACCATCATCAATTATTTGAGTAATGTAATCATTGGCAAGTTTTTCAGCAATTTCTACTCTGTCATAGCCACCATTATCCATTTCTGCTTCATTATTAATGAAAAAACCATCAATATGTTCCATTACAAGTATTCTTTCAGAACTTAATTCCTTATAAACTTTAGGGCATGTGGCATATGTAACTTTGCTATGGTTTTCATAAAAGATATCTGCATTTTCTGCTTCTTTCATAAAATTCATTTCTTCTTGAGCAGTTTTCCATAATTCATCTATAACATTATTAAAATCAATAATGGATTCTTTCCTAACTTTCTGCACCATTTTTGCAGCGCGACGCATAAGCTTAATATCCTGCTCCATACGTTTATAAATATCACGTCTTTGGATTTTAAGGACAACTTTAGTGCCATCACTTTTTAACTTGGCAGAATGAACTTGGGCAATAGAGGCAGAACCAAGACTTTGGTAATCAAAATCTTCAAAAAGCTCATTAATATTTTTTCCATATGTTTCTTCTATAATGTAAAGCAAATCTTCATTACTCATAGGCGGCACATCTGTCCTAAGTTTACCAAGTTCCTGCAGGTATTCACTAGGCAGTGTATCAGTCTGCATAGACATAATCTGCCCCATTTTAATATAAGTTGGTCCTAATTCTTCTAATATTAACCTTACTTTTTGTGGTGAAATACCTGCAAGGATATTATGTTTTTTTAGTATTCCTAATATTTCACGAAGTCTTACTCGTTCATTATAGTTTTTGTTAAACATTATTTTTTATTACGCTCTTTTTCAACTTCTTTAATTTTATCTTTTAATATTTGAATATCTTCATCAGATAAATCTTTCATATCTTTTATCTGCTTAATTAATTCAGAATTAATTTCTTTTTCTTTTTCTGCTATTTTTTCTTGAATATTATGTTTTAATTCTTCATTAATTGCTTTTCCCTGCTCAAGAGTAAGAGCACCTTTTTCAATTAATTCATCAATAATTTCTTTTGATTTTTCATTAGTTTTTGCAATAGCTCCAACTCCAAAAAGAAATACTTTCCTTAATTCATCACTTAAATTACTCATTTTTTCCTCCTGCTAGCCTTTTATGATTTTTATATGAGCCTTTCTATTTCTTGGGCCATCATATTCCATAAAATAAATATTTTGCCATGTACCTAAAACTATACGGCCATTTTCTACAATTAAAGTAATGCTTGGTGATGTTAATGTAGATAATGCATGTGCTTGAGAGTTACCCTCCATATGCTTATAGTTATTATGCTCTGGTATCATATTATTAAATATATTTTTTAAATCAAAAACTACATCAGGGTCTGCATTTTCATTAATAGAAACACCTGCTGTTGTATGTGGTATAAATATAGTAACTATACCATCAGAAATGCCAGAATTTTTGACAATAGTTTGAACTTGGGAAGTTATATCTACTATATCAATACGGTTTTTTGTAGTAATTTGTATGGTTGTCATATAATATACTCTAGCTTATAATATAATTTTATGATATGAAAATATATTATATATGTCAATATGAATAATATATATAATTTTTTTTGTATCTTAACTAACAGTACATATGTTACACTTTAGATAAAAAAATAAATCTTAATTTAATATAAATCAAGCAATAATTTATTTTCTTCAACAATCTCATTTGGAGATTTAAAATTTAAGCATATTTTAGCAGTATTATTATATCTATCTTCGTGTTTTTTAACAGCTTTAATTAATTCATCTTTAGAATAAAATTTATTATTTGCATATAAAATCTTTCCATCTTCTCTGTGACTTCTTTCTACCTTTCCATTCTGCCAAGGAGAGTATGGTCTTATCCGTTTGATAGTATACCCTTTCTTTTCAGCTGTCTCTTCAAAATAGCTTTTCTTGTTTGTAATTTCCTTATCATTTACAAACTCATACCCATTATCCACTTGAATTGTTTTTAGTGGAAAGCCAAATTTACTTTCTAGTTGCTCTAAAAACTTACCTGTTTCAAATGTGCTTTTTTCTTCTACTATTTCTAATACTCTCTTTCTACTATATTCATCTATGGCTGTAATCTGATAATATCTTTTACCATAGCTGGGAAACATTATACATTCCTGTGGAACATATTTTATATCTATTTGGACTTTATCACCTATATACTCACCTGTTATATTATCATATTTAGTATAGCTCTTTTTTGCCTTCTTTACGGGCTTTAAACCTTTCTTCCTTATCTGCATACACATACTGCCAAAACTGCGTATATAACCCAATTCGTGAAGTCTTACATACACTTCTGCCATACCATATAAACCATGCTCTATATATACTCTCTCTATTAAATATAACTCTTCTTCTGTATGCTTATTAGGGCTGGTATGCGGTTTACGACTTTTTAACGCTAAACTTTGAACCGTGCCATCGTATTTATTTAACTGACGGTATATAAAGGTGCGGTTCACTTGATATTTGCGGGCAGCTTTTGTCTTACCATATTTTTTCGCATACTCACATAACCGTTGACGAAAACGCATTTCTTCTGTTATAATTACCCTAATCATTTTGTACCTCTTAGTTTAGTTTATTTTCTCACTTGTATTTATACTATATACTAAGAGGTATTTTGTTATTCTTATTTGTGTAACATATGTCTTATGAGGTTACAAATAATATATATAATTTTTTTTGTAACCTAATTTATTATTATGCGACATTCCTTATAAGAATACTATTTAAATATGGAGAATATTATGGTTATTGAATTAAAAAACGAAGCAACAAATGATGTAAAAAAAGTAAATCACGGTGTAAACTATTTTTTACTTTTAACTTCCCCATTGTTTGGGATAACTTTATTAAAAAATAAACTAAACCGTTCAGGTATTATAATGCTTGCAGGCAGTGTGCTTTTAGTGCTTTCAGTATTACTTTTTTATATATTTAGCTCATCACATGCAAGTATGTATCCATACAGCAGCACACCTGTAAATGGCACACCATCATCACTTGTGCAATTCTACTATCTTTTAGATATAGATTATGAAGATGTTCTTGAATTTTTTCTTACATCTTTTGTAGTGCTGTTTTTATTTTTATCTGCAATGGCTATATTTGTAGGAATTAATGCTAATAAATGGATTGCAGAGCAGTATAGGTTTGAAGGTTATAAAGTAGCAACAGATAACAGGCTTGTATATAATCTTCTTAAAAAAGACTGGGGCTTAACAAACAGCGATTTTATTAGTGCAGAGATGAAGTAGATAATACATAAATATTGGTAACAAAAAACCCTGTTTACTTTAAAATAAACAGGGTTTTTTATATTTAAATTATGTCAGAATTATTTTTTTAACCCTGCTTTATATCCTTTTACAATAGCAACATATCTTTTTGGGTGCATTACTACTAAAATAATAGTAAATATAATATATATTACACTAAAAGTTATAAGCACTGTATCGTGTGGCGTTGCATTTGGAATATATGATGGCAGCATTTTATCATAAAATGGTGATAAAAATTGTGCAGTAAACAAGATAAGTAATGCAAAAGCCTCACGTTTTCCAGCAACAAGCCCAGCTATTAAAGCAATAGCAAAAGCAGATTGAGCAGCAGTTAATAAAAGTTCATGCATCTGCATTGTTGCAAGCGGCATAACAGTTTGTATGAAATTAGTATCATGAGCATGGTCAGCTGTGGAATAAGATATGCTGTATACTAAAGGTATCATACCTACAAGTAATGTCCACTGGTTTAATTTTGATGATACTAAACTGCCAAGAGCAAGCCCAGCATTACCACGTAATGCAAAAGTAATAGCCACAATAAATTCTGGTGCTTCTGAAGCAATTGGAGCAAGCCATTGAACAAGTAAGAATTCATTTATTCCAAACTGTGTTCCTGTTGCAACTATGCTTTCACTAAAAAGTTCAGCATCTGCAAAAATAACTAATGCAGCAATTAAGAAAAGCCCCCATATAACTATTAATCTTTTTTGTTTTGGAAGGGCAGCAATGGCTTGAGCAGGACCTTCTATTTCTTCACTTTCTACTGGTTTTCTAATAATTATTGCAATATACCAAATAAAAATACCAAATAATATAACAGTATCAAAAAGATTTAATGTGCCTTTTAATGGTATTGTAATAGCATATAATGTGGCAATCATTAAAAAGAAAAGTTCTGTTTTATGAGTGGATTCTAAAACAACTTTTTTTCTAAATTTAAAAGCATAAATTAAAATAATAACAGACCAGCCAACACCAATTAAAAGCCTGTTAGCACCTGTCATATTTGCAACAGCATAATGCACATAATCACCTTGTGGGTCTTGCCCTGCCATCCATGTAAAATACATATCAACAGCATATTCAGGCAGCACTGCAATTAATGCAACTAATGCAACAGCTACACCCTGTGGAATATCTATCTGCATTACTTCACAAGCCCAAGTAAGAATAAATGATGCAGAAAAAATAGCAACAGCAGTAATTAAGGTCATTATAACAGGGTATTGGACATGATGTGGGTCATACCCTAAAAACCTTAATACTACTCCAGGAATAGTGGCTATTATAGCAGCTATTATTGGTAGAAACTTTTTCATAACCTTCTCCTAAATGTAAATTATTACAAAAAAGACCTTCGACATTTAATATGCCGAAGGTCTTGCCAAAGATTAATTTCATAATCAATGATAAAGCCAGTGTATAAAACACGAGATTGTTGACTTTATCCAAATAACTGGGCTACTCCCCTTCAAAAAAGGATAGTATTTAAATATATTAATTAGCTGCTTTAGCTTTATTGTATCTCATTGTAAGGCGAGAAACTTTTCTAGCAGCTTGGTTTTTATGGATTGCACCTTTACTTGCTGTTTTATATATAACTTTAACAGCTTGTTTTAATAAAGCCTCAGTATTTTCAGCGCCAGATTCTAATGCTGCCATATATTTTTTAATATATGTTTTCATAGCAGATTTGTTAGATTTGTTAACCAGTCTTCTTTTTTCAGACTGACGAATACGTTTTAAAGCAGACAATGTATGTGCCACGCTAACACCTCAAAAATAGTATAATCATAATGTAGAGCAGTAATCTAGCAAGTAATAATATTTTTGTCAAGCAAAATATTTAAAAAAATAAAACTTTTTATAATTCATGAATCCTAATTCTGGTGGTACCCCATTTTTATTTTAAAAATTATTATAAGTTATTGTAATATATAATAAAAAGAGTGTTTTTAAATTGCAAAAGCTCCTAAAAATTGTTATAATGTTATATCCAAAAAACAAAAAAAACAATCAAGGAGCTTACTATGATATTACAAGATAATTTTTTAAAAATAAAGTCAAAAATGCATAATGTTGTAAAAGGTTTTATAAGTTTAAGCAAACCAGAAAAGAGATTTTTATTAGATATGTTATTAGGAGTAT
>CASEIN010000051.1 GCA_949287985.1 Mucispirillum schaedleri | reverse complement strand
GCTGCCTGAATAGAATATAGAAATGTGAAAAATAAATTCCTGCTCTTGACTGAATAACTTTATTCTGGTATTCATAGAGCAGGATATGTAAAAATATAATCATAGAAAACTGAATTTACAGACTTTTTTTCACAGGCTCTTAAAGATAAATTTAGAAATAATATTAATGCTTTATACCATAATTTATTTGATTAATCAAATAGTAAACTCTTTTTACTTCAATGTAAAGATTATCTAAATCTGATGAATTATCAATTATAAAATCAGCAAATTTCAGCCGTTCTTCATTACTTAATTGATTATCTAATATATTTTCTGCCTGCTCTATAGTTATATTATCCCTTTTTATCAGCCTTTCAAGCTGGATATTTTTATCAGCAGTAACTACGATTAAAGCATCGTAATTAGAAAAACTGCCACTTTCTATCATCTTAGCAGCATGGGTTATAATAACAGCCTTATCATCTTTACCATAAATTTGAGAGCGAAGCTTTTTTTCATAATCAAATATGGCAGGGTGTACTATTTCTTCTAATACTTTTAATTTATCTTTATCACTAAAAACAATGCTGCCAAGTTTTTTACGTATTATTTCGCCATTATTATCAAGAATATCACTGCCAAAGTAATCAACTATTTTTAGATAAGCAATCTTACCTTTTTCCATAACTTTTCTGCTTATCACATCAGAATCTATAGTATAAAAGCCAAGTTCATGAAAAATATCTGCCACTTTATTTTTGCCACAGGCGATACCACCAGTTAAGCCAATATTTTTTAGCATACTTACTCACCATATATTTCATGGATTATACTTATCTGCTCATCTTTATCAAGGGAAGATAAAAAGTAGCAAAAATAATCTGCCTGAAAATCACGGCATACCTGTGGTCTGTTTTCATAATCGCCACATTTGCCGTTTGGAAGCAGATGTTTGCAAGGCTGCCCTGCCTTTTTGTTTAGGGAAGATATGCTGTAAGCTGTGCAGCATACTCCACACATATCACATTCTATTTTACCCATTACTTTCTCTAATACATTTATTTTCTAAAATGCCTAAATTTTCTATTTTTATAGTAATCACATCGTTATCAATTACAGGGACAGCACTTGATGGTGTGCCTGTTAAAATAACATCGCCTGGATTTAATGTCATAACATGGGATAAAAATGATACTTGAAAAAGCACATCATAAATCATAGAAGAAGTAAACCCATGCTGGCAGACATCATGATTTTTATATGTAGTAATTTCAAGATTTGAAATATCTATTTCAGTATTAATATATGGTCCAAGTGGAGTAAAAGTATCATACCCTTTACCAATAGTAACATTTAAATCAGCACTACCCTGTGGTGCTGTAATATCGTTTGCAATAGTATAGCCTAATATATGGTTTAATACCTGGCTTTCAGGTATATTTTTGCATTTTTTACCAATTATCACAGCCATTTCGCCTTCAATTCTAACATCTTCCACCCCGTTTGGTAAAATAATATTATCATTTGTACCAATAATAGTTGTAGGTGGTTTAAAAAATACCTGTGGGCTAATTTCCTGCCTTGAACCATTATAGTTTTTCCGAAAGCCTATAATTTTTGAAGGAAGAACAGGTGGAAGTATAGTAACTTCAGATAAGGGAATTATATCAGTAGTAAGTGAATAGTCATGGAAGATAGTGCCGTTAATACGCTTAATTTTATCACCATCTAGTATGCCACGGTATTCTGTTTTATCAATTTTATACCTAATGAATTTCATATATTCCCCATTTTTTTATAATATAATCTTCTATATTATTACTTGTAAGCTCATTAATTGCAAGTAAAAAAGAAGTTTCTTCTAGTATTGTAGTAAATATTGGGGAAGGTTTAAAGCCTAATTTTTGAAGAAGAGCTCCATTTACAGCTTTAGTTTTAGAAAAATCAAGTGATTTATATGCTTTTATTAAATTATTAGAAAGTAAACCATCATTAAAATTAAATTCTATAAATAAAGAAATTTTTTCTATAAGCTTTGCATTTTTAAAAGCAAAAAAAGCAAGCTCTCTTGGATTATATTTTTTTAAATCTTCATAATCAATTTTAGAATAAAAGTTTATATTTTTTAATTCCTGAACCTGTAAGTTAAGGTTATTAATAAAATCCATATCTTTAGTCCAAATATATAAAAGCAGATGAAACTCTGATGTTTTTGTTTTTGCATTAATAAGTTTTTGATTATTAGTAAGGCTGTAATTTAGAAGTGGAGATAAAATATTATACTTTTCAAGTAAATTAAGAGCATAGGAAAGATTTTCCCCATTGAACATTTTTCTAAATTCTTCTAATATTCTTTCTTTTGCAGATGATTTAATAAGTTCTTTATTAATACAGGCATTATTAATGGTATCATCATCAATTATAAACCCTAAAGTAGAAGCAAAACGAAAGGCACGTATAATACGAAGTGGGTCATCAATAAAAGAATTATCTGTTACTATTTTAATTATTTTATTATTAATATCAGATATATCGCCAATTATCTCACCATCTAAAGAGCATGCAAGGTTATTAATAGTAAAATCTCTTTTTAAAACATCTTCATATATATTTTTGCCCCTAAGTTTAGAAATATCTATGACTAAATTATTTTTCATAATACGCATATTATCTTTAAAAGATATAGGAAATGATTTTATTTTTTTACCAAAAATTTTTGCAAACTTAATATAATAAATATTTTCTGCTGTCATATCAATATCAGAAATATTTTTATTTAATAAAATATCTCTCAGGCAGCCACCAACAAAATAAATTTTGCAGTTATATTCTTTCTGAATATCTTCTAAGATATTAATAAAGGGAATATTTTTTTTAAAAATCTCTTTTGAAATTATTGACATTTTTATGGCTCCCGTTATATATTAGAAAATGACTAATATAATAATAATATCAGACACACACACATCAAGCGTAGAAAAGCTTTCAGATAATCTTTTTAATAAGATTAAGAAAGCAGATATAGTTATCCATGCTGGCGATGCTGATACTCTTAACTTTATAGACGAGTTAGAAGATATCTGCAAGTGTTTATATGCAGTAAAAGGTAATTGTGATATTGGTTCTAAACTGCCTTTACAGTTAATTATAGATGTAGAAGGTATAAAAATAGGTATAAACCATGGCACAGGTAACTATAATAATGTAATAGACAGGCTTTATTACACTTTTAGTGAGGAAGACCCTGCCATAATAGTTTTTGGCCATACTCATGTGCCTGTAAATGAAGAGATAGAAGGTGTGTGGTTTTTAAATCCTGGCTCTACATCATTAAATAGAAGTTTAAAATACGGCACATATGCAGAGCTTGTAGTTGATAATACATCTTTTAAAGCAGAAATTTTAAATGCAGAATAATATAAATAATTAAGGTATAAAGATATAATGAAACAAAAATATTTAATAAGTGCAGCAGCGGTAATAATAGTAATGCAGGGCTGTAGTGCTTTTTCAGAAGTTGAAGTTAAACGATATGAAGACTACTTTCCAAGTGCAGCAACATCAAGTTATAAACCAGCAGAAAAAACAGAAGAATATGAAACATATAGTGCAGATGAATATGCTCAAGAGCCAGTATCTTATGCAAATAATAATGTAAGTGATAGTGGTAAATCATATTCTGATGATGGTTTTTTTCAAGAGGCGCCTGTAGAAGTAGATGAAGCAGTAAAATCCACAGGAAAATGTAAAGCAGTAGCTGCCCCTGGTCCTAAAAAAATAGGTAAACCTTATAAAATCAATGGTATAACATATTACCCAATGGAAAGTGCTGATGGGTATAGTGAAGTAGGTATTGCTTCATGGTATGGTCCTGGCTTTCATGGTAAATTAACAGCAAACGGTGAAAGATATAACCAAAAAGCTATGACAGCAGCCCATAAAACACTGCCACTTCCAACATTAGTAAAGGTAGAAAATTTAGAAAATGGAAAAAGCATTATAGTAAGGGTAAATGACAGAGGCCCATACTCAAAGGGCAGAATAATAGATTTAACAGAAGTAGGTGCAAGAAGGCTTGGTATGATAGATAAGGGCACAGCGAAAGTGAGAGTATCAGTTTTATCTGAAGATCCAGATTGTTATGTAAGCCATGGTGAAACTGTAAATATAGATAGTGGTAATTTTGCAGTTCAAATAGGTGCATTTTCAGTGGAAGATAATGCAAAAAGATTAGCTGAAAAATTTGGCAGCCGTGCAGTTATGTCAAAAGGTTATGCAAAAGGCACAGAATGGAATAGAGTGTGGGTAACAGGCTATTCATCAAAAGAGCAGGCAGAAAATGCAATCACTTCAGAATTAAGTGAGTATAGTGGTGCATTTGTTGTAAGATATAAATAAATTTAAGGATATAAACATGAAAGATGTAATAGAAAAGGCGTCAATATTAATAGAATCACTACCTTATATTAAAAAATTTGCTGGCAAAACATTTGTAATAAAATACGGTGGGCATGCTATGGAAAACGATGAATTAAAATACAGTTTTGCTCAAGATATTACCCTTTTAAAATATGTTGGTATAAACCCTGTAATAGTTCATGGTGGTGGACCACAGATTGGTTCTTTTTTAAAACGTCTTGATATCCAAAGTGAATTTATTTCAGGTATGCGTGTAACAGATGCTGCTAGTATGGAAATAGTAGAGATGACTTTAGCTGGTAAAATAAATAAAGAAATTGTAAGCCTTATAAATAAAGCAGGTGGCAGTGCTGTTGGTTTTTCTGGCAGGGACGGCAACTTAATAAAAGCAAAAAAATTATATGTAGATGCAGCCGATGAAAAAGGCGTGTTACAGCGTATTGATATTGGTTTAGTTGGCGAAGTAGAATCAGTTAATACAAAAATCATAGAAAATGTAATGGGAAGTTTTATTCCAGTTATAGCACCTGTTGGAATAAGTGAAAATTATGAGCCATATAATATTAATGCAGATTTAGCAGCAGGCAGCATCGCTTCAGCATTAAAAGCAGAAAAACTAATGCTTTTAACAGATGTGGATGGCGTAAAAGATAAAGAAGGCAAAAGAATATCTACAATCCACCCAGAAGATGCAGAAGGCATGAAAAAAGACGGCACATTAACAGGTGGTATGATACCAAAAATTGATTGTGCTGTGGAAGCAGTTAAAAATGGAGTAAGTAAAGCTCACATAATAGATGGAAGAATAAAGCATTCTATTTTACTTGAAATATTTACAGATTCTGGTATAGGAACGCAAGTATTACAATGATTATAAAAACTCCAAAACATTTTTTAGAAGATATAGTTGCCCCAGCCTGTGATAATGATAAAGATATATTACAGGCTTTTACAGATATACCAAGAGCATTATTTGTAGATGAGGGTATGAAGCAAAAAGCATATGAAGATAAGGCACTGCCTATTGGTATGGGGCAGACTATCTCTCAAGTAACAACAGTTGCCACAATGCTTAAAATGTTAGAGCTTAAAAAAAGTGATAATATATTAGAAATAGGTTCAGGCAGTGGATTTGTTACAGCTTTATTATCCCGCCTTACAAATCATGTATATGCCATAGAGCTTTTGCCAAAACTAATGGAAAAAGCACGCACCACTATAAAATCACTGCGTATTACAAATGTAAGCTTAAAGGTAGATGATGGTGGCAAAGGTTGGAAAGATTATGCACCGTATGATAAAATAATAGCATCAGCAGGGGCAAAAAAACTTCCACAAAGCTTAGTAGAGCAGTTAAAAGAAGGCGGTATATTAGTGCTGCCACTAAATAATAACTTAATGAAATATAAAAAGGAGCAAGGCGTATTAATAGAAGAAAAAGGAAAACCCTGCCAGTTTGTAGATTTTGTAGGCAGTTAATAAAAACTGCCTTTATTATATAATAGGAAAAATATTCTATAAATTTACTTTTTTACTAATTAGCAAATAAAGTATCATATTTACCTTTTGCGTTATAATGAACTGTAGTTTCTCCGTTAGTTTGTTCATCTTCCACATCATGTTCTACTGTTGAATTTTTATGCAGATAAAAATCTCCATTAATGTATCTGTATGTGGTATAGTTATAAGTTTCTATACCATGCCTATTTTGCCCTTGCGTTTCAAATGTAATATATCCATCTTTTGTAACAATAGATGCACTTCCACAAGTAGAGCCTGTATTAAACCCACCTTTTCTACAGTTAGATATATTTTTACCTGTGCCGTCGCATATAAATGCTATACTGCCAGCAGATATACACCACGAAGATGTGCTGCTTAGTAGCTGAGTATCGCTGTAACTTGAAGTTAATGCTATGGCAGTAAAAGCTTTATTACCAATTTTAAATTCGGTAATTGTTTCATTCAAATTATCACCTTCAAAGCCAGAAACAGCACGAGAAATACTATCTTTTAAAGAAGGATATTTATTTATAAGAGTTGTAGGCATCCTTGAAGGTATTAAATCTGCAATAGTAATATCTTCCATTTTGATTTTAAAGCTTTTTGATACATCTTCAGTGGAAAGCAGTTCACCATAATCATTCCCATCTTCACCAGTCATTAAACGAGTAAGCTTATGCAAATAAAATTCACTATTTTTTTCTTTTAAAGTAAGAAAATAATCACCAGATTCAAAGGTAATATAACGCCCTGATACAGAAATATTATATGGTCCTCCAAAAGAGCCTAACTCGTATAAGTTTAATTTTTTACATTTAGAAAGTGTAGTATTGTTAGAGTCACATATATATGCAGTGTAATTCATATTGTTAATATATGATTCACCATCTTTATATGGTACATTATTATATCTTGAAATATAAATAGCAACATACTGTTTTGAGTTAATATTAAAATTTTTATCTACAAATTTAATAGTATTATTTTTATATTCCTTTTTATATTTCTCTATGAGTGATTCAACAGAATCTTCAGCATATAAAAAGTTAAAAGACAATAAAAATATGAAAAAGGATAAAATAAACCTAGTCATTAAACACTCCCTTTTATATATTAGTAAGTATAGTATAAAGTTTTGGCATATAAAATGCAATATAGAAAAAATAAGAATGGTAAAACAAATTTGGCATACAGTTTGCTAGTATGAAGTTGTGAATAATTATTGTGGAGAAGAAGGATATGAAAAAGTTAATTTTAACTGTAATGGCGGTTATGGTTTTATTAACAGCAGTAAATGCAAATGCAGCTGTTAAAATCCGTGACTTAGCAGACGTTCAAGGTATTAGGGAAAACCAGCTTTTTGGCTATGGTTTAGTTGTGGGCTTAAATGGTTCAGGGGATAAACAGCAGACAGAATTTACAGTACAATCACTTGTAAATATGCTTGATAGAATGGGTATAACTGTTCCACAAGGTGATGTAAAAGTAAAAAACGTGGCAGCTGTAATGGTAACAGCAAAGCTTCCAGCATTTGCAAAAGCTGGTAATAAAATAGATGTAACAGTATCATCTGTAGGGGACGCAAAAAGTTTAGAAGGTGGTACATTACTTTTAACTCCATTAACTGGTGCAAACGGTCAAGTGTACGCTGTAGCACAAGGTCCATTATCAGTTGGTGGTATGAATGTGAATGCAGGTGGAGCTAACGTTACAAAAAACCACCCAACAGTAGGTGTAATACCTAACGGGGCAACAGTTGAAAAAGAAATACCATTTGCATTAGACGGTAATTATTTTGATTTATCATTTAATTCATTAGGCGTAGCAGATATAGTTCAAGCAAAATCAGCAATTAATAGTTTTATTGGCACACCAATTGCTACTATAACTTCACCTACCAGTATTAGAGTAGATATTCCGGGTGAATTTAAAAATAACTATTATGACTTTTTAAGCAGTCTTTTAAATATAGAAATTCAGCCAGAAACATTTGCAAGGGTAGTAGTGGATGAAAGAACTGGTACAATTGTTATGGGTTCAGATGTAAGAATAAGCACGGTGGCAGTAGCACACGGCAACTTAACTATCACTATAACAAACCAAGTAGATGTTAGTCAGCCAGCACCATTTAGTGATGGGGAAACAGTAGTAACAAATAACCCTGAAATAACTGTGGCAGAAGAGCAAACTAACCTTATGGTAGTGCCAGAGGGTGTTACAATATCAGACTTAGTAAAAGCATTAAATGCAATAGGTGTAACACCAAGGGATTTAATATCAATCTTGCAGGCAATAAAAGCAGCAGGTGCCCTGCACGCAGAACTGGAGCTGATGTAATGATAGAACTAGCTAAAATGAACGTAAACACAGAAATGACACAGGAAGAAGCAAAAGCTAAACGTGATAAAGAATTAAGAGAAGCTTGTGCAGCATTTGAAGGTATGTTTATGGATATGATGATGAAAACAATGCGTAAAGCAAGCATGGAATCATCATTGATTAAAAAAAGCAACGGTGAAAAAATATTTACAGAAATGTTAGACCAGCAGTATGTAGATATTTTAGCAAAAAGACCAGATTCTGGTTTAGGTGAAACATTATACCAGCACTTAAAACAGACTATGCCGCAGTATAGAGATGAGGGAAAAATTTTCCACAGAGAATTAAATCCATACGCTATCCAGCAAAAAAGACAGGAAAGCATATCTTCAGAAAATTTAGATTTAGTGCAATAAATTCTATCACTTCACAATAAATTCACACACTTTAATTAGAGAGGGGAAGCATTTGCTTCCCTTTTCTAATTTAAAACACATTAATTTTGGCATAATAATTGCTTATAAATTTATGAAAAAATTTGTTTACGGATAAGTTAGGCAAATTTACCTAAATATCAGCAGGAGCGAAAAGGAATTAAAAAAATATTTAGCAAAAAAAATATTTAAATTTTTTTAAAAAAATGCTAAAGTTTTTTTAGGTAAGTCCGATAGGGAAGATGAGCATTGGAGGATACTATGAGAATTAATAGCAACATGATGAGTGGAATGGACACTCTTGAACAAACTTCCCGCGCAAAAAATGTGGAAAAAGTTTCTGCTGAGCAGCAACAAGCATCAACTGTAGAAAGTGATAATGTCACAATTTCAGAAAAAGGTAAAGATGTTTCTGAAATGACACGCACTTTAAAAAGTATGCCAGAAGTTAGGGCTGATAAAATAGCTGACTTAAAAGAACGTATTGCAAACGGCACTTACAATGTATCAGCTAGAGATGTGGCTGCTAAAATAGTTAATACTGCATTAGACAATACTTTTTAATTTAGCGGTAAAGTAAGAATTTAGGTAAATTTCCATATAACTTATCCCAAAAAAGCAGCTTAGCCTTTTAAGGGGGATATATATGGAACACAATTCTTTTATTAATTTAGTGGAAATACTTAAATCACAAGTAGCCCACTATACAGATGTTAGGGACACATTAGCAGAGGAAAAAACGGCAGTTACAAGCTGGAATACTAAGGCTGTGTTTGAGCTTAACAAACATAAAGAACAGCTTGTAAAAAAAGAAAAACTGCTTGAAGAAGCACGTAAAACATTATCTATGCGTATAATGCAGGAGTATGGTTTATCAGAAGATACTGTTTCTGCTATTATTGAAGTGTGTGATGATGAAGAAGTGCGTGAAGAGCTTATATCTCTGCGTGATAATCTTTTAATATTAGTTTCAGAAATATCTCAAATTACTGTTTCCTTAAAAGTTCTTTATAGTACTAACCTTAAAATTATGAACGATGTAAAAGTGCGTATGGGTTATCTGCCATCTAACAAGTATGGTATGGAGCAATCAAACACTTCATCTATCCCATCTTCCTTACAGGTAATAGGCTAAGGGAGGTGCAATATGAGTAATTTATTTGGTATGATATGGACTGGTGTATCAGGATTGAATGCAGCTCAAACTGGTATATCAGTTACTGGTAACAATATGGCAAATATGAAAACGGAAAATTATTCCAGACAGACTGTGGAGCTTGTAACAAAAAAACCTCAGTACACATATAATGGTGCGATAGGTAAAGGTGTTGATGTGGCAGGTGTTAGAAGGGTGTATGATGATTTACTTGCTTCTTCAGTTCGCACAACTAATTCTGCATTACAGTATTATACATCCACAAGTTCCACACTTCAAAGTGCTATGCTTTACTTTAATGAACTTGAATCAGGCTCAGGGTTAGGGGATGCTTTAAAAGATTACTTTAACGCATGGCAGGATTTAAGTAACTCAGCACCTGATGATACTTCTGAATCTTTAACAAAAAGAACAGTGCTAGTGGAGGCTGCTGATACTTTAGCATCAAAAATTCAAGAAGGCTATAAATATTTAGAAGATGCTAGAAAACAGTGTGATACTATTATTCAGCAGGAAGTAGATGCTGTTAATGAAATCACTCAGCAAATAGCAAAACTTAATAAAGAGATTGTAGCAGCAGAAGCATTAGGGCAGCCAGCAAACGAATTAAGGGATATGCGTGATGGCTTAATTGATGATTTAGCAACAAAAACTGAAGTTACAACATATTTAAGAGAAGACGGCTCAATGTATGTATCTATGAAAGGCCAAACATTAGTTGATGGCGGCACTGCACACTTACTTTTAACTGAAAAAGATCCAAATAATAACAACCATTTAAAAGTAATGTGGAAAACAGATAATCCAAACTCTAAACCAATTGATATGACATCATTTATGAAAAACGGAACTATTGCAGCTCAGCTTCAAGTTCGTGATAATGAATTAAAGCAATATCAGTCTGATTTAGACTCTTTGGCTAAAAAAATGATAGAAGAAACAAACAGAATTCACGCAACAGGTATGGGGCTTGATAGAGCTTCAGAATATACTGGTAAAACACAAGTTATAAACCCAGAATATGCTTTAAGCAGCCCAGAGGGTGGACTTCCTTATACTGTAAAAAGTGGTTCATTTGAAATAAATGTATCTACTCCGACAGGTAAGCAGGACGATGAAGGCAACGAAATATATGATGATAGAAAAATAGTAATACAAATAGATGAAAATGATACTTTAAAAACAGTGCTTGCAAGAATTAATCAGGAAGCTGGTAATTTAGTATCAGCATCATTAAATATTGATAATACAGTGACTATTAAGGCAGCAGCTGGCTCATATATTTCCTTTGCAAATGATACATCAGATTTCTTACTGGCAACAGGTATGAACTCATTCTTTTCAGGAAGTTCTGCTCAAGATATGGAATTAAATGCATCTATTAAAGAAAATCCAAGATTAATTGCAGCTTCAGAATATGGTGCAGAAGGTGATAATACAAATGCATTAAAAATATCAAAATTGCAGACTACATCATTTTCAACAGTAAAAGGAAACGTTACTTTTTCTGCATTCTATGGATATTTTATTGGTGAAATGAGCAGTGCAAAATCTCAAGCAGAAACATATAAAGCAACAACAAATATGGCATATACTGAATTAAATACACAGCTTATGTCTATTCGTGGTGTATCAGAAGAAGATGAGCAGGTAAACTTGGTGCTTTATCAAAGAATGTATGAAGCAAACTCAAGGTATATTAATGTGGTAGATGAGATGTTAAATACATTAATAAACGGGCTTGGTTCAGTTGGCAGATAATTTGCTATATAATTAGCAGGAACAATATCGCCAAAAATAATTATGGAGCATTATTATGAGAGTTACATTTAATATGCGTGCAATGCAGATGCAAAATATGCTTTCTACAAGCCTTTCAAATTACACTGAGGCAGTAAAAAAAGCAAGTGCACAGAAAAATTTAATTAAACCATGGGAAGATACAAGTAAGTATGTGGGAGCATACAACGTTCAGAATATGATTGATGAACTTACCCAGTTTAGTGAAAATGCTAATAGTGCTTCAAACTGGTTAAATAATACTGATGCAGAGCTGCAGGAGCTTATTGAAGCATTAAAAAAAGCTCGTGATGATTATGCTATTGCAGGTGCATCAGATTCTTATGATGAAGAAAGCAGGAAAGCTTTAGCCCAAGATGTGTTAAGTCTTTACCAGCAAATTATGGATATTGCAAATGCAAGCTATAATGGCAGATATATTTTTGGTGGATTTCAAACAGGAACACCGCCTTTTTCAGGTGGAACAAATACTGTATCAAATGTTATTACAAAAAACCAGAATGGTGAAAATGTTTCAGGTGATGCAATAACTAAAGATGTATTTAGTGACATGACAGAATTAAAATCTGGTAGATATACAGCGAAAGTAACAGTAGTAGACGGAATAGCAAAATTACAGCTTTATGATGAAAAAGGCAATGTAATGATAATGGATTCTAACGGTTCAGATGAATCAGGTGGTAATGGTAATAAGTCAAATGTATCATTATCTTTTGAATATGAGCCGGGGAAAGTTATTAATACTGGCCGTGGTATATCATTTAAAATGCCAGATGATTTAGAAAACCCAACAAGTATTGTTATGGAGTTTGATTATAAATCAGGCTCAGAAATCACATATCTTGGTGATAATGGGTCAATCTTTACTCAAATAGGATACAATCAAGATATAGCTGTAAATATGCCGGGAAGCAGTATTTTTACCCAATCAAGTTTAATACTTCAAGGTTCAGCTTTTAATAAAGTAAATGGGCTTCCTGCAACAATAAACAGTTTATTTTCAAGTTTAGACGGTACTAATATAAGTATAGGTGATTCTATAACTATAGCAGGAACAGACCATAATGGTAATAAGGTAGGTACTGCAAGTTTAGTATCAAACAGCAACCCAAGTTTAGATTTAGCTAATGCATCAGAGAAAGAAAGAACATTAACTATCACTTATGGTGATAAACTTTATAAAGTAGTAGTGCCACAAAAAGCATACAATACAACAGAAGAATTAGCAGGTGCAATTAATAACGAGCTTAAAAATGCAGAATATATTGGTGCATTAAACGGGCTTGGTGATGTGGAAAATGTATCAATTGATGATTATCAAAATACAATTAATACACAGGTTAATTCAGGAAAATATGTAGGCGGTACAACTCAGGATGAGAAAAATAAATATAAAGTAGACTTATCTTCTCAACTTAAAATATCTGCTGATGGTGACAGGCTTAGTTTTGTAAGTTTGAAAGCAGGTGATAATGTACGTATTGCAGTAACAGGTACAGACCAAAGTTTACTTGGCTTTAAAGGTGCAACAGTTGCAGCAGAAGGAAAAGACACTATATTTGAAGTTGGTTATGATTTTCATAAAGATAATATAGAGCAAATTGAAACAACCCATGAAAATTTTGACTTAACAGGTACAACATATACATTTTTTGTAAACGGTAAAGAGATAACTGTAAATAAACCAGCTACTCAAACTACAACAACTAATATAACAAACCAAATATTAGGTGGAGTAGATGCTAATAATCAACCAAACGATATAGAACTACAAATTGCAGGAAAAACAATAAAAATACCTGCAACAGAATTTGATGGTGCAATTGCAGCAGGGACTACTCCACAGGATTTTTTAAATGAGAAATTAAGAGAATATGGTTTAGGTGGTGAGGCTGCTGTTACAAATGTGGTAGATAATGGTGATGGTACATATAATTTTGATGTATCAACTACAACACCTACTAAAAAAGATATAGAATTTGCATTTGATGAGGCTTTAAGAAACGCAGGTTTTGATTTTGGTGTTAGTGTAAGCCTTGATTTAAACCCAAATGACCCAGCAAATTTAGGCAACTATGATATAACATTTTCTCTGCAAAACTACAATTCAAGCAGAGATGCAACATTAACTACAACAGCATATGATAGAAATACAATACCACCAACATCTGACATGAAAACTGCTAAACTTGATAGAAGTGGTTTAAATGCAGCAGAAGAAAAAACATTAGGTGATTACGTTGATTTCATAAAAGAGTTATATGGTCAAACAGTAGATGTATCTATTGTAGATGGTAAATTAACTATTGCGGATTTAAGAAGTGGTGAAAGCAAACTTTCTTTTAGAACAAACGCACAAAACCAAGGTATAACTCATGCTAACGACCAGGTAACAATTGTAGGCGGAGCATATACTGGTAAAAGAGATGATACATGGAAAGTATCTGTTACAACAACATTAGGGACAAACGACCAAAGAAATGTATCTATTACCATACTAGATAAAAATGGTAATAAAATATATGATGAAGTAACAACAGACTATAAAGGAGGCCCTATTCAGCTTCCAAACGGTGTAACTATTACTCCAGATGATATGGAAATACCAAACCCATTAGACCCAACTAAAAGGGAAGCAACAACTACTTTTCAAGTAGACTTAAAAGCGGAGCCGGGGCTTTCTTTTGGTGATGTAAATATAACAGAAACTGGTAAAAACGTAAATATTTTCAGAGCATTAGAAAACTTAATGCACGCTTTAGAGCATAATATTACTAAAAATGGTTTTGGTGAGCCTTCAGCTTGGCGAGCTACAGATTTAAACTCTACTGCAAAACCGTTTTTAGATGGTGTATTTCAAGGTAATTTTAATGACAATTGGAAGTATGAAATACTATCTAAAAATGATAAAACAGATTTCTACCTGCAAAATGAGTATAAAACAACATCTGGCACAATAAAATACGATGCAGTATTAAATGCAAGTATTGCAAATACTCCATTAATGTTTGGTGTTGATATTTATGATAATAAAACAGGTAAACAACAGAGAGTAAATGTGGAGATAGATTTATCTAAGGCAAATCCACCAATAACAGATGCAGCTTCAGCTCAGGAATATATTTTAAAAGAATTAAATAATAATAAAGCATTTGTAGATGCAGGTATTAAGTTTTCCAATAAAGATGGAGCAATAGAAATACAGTCTGGCAGTGGAACAAGGGTTGCAAATTTTGCCAATACTGCAGTAAGCACTCAAGAGAGAGCTTTAGCATCATATATTATGGGTTTTGATACTGTAGCAAATGGTGCATTAAAAGATGAATATACTGCAGCAGATGATTTTCCGGGTGGTAATTTTACTTTCCGTGTGGCTGACCCACTAGACCCAGCAGGTGCAGGTTACAAAGAAATAACAATAACACCAGCAACTGATCCAATAAGTAAAAGTGATTTACTTGCTCAAATTAATGCTGCTTTAAATGATGCGGCAACAGGCACAAACGGTAGGATAAAAGCAGATATTGCAGCAGATGGCTCAATTCAGTTTAAAACAGCTAATACTGATGTGCCTGTGGAAGTAACAGTTCCAGCAGGAGCAGATAATCCATTAAATATTGGGCTTACTCATGATCCAGTAACAGAGCGTATTGCAGAATTAACAGTATCAGGTGTGCAGACTCCAAAAACAGACCTTAGTGAGCTAGATGAGGCAGCAAGGACATTAACATTAAAATATGTAGAGGGCGTAAACCCTGGCACACAAAAAGAAGTAAAAGTAATGCTTGATAAGAAAGCATATACATCAGTTCAGGAAATGGCAGATGATATAAATGCACAATTACAGGCTCAAGGTATTTTAGAAGCAAATATGAAAGCGGTAGTTAATAGCAATGGTGAGCTTGCATTTACTAAAACAAGTGATGTTTATTCTTCTATTGTAGCAGAGGGTGATTATGCAGGCACACTTGGTTTTCCAAAAACTGGTGATAGTGTAGATATTAAAGTAACAAATGCAGATGGCGGCTTAGTGCAAAATGTAACGCTTGATACTGCCAATAAAAGCACATTTGTTTCAGACGGACTTCATTTAGGTTTTGATGCAGGCTCGCTTAATGCAACAGATAGTTTTACAGCAGCAGTAGGCAGTGGTATAGAAAATGAAATTGATACTTTAGATGCAGCAGTAAACCAAGTGCTGCAGGCTGGAACAATTATTGGAACAAGAGGGCAGCGTGTAGAATCTGTTATTAAATTTCAAGAGACAGTTATTACAAATAATGAGGAAATAAAAGCAGGCTATCTTGGTGCTACAGCTACTGATTTAGTGAAATTAAATGCAGATGTAGAGCTGTCATTAACAGCATATCAGTCAGCTATGAAATTAGTAAATGGAATGGTTAGCATTTCTATACTAGATTTTCTTGGATAAATAGTGTATAGTAGGATAAGATATGGAGAATACAGCTTCTAAACAGACTGAAAATAAAGGTGGCAAAGGGTTTATGAAGATTAATTCATCAAAACTAGGGGAGATTGAGTTTAAAGAAGATGATGTCATCACTTTAAGTGCACCACTTCTTGGTTTTCCAGATTTGCAGGATTTTTTACTGATTTCTGATGATAACTCATATCCGTTTTTATGGTTTCAGTCTGTGGAGGATACTGATATTTGCTTCATACTTATTGAGACTAATACTTTCTTTAAGGATTATAACCCGTCTATCCCAAAAAGAGAATTAAAAGTATTAGCAGTAAGTGATGAAAAGGAAATGAAGATATTTTCTATAGTTGTTGTTCCTACTGACCCAAAATTATCTACTGCAAACCTGCGAGCACCATTAGTAGTTAATTTTGAAAAAAAACTGGCGAAGCAGATTATTTTAGATGATGATACTCTGATGATAAAAACGCCATTGTTTGAGAGTAAGTAATATGTTAGTACTCTCAAGAAAAAGCAACGAAAGCATAATGATTGGTGATAATATTGAAGTACGGGTGATAGAGATTACGGGTAAATCTATCAAACTTGGTATTGAAGCACCAAAAGACGTGGTAGTTCATAGAAAGGAAGTCTATGAAGCTATTAAAGATGAGAATATTCAAGCAGTCAGGAAAGAAACACCTAAAGAAAATATTATTTCATTATTAGAGTATTTTAATAAGCAGCACAAATAATAAATAATATATTTTAATAGGTGATGTCATAGTATATGATAGTAATTTTCCTATAAGGGATTTAAAAATCTCTTCAGAGGATATAAACCAAATGGAGCCCATATCTTTTCAGGGTACCATTACAGTAGTTGATAGTATAGCAAAGTCAGAGCAGGCTCTTGATGTATTATTTAAGCAGAAAGTTATAGGCTTTGACACTGAGTCTCGCCCTGCCTTTTTTAAGGGTCAAAAATTTCCTGTATCTATTATTCAGCTTGCAACTAATGATGAGGCGTTTATTTTTCAGCTTAGGTTTGTGCCTTTTGCTGGCAGATTAGTAGAGCTTTTATCAAACCCAGATATTATAAAAGTTGGTGTTGGTGTGCAGGATGATATTCGCAGGCTTAATGAGCTTTACAGGTTTAAGCAGTCATCATTTTATGATTTATCAGCTGAGATGAAGAAAAAAGGACTTATTCAGTCAGGGGCAAGGGCATTAACAGCTAGATATTTAGGCAGAAAGCTTGTTAAAAGTGCACAAAAAACTAACTGGGCGCACAGCCATTTAACAGAACGGCAGTTAGAGTATGCAGCGACAGATGCTTGGATTTGTTTGCAGCTAATAGATTATGTTAAAAATGATAATACAGACTATTTTGCTTTAAGAAAACAAGCAGAGAAAGAAGAAAAGAAAGATTAAATTAAGAAAAGGTGATTTTATGGAAAATATTTTAGTGATTTCAGGGCATACTGATTTAGAGGATTCTGTTGCAAATAAAGCAATATTAGATGAATTAGAAAAAAATTTAAAAAACAAGGAAATAAGATATTTAGATAAGTTATATAAGGATTTTAAAATTAATAAAGAAATAGAGCAGGAAAAACTAGTAAAAGCAGATATTATTATGCTAGTATTTCCACTTTTTTGGTTTTCTATGCCGTCATTAATGCATAAGTATTTTGAGGAAGTTTTTACCCATGGTTTTTCTCACGGAAGCACTGGGGATAAATTAAAGGGTAAAAAATTAATAGCATCAGTAACAACAGGTGCAGATGAAGAAATATTAAAGAAAAATAATAATGAAAGTAAATTAGATGATTTTCTAATACCTTTAAAAACTATATGTGGCTTTACTGGTATGGAATTTAAAGGGTATACTGCTACCTACGGCGTTTCTTACCAAACAAGGATAAGTGAAGAAAAAATAGCAGAAATAAAAGAAAAAGCAAAACTTCATGCAAAAAGATTAATAGATATGATATAATAGTATAATATGGGGCTAAAAATTATATTTATATGATTTTTAGCCTGCTGTTATAATACTTTTGCAACTGGAACATTATTCCAAAAAAATAATTTCATATATGATTTAGTGGCATTTATAGTGCAAAATAACCAATGTAAAAAATATGGAAATAATACTATAATTATTCAATTAATTTTACATATCTTAATTATTTCCAATAAGCAATATTGAGCGAAGCGAAATATACCAAAATATGAATTAGGTAAATGATTATTATATAAGTAATAATCATGATATTATATATATTAATAATTTATAATTCATTATTTGGCTGCCGATGTTATATTATCACTGAGCGACTTATTTCATATGCAGTGTTTTTTATGTAATGGTTATGGAATTTATGTCTGAGCATGCTAATGGTATTTATTAGCAATGCGAGTTCAAATTTCATATGGAGTAAAAAACACGGAGTGATTATGGAATTTGGAGACGAAGGGATAATATAACAATCTTACCCATATTTGAGTTTTGCGGCGTGAAAAAATGGGAAGGTAAAAGCGTGGCAGGAAGATATAAATAACTTAATTACATATTTATATAAAAATATACAAAAAAGCCCTGCTTTATGAGGCGAACCCAAATTTTTGGACAGATTTAAAATTATACGGTTTGAGTTCTGTATTTTACAGGACTCAAGCCATTTAATCTGTATTTAATTCTATCATTATTATAATAATTTATATATTTATCAAGTTCTATTTTAAATT
>CASEIN010000050.1 GCA_949287985.1 Mucispirillum schaedleri | reverse complement strand
TTAATATCATATTCTGATAATAAATTCGCTATTATTTGACGCTTACCCTCCGTCATTACTACTTTGTGTACTGGTTTCTTTCTTCGTGCCATACTTAAGCTCCTTTCATATTTTTTTAGTATATCATAGAAAACTTAAGTTGCCACTATTTACAGACTTTTTTTCACAGGCTCGAAAAATAGTACTAAAACCCTAAATTTTTACTTATATATTTTAGCATATCACATTTAAAATTTATATTTTGCTTTTGGTGTGTATTATATGCCTGCTTTATTTTTTCAAAAGTGATTTCAAAGGGAATATCGCCTTTTTCATAGTCTTGAAATAATGCTATATTTTCCTTAATTAGTGGTATATATTCACTTGATTTTAAAGGCATATTAAAATGACCTTTTGTATTTAGCACCTGATGCCATTTATCTATTACATCATCATCTAAATGCATTACTAAAAAATCTTCAAAATTATATTTTGTAAATATAAAATCTGGAATATTTTGCTTTTTATTTAAGTAGCTTGTGCCATTACCTTTATCATCTCTTTTATAAATATCTTCATCTACCCATATAATTATTTCTTTGTTTTTATTTTCTTTACATGCTTTTTTATATGCTTTTTCCACCTGATGAAAATGACCTGTGCCTATTTCTTTTGCTACAAAATTTATATTTATTTCATTTTCTTTGAAAAACCTATTTATAATCTGAATATATGCCCTTTCAGAACTACCTTCACATAATATTATATATATTTTATTTGTATTATATTTTTCTTCCATACTTCACCTATATATATGGGTATGGAATAGCAGAAAATTCACCATTCAAATATTTTTTTCTAAAATTATTTACATTTCTTAAGCCCTTAAATGATGATGCCCTGCGTATAACTGTGCCACTGCTAATATTTTTACTTGCAAATGCTATTTCTGATACTCTTAATACTTCATCATCTAGTATATCTGTATTATGGGCTGTAAAAATAAGCTGTGCATTATTTTTATTATACCTTTTACTTTTAAACATCTTAATAATTTCCCTTAATACCAGTGGGTGTATAGAGCGTTCTAATTCATCTATACATAAAATAGAGCCTAAATGCAGTGTGGCAAGTATTGGCCCTAATAAACCAGCTAATACTTTTGTGCCAAGAGATTCTTCTTCTTTAAAATCAAACTCTACTTCATTATTATTAATATCTTTGTGGTATGAAAATATTTTTTGTTTATATAATTTATTATCAAATACATACAAGTCATCTATCGTATTTTCTTTAGATATACCTTCTTTTATATTGTTAGTAATGTATTCTTCTTCATATTTCATATTTATAATATCAAAATCAAACTTTTTTAGTATATCTACTATTTCATTAAATGACTGCTGTTTTTCTTTTCCACAATATTTTTCTAATATACTTAAACCTGCACTTATTGGATAATCAGTATTTCCCATTGCCTGCATTTTTAAATTCATATATAATGCAAAATTACTTATATATTTATTTAACCCTGTATAATTTTTAGCTATTACATTTAAAAATGTTTTATGCTGCATTTTTTCGGCATTAAAACATTCTACTTCATATATTTCCTGCAATTTTGCTTTATTATATACTTTTGTAGATATATTATTGACCTTTAACCCATTATTTTCTATTTTAAATAATTCTTTTTTATTAATAATTAATATTTCTTTTAATATCTCTTTTTCATTATATTCTATTTCATACGTATATTGTTCATTTTCTATAAAAATATCTATCTTAAATGTAGTAGAATTATATTTTTTATTTAATTTATTAGGTTTATATAACCCAGTTATACCATTATAAATTAATTTTTTTAATGTATATAATCCATATATAATATTTGATTTACCTGCTGCATTTGCCCCATATATAGCCATACAAGGCACAACTCTTATAGGTTTTTTCTTTATTCTATTTATCTCTAAAAAAGGCAGTGTTTCCATTTCTTCATAACCATTTGGTGCCTTGCCTTCATCATATGTAAAATCGAGTGTTAAGTCTAGAATAGACATAAAATTTTGTATAGTAAATGATTTTATCATAAATCACCTTTTTTTCTTATTTATTCTTATTTTATATTATATCGGCCAAAATAAGTCAATATAAACATTTTTTTTGTTTATATTGACTTATATATTCAAATATATATTTTTATTTCTACACATAATCATTTCTTTATACTTTTCCCCCCCATTATATTCATTTCCTTTTATTCCCTTGTATCTTTTTTATAAATTTTATATAATGCAATATATTTTGGAGTTTATAAATGAGTGAAGAAAAAGGGATTATCTATATAATGTCTACTGCTGTGAATGGGCTTGTAAAAATAGGGCAGACAAAAACAGAGCAATATAATGAAAGAATGCGTTTTTTAGAGTCTAACGGATATCGTAATGTTACAGGCTTAAAAAGAGAATATGCAATAGAAGTTAGTGAATATAAAAATAAAGAAAAAATGCTCCATGAGATTTTTAGTAAAAGTAGAATTAGTGATACTGAACTATTTGCATTAGATAAAGATATTGTTCTCCAATTACTTTCATCTTTTGATGGTAAAGTAATATTTCCAGTAAATGAAAATAAAGAAGAAATTTTTGAAAATGCTACAGAAAATGTGGAAAGTAAATTAATACCTAATGATACATATTATTTTGAAAAACAAAAAAAATCTGATAATAGAACTGTTAAAGTAAGTGCTAAAGTTGATAATGGTAAATGGACAATTTTAAAAGATAGTATCATAGGCATAAAAGAAGATAAAGGTGTTTCCCAAAAAGCAAGAATGACCCGTGAAAATATAAAATTTAATGACCAAGGCAAACTATTAGAAGATTTTGAATTAGGGCAATGTACCCCAAGTTTTGCTGGTGCTGTTATTATGAACCAGTCTATTAATGGCTGGACAGACTGGCATGATAAAAATGGTAACCAATTAGATATTTTTAGAATAAAAGATAAAGAAGAAAACTAGTATATTATTTAATTATATAAGCATCTTTGTATAAATACTTCTTAAGCCTTTCTTCTCTTCCGATTTTTTATATCCTTATATATTACATTTTTCAAATCTATTCTTTTTGTTCTGTTTCATTTTTTCTTATCTCATAGTTTTTATAAATCTCTGGTTTTATTATACTTTTAATTAATATATTGTATCATTATCAAATTATATATCCCTGCTTATGTTATCAATCATAACTACCCGTTAAACGGGTAGTTTGCTCTTTGGCTATAAGCCACTATCACCTGCAGCATCTAAAGGTGCTGACTTGTTCAAGTCACATCGCAGTTAATACTATTTTATCACTAACAGTGATATTATTTTACCAG
>CASEIN010000049.1 GCA_949287985.1 Mucispirillum schaedleri | reverse complement strand
CTGGTAAAATAATATCACTGTTAGTGATAAAATAGTATTAACTGCGATGTGACTTGAACAAGTCAGCACCTTTAGATGCTGCAGGTGATAGTGGCTTATAGCCAAAGAGCAAACTACCCGTTTAACGGGTAGTTATGATTGTAAATAAATGAAATATGTGTATTTATTACAGTATATTACACTGGGAATATGCATAATACTTAATCTAAATAAAACATTATACTATTTTATAAGTAATTTTTCTGACAGATAATTTATTAAAAATTTATTTTTATCTTTTTATATATAATTTCTAAATTGAAAAAAATTACTATATGTGTAACTTATTTATATTATTAATATAATAAAACAAAGTAAATTATACTAAAATTATCTTATTTAATATATATTTAAAATCATAGTTATCTTGTATGGAATAAAATAAAAAACCATTTGATTTAATAAAAAATATAATGTAGTATTTCTATTAGCAAAATATTTTGGAGGTAGGTATGGGAGAACATAAATCCAAAAAGCAAGTTACAAGGCGGACTTTTTTAAAAGGTTCCCTTGCGCTTGGTGCTGCTGTTTCACTTTTTGGTTGCACTAAACCAAAAGATGAAAAAGCTGCAGATAATGTATCAGAAAGTGTTGTATCTGAAAGCAGTTACAGCTACACACCTGCATTAACATCAAACAGGGCAGCAGGCACTGTTGATGGCGATATTTTTTGGGGTGCTACTCCACACAACTGTGGTGGTGAAAACTGCGTATTAAAAGCATTTGTAAAAGATGGTGCAATTAAGCGTATTGTTACAGATGAACGTGTTGAAAAAGAAATGGATAAAGGTGATAACCCACAAGACAGGGCATGCCCAAGGTGTAGAAGCCGTAAATCTACCATTTACTACTCAAACCGCTTAAAATATCCTTTGATTCAAACTGGCACTCGTGGTGATTTAACTACATTTAAAAAAGCTACATGGAAAGAAGTTACAGAATATTACAAAACAAAAATGGCTAAAGTTAAAGCAAACTGTGGTAATGGTTCTGTTTATGGTCTTTATGCTTCAGGTTCTGGTGGTACATTAGGTGTTGACGGTAAAGCGGTGGCAGGTATAGGCACATACCTAACTCATGATGGTGGTGTTACTCATGGTTTTGAAGGTTTTGATACTGGTTTACGTTCTGCTTTTGGTCCTATTCAAGACTATTCATGGCCAGCTTGGGAGCATGTAACACCTATTATTCAAGGTTATTATGCATATGCTCAAGCTCATGATGCTGCAAGTAACTCATATAGTGATGCTGTTAATGCTAATGTGATAGTAGTATGGGGGCACAACATGAGTGAAACTCAGTGGACGCCACAAATCTCATATTACCTTGCACAATTAAAAGATAAAAACCCAAATGCAAAAATATATTTAATTGACGGCAGATATTCTCAAACTGCTGCACTTTTAGAAAGCCACCCTAATTTTACTTATGTTGGCATAGCAAACGGAACAGATGCTGCCTTAATTATGGGTATGGTTCATTATATTCTTACAAACCCTGAAGCTAACGCAAAATTAAAAGGTTTGTATGGTCTTTCAAAAGATGCATCAGCTGCTGATTTAAGAAAGGCTGTTGGCAAATATCTTTTTGGATTTTTTGATACAGATGATACTGATGGGGCAGATGTTAATAATTCATATCAAAACACAGCGGCAGCTCCATTTAACACACTAACAAACGATGTGTTAAAAGTGCAGGCAGGTTCTTCATGGTCTGCATATATTTTTGGTAAATCAAACAAACTTGTAGAGCAGGGGTATAATAAGGCTGCATCAATCTATCCAGACCAAATAGGCTATAATGTTCGTAATTATAAACTTGCTGATTATGATTATAAAACGAAAAGCTGGAGCGAAGCAAAAGATGATGAATTAGCAGGCAAACATACATTCTGTTATGGTCAGGTTGAAAAAAATACTGAGTGGGCTTCTAAAGTAACAGGTATAGATAAAGAGTTAATAGAGCAGCTTGCTAATGATTTCTTAAATGAGAAAGTAACTGTATGGTCTGGTTCTGGTTTCCAACGCTGCACAGAAAGTGAAGAGATAGTTCGTTCTTGGATATGTTTTAACACACTTGTTAGAAACTATGGTCAAGAAGGCACATCTTATGGTTCTGTTGGTAAGAAAGGGGGCAAGCCTGCAGGTTTTGGTGCAAGAGCAACAGGTGCACCTAAAAAAGTTGTTGATAATTACAGCACAGATAAAGGCACTTATATATTAACAGACCCTGCAAAAGGTGGATATAATAGAAAAGGTCTTAACGTTGTAACACAAGGGGCAGAAACACTTGGAGCAAGGGCAAACTTTAATTTTTGCACAGTAGATCCAAGCGTTGGTAAATTACAAACTTCATATAATATGGAAGCATGGGGCACTACTCCAAATGTAACACCTTGCTTTACATGGCTTGAAAATGTGGAGGCATCACTTCAAGCACCAGTTATGGTGGATAAGGTTGTATATGAAGATGGTAAATTTGCAGTGAAACAAAAGAAAGTTCGCCCTGCAAGATGGAATACTGGTTCTAACCAAACAGTATCTACTCCAGTTGGCTGGATTACACAAATGTCTGGTAATCAGGTAGCTGTTACTGCTGGTAACTCAAACTTACATGCAGCAATTTACCAGTTAAAAGATAATGATAAAGAAAACATGTTAGATTTTATTACAGTTTGTGATAATGTTATGACTCCATCATGCCGTTTTGCAGATATTGTGCTGCCGGGCTCTATGGGTTTTGAAAGATATACAGTTGCTGGTAACTCTTGGGGTGGTGGTAGAAACTATGTATTTACTGGTAAAGCTATTAACCCACCGGGTGAAGCATTATGTGAACTTGAAATTGGGCTTATTCTTGCTCAAGCAACAGGTGATGAAGGCGGCAAAAAATATGCCAACGGTATTGATACTCAAGGCATTACAGCAGATAATGTTGTGGCAAACCGTGGCAAATTTGAAGAAGCTTTTTGGAAAGCATCATATGAAGCAGCAGAAGTTAAGCCTAAAAATGCATCTGGTCAAACTATGAGCTGGGACGAAGCTAAAAAAGGATTTGTTGTAAAAAGTAAAGACCCATTAACAGATAAAAATGGTTATGATAAAAACAGCGAATTTACAAACGGTTTAGGCACATCTTATGATGAGAAAGGTGTTAATACTTTCTATGCAAAATACAGGCAGGACCCTAAAGCTAATAAAGTAAACACATATACTGGCAGGATTGAGGCATACTCACTTCGCTATATGGAAGACTATGAGGCAAGGTATTTTATAAATGAAGATAATACTGAATATTCTTCTATATACACATTAGCAGATGATGGCATTACAATTAAGCCAGGCAGCAGAGGTAAAATCAATGGTGGTGCATTATTAAATGGTGGCTCTTTATATACAAAAAGCACATCAGCAGTAAATAATAATGGAACACCAGCTGTTACTGCTGCATCAAACAAACCACGTTATGTATATCCTATCCCAATGTATATACCACTTATAGAGGGCAGGCATGCAGATGGCAGCCACCCATTTGGTAAAACATATGGTAATTCTGATTATGATTTAACATTGAATACATGGCACATTATGTATCGTTCTCACTCTACACATAACTCAAGTGGATTTTTAAATGAGTTAAAATATTATAAACGTGATGCTCAAGGTAATGCTGCTCATTTTGGTAAAACAATAGAAACAGCAGATACAAACCCAGCAAACCCACTTGATGATGGTGTATATGAAACATGCTGGATAAACCCAGTAACTGCAAAAGATAAAGGTATTGCAGAATGCGATTTAGTTGTAATAGAAAACGACAGGGGTGCAATAGTAGCATCTGCTCACGTAAGTAACAGGGTAAGTCCGGGGGCTGTGTATATAGGGCACGGTTCATGGTATAATCCTGTGGAAAGCTGGACATCACCATCTGGTAAAAGTTATCAAAACATAGATGTTGGTGGCTGTGCAAACACATTAACAAACACAAGGCCTTCTCGTATGGCTCAAGGTATGACTTTAGCTAACGACTGCCGTGTTAAAATTTCAAAAGCATAAGTGAGGTAGACTATTATGGCTGAAAATTTAGTAAAAGACCAATTATATTTCTTTTTTGACCAGACACGCTGTATGGGCTGCCAAACTTGTGTTGTTGCTTGTAAAGACTGGCAGGAATTAAAACCAGGCAGAGCAAAACTGCGTAACCTTCATGATAAGGAATCTGGCACATGGCCTAAAATGCAGACATTTATTTCTGTATACTCATGTAACCACTGTGACAGCCCAAAATGTATGAGTGCATGCCCAACAGAAGCTATATTTAAAGATGAAAAAACTGGTATTGTATATGTTGATGAAAACATATGCCAGGGTGTAGGCGATTGTATTGCAGCATGCCCATATAATGCTCCACAAATACCAGATGATTTCCAAGAGCCTAAAGATGAAAATATATTACAGGATACTGTAATGGAAGGCCATATTATGAAAAAATGTGATATGTGCTGGGACAGGGTAACTTCAGGTGAAGGGTTAAAGCCTGCATGTGTTGCTTCATGTCTTTCTCGTGCTTTAGACTGGGGAACATATGATGATTTGATTGCAAAATACCCAGATGCAAAAAGTGCAAGAGATACAGTATTAATGGCATATAACGATGAAAATACTGCATCTAAAATGGAAACAAAACCAAACTTTTTATTTAGGGCAAAACCTAAAAAATTCTAATTATAAAAGGCTGTAAGTAATAATTTACAGCCTTATTAAACAAGTAACCAAATCTAATTATATTTGGTGTATAAGTTAAACATTAGTTTAAATGTAAAACTATTTTTTACAACATACAGGGCTGTAGATTAATATTTGCAGCCTTATTTTTATAAAATTTATAAGGATTATAAAATGTCAGAAATATACAGCAGTGAATTTATAGATGAAACAAAAGGCAGGGGAGCATTGTATGAATATTTATCATACGCTTTAAAACTTCCTATTAATAAAGAATTTTTAGGTTTAAGTAAAAAATATGCTGAAGTATTTGCAAATTTAGGTGCAGAGTGTGGCAATAATGATATTATTAAGGGGGCAGAAATATTAAATGAATATGCAGTAAAAGAAGAAAATGCAAAAGATATTGATGCACTTTTAGAAGAATTAAATATTCAATGGACTGCCATATTTTTAACTGGTGCATCAAATGTGCCATGTTCTTCATCTGTTGCTATAACAGGTATGGAGATGGACGCTCCATGGGAACGTGTTATGGAGTTTTATACCATACGTGGATTTAAAAAACCGACAGGTTACACAGAATCTGATGACCATATATCAATGGAGCTTTTATTTATGCGTGAAATGTGTGGTTTAATAGTGGAATTATACAATAAAGGACTGCATGAAAATATTAATGACGTATTAAAAGAACAGTCAGTATTTTTAAACAGCTACATGTATGACTGGATAAGTGGAGCATGTAAAAACATGGCTGAGTTTTGCCATAAAACAAATTATAATTACCCATTATATTTAGCCATATCTTATTTAGTAACAGGTTTTTTAACTTATGATAAAGAATATTTAGCAGAAGCAACTAAATAAATATTATGTATTAGCTCTCTTTATATACAGGCACATTGATTTCAATAACAGCACCTTTATCAATATCTTTTCTATTTGATACATTCAGTGTTCCGTTCATTTTCTCAATAATCATTTGTGCCATATACATTCCTATACCTGTGCCGTTAGCACCTTTTGTAGTATAGTGCATTTCAAATATTTTTTTTATAGTTTCTTCACTAAGCCCAGTGCCATTATCCATAATGGATATAACAACGCGTTCATTATTATCAACACATTCAAGTTTAATAATAATCTGCCCTTTTAAATCTGGCTCACTTTCTTTACGTGTTGCAATGGCTTCTTTACCATTAACAATAATATTCATAATAACTTGTTTTAAATCATTAACAAACCCATATACTTTAATATGCTCTAAATTACTTGGCATATCATATACAATTTCTATATTGCTTTTTTTAAGAGCAGGTGTTAAAAGGCTCATAATTGATTTAATAGATGATACCACATTAAAAGGCACATTCACATCTTCTGGTTTGAAAAAGTTTTTAAAATTTTCCATAGTTTCAGACATGAAAACAATATGGTTCATAATGGACTGCATCATATCTATAATATCATCTCTTTCAAACTCTTCATCTTCTACTAAAATATCCTCAGTATTTTGTGCAATAAGCCCAATAGCATTTAAAGGCTGTTTCCACTGGTGAGTAATAAAACTAATCATAGTGCCAATAGTGGCTAGTTTTTGGTATTGAGCTAAAGTCATCATATTATTTTCAAGAGTATTTTTCATATCATCATTAAATGATGCAATAATATTATTAGCTTCTTTTAGGCAGCGTTGGCGTTCTATAATTTCAGTTATATTAGAAAAGGATACTACATAGAAAGTATTTGTTTCATTTTCCATTAAAGTAGATTTAAGGCTGAAAATATTATATTTTCCACTGGCATTTTTCATACCAACCATATATTCAGAGTATGGGTGTTCAATAGGCAGTAAAAACCAGTTATCTTTATTATGGCTTGTAATAAAGTGGTTATCATCACCATCAATAAAGTGTGATGAAATATCGCCAATATTATGTATTGCTTCTTCAATAGAATCATATCCAAAAAAGTCTAGAAATAATTTATTACAGCGAGTAAGCATATGTTCATCATTAAAAACAGCTATCATATTAGGCTGAGTGTTAAATATAACGGAAGTAAAATCAGTTTGTTCTTCCATAATACGAGCAACGGCAATATGTTCGGTTAAGTCTTTCACAATATATACCATTGTTTTTTTATTAAGGTTATCAAATGCTTGAACTCTTAAGGCACCATTAAACTGGGTTTTATCTTTTCTAACCCCAATAAAAGGAATAGAGCAGCCTTTTACTGTGGAAGCATTATCAATATACTGGGAAGCATCAGGAATAAGCATAGAAAGTGATTTATTAATAAGTTCATCTTTTTCATAACGCCAAAGATGACATGCAGCATTGTTAACGTCCATAATCATACCGTTATTTACTATTAACATACCATCAGATATGGAGCGTGTTAAAAACTGATAGCGAAGGAAATCTTCACTGATTTGGTCTCTTTGAGTTTCTATTTCACCAAATATATCTCTCATCATGAAAATAACTTTATATTCGCCATTTTTTTCTTCTTTTATAATAGGTATAACTTCAAAAATCATTATTCTATTTGTATCAAGGTTATACTGGTTTATAAGAAAAGTTTTAGTATATGGTGCAGATGAGCTTAAATAGTTATTAATTAAATGAGTGCTTTCATGAAAAAGGCTTGCTATATACATACTTTTAATATGTTCGATAGGCACGCCGCATATTTTTAAAAAAGCAATATTAGCAGTTTCAACTTTTCTAGTTTTAAAATCAAAAATAACAGCAGGGTGAGGCATATGCATAAAGAAATATTCTTCTGTCTGAATAGTAGCACTGTCATTAAAATTATATTTTGTTTCAGGTATAATAGAAATAATTGTAAAATTAATTGATTTTCTATATTCTTTAATTAAGTAATATTTAATATTGTTAAAAACATTACTTGTTTTATCACAAGATTTTTTATTAATAAAAGAATAAGTTTCCTGTTCATCAAATTGGAAAATCTTTTTTAATGCGTCCATTAATGTGGGATAATCTTTAAGCTGGTTAATATAAGCATCATTATACCACATATTACTAGTTTCACCATTAATAATGACTGCAGGCAGTGGTGACTGGTTTAAAAGCTTTGCAATCGATGAATTCATTATTATTTGCATTTCATACCCTTATTATATTTGTAAAGAAATTATTATACATTTTATTGTTATAAATGTCTAATGTTTTTTATTGTATTATCGTATTTTAGTAAATTCTAAAAACGATTGCAACAAATTAAGCAGTCATTAAAGTTCTCATAAAAAATATCATTAGCCGATTTATAATTAAATAATTTTCTAGGATAATTATTTATCCAGTCTTGTATTTTTTTAATATAAGCAACTG
>CASEIN010000048.1 GCA_949287985.1 Mucispirillum schaedleri | reverse complement strand
TTTCTAGTAGTTATATTAAAAAAATACAAGACTGGATTAATAATTATCCTAGAAAATTATTTAATTATAAATCGGCTAATGATATTTTTTATGAGAACTTGAACGACTGCTTAATTTGTTGCAATCGTTTTTAGAATTTACTGGGGGTGAAGCAGATATTATTTTCTATTGATTAAAAAAATAAGCTATGATAGAATTTAAAACATAAAATTTAAAGGTGGTGCTATGTCAACAATAATGAGTGAAAAAATTGAATCCATTTATCGCCAAATAGTAAACAGAAATCCCGGTGAAGTGGAGTTTCACCAAGCTGTTAGAGAAGTATTAGAAACACTTGGTGTTGTTTTAGCTAAACATCCAGAGTATATGGACCAAAAGCTTATTGAAAGGATTTGTGAACCAGAAAGACAGCTTATATTCAGAGTTCCTTGGATGGACGATAAAGGTGAAATCCATATTAACAGGGGCTTTCGTGTTCAATTTTCAAGTGTAATGGGGCCATATAAAGGTGGTCTTCGTTTTCATCCTTCAGTTTATCTAGGTATTATTAAATTTTTAGGTTTTGAACAGATTTTTAAAAATGCTCTTACAGGTATGCCAATTGGTGGTGGTAAAGGTGGTTCAGATTTTGATCCAAAAGGTAAATCAGATGCAGAAATTATGCGTTTTTGCCAAAGTTTTATGACAGAGCTTCATAAATATATAGGTGAATATACTGACGTTCCTGCTGGTGATATTGGTGTTGGTGGCAGGGAAATTGGTTATTTATTTGGTCAATATAAAAGGCTTACAGGCAGGTATGAATCAGGAGTTATTACTGGTAAAGGTATGGCTTACGGTGGTTCGCTTGTTCGTAAGGAAGCAACAGGCTATGGTCTTGTTTATTTTACAGAACTTATGCTTCAAACAAGAAAAGAAACTTTTGAAGGTAAAAAAGTTTTAGTATCAGGTTCTGGTAATGTTGCTATATATGCAATGGAAAAAGTTCAGCAGTTAGGTGGTAAAGTGATTGCTTGTTCTGATTCTAATGGTGTAATATATGATGCAGATGGAATTAAACTAGATACTGTAAAACAAATAAAAGAAGTTGAATATAAACGTATTAAAGAATATACTAAATATCATTCTAGTGCAGAATATAAAGAAAATGGCTGTATTTGGGATATTCCATGTGATATTGCTATGCCATGTGCTACTCAAAATGAATTAAATGAAAAACATGCAGAAACATTAATCAAAAATGGTTGCATTTGTGTTACAGAAGGTGCAAATATGCCTAGCACACCTGGTGCTATTCATCTTCTTCAATCATCTAATATTTTATATGCTCCAGGTAAAGCCACAAATGCTGGTGGTGTTGCAACATCTGCACTTGAAATGCAGCAAAATGCATGCAGAGATACTTGGAAATTTGATTATACAGATGCAAGGCTTCAAACAATTATGCGTGATATTCATAAAACATGTTATGAAACAGCAGAAGAATATGGCTTTAAAGGTAACTATTTAATGGGTGCAAATATTGCAGGCTTTACTCGTGTTGCTGATGCAATGATACCACTTGGTTTAATTTAATAAAGTTATTGTTTGATTTATAAAGTCACTTAATAATATACAAGGCAGTATGAAAATATGAGGCGAACCCCATTTATTGGACAAATAAATGGGGTGTTTTTATGTCACGTAGAACAAAGTATTCTTATGAATTACGCAAAGAGATATTGCGTCAATATTTTGAAGAACAAAGAAGTATTACATCATTATCAAAAGAA
>CASEIN010000047.1 GCA_949287985.1 Mucispirillum schaedleri | reverse complement strand
CTCTAATTTAGTAAGTAATGCATGGGGTAATATGTCAGGATTAACTCTTATGGGTGGCATTTCTCTTGCACAAAATACAGCACAAAAAATATCCAGTATTATATCTGGTTCTGCCAATGCTGGTAAAAATGCAATAACTGGGTATAAAGATTACAATAAAAATAAAGAGATTGGTGAAAAAAAGAAAGAAGCAGAAAACAGAGGGGAAGATACATCTTTAAACCCAATGTATAATAAACAAAAGAATGCAGCTGGTAAAGCTTATTATGGAGGTAAAGCTATTGCTGCTGTATCTGATAAACTTAGCAGTGTATTTGGAAATTCTAATGAAATAACAAACAATCCTAGTAACCAAAATGATGCCACGACCAATACAGAGGCTAATAAAGATAAGGAGGTTAAAAAAAATGAAAAATAAATTAATAATTTTAATAATATTAATAGCTTGTAACCATACTTTATATGCAAAAGAATTTATACCATATAAAGAAAACAGAATGAGTATTGAAAAAAAACTATCCTGTTCTATTGCTGCTAGTGTGAAATTCAATGTTCCAATTGATGTATTACTTGCGATATCCAGCATAGAAAATGGAAATATTGATACTATTTCAAAAAATAATAATAATACTTTTGATTATGGAGTAATGCAAATCAACTCTGACTACATTAAGGATCTTAATAACAAATATAATCTTAATTTAACATACCAGGATTTTTTAAAAGATGACTGCTTTTCTTTTGAAGTCGCAGCATTCAAAATTAAAGAACATATTAAAAATGATTCTGGTGATTTATTAACAAGAATTGCCATGTATCACTCAAAAACATATAAATTTAATGAAATATATAAGCATAAATTAATAGATTACTGCAAATATTGGAGTGATTATTTAAATGACAAAGGTTATAAATTATATCTCTTTTCAGAGATACAATAATATAATGGAGGAAAATATGAAAACAAAATTTTTAGTAGTTATGGTGATTATTTGTTTATCAATATTTACAATTATCACTGGTTGTGCTGATGGAACAGATAGCGTTGATTTTATCTATTCTCCTAACTCAACAGATATTAAAACAATTAATTTCAAGGCTCTTGGAAAGAGTGATTTTGGAACTTTTGAGTTTTCATGGAATTTTGGTGATGGTAAAAAAAGTAGTGGACAGGAAGTGAGTCATACTTTTGAAAAATTTGGAAAGTATAATGTGATTTTAACTGCAACTATTGAAGAAAGTAATATCGTTACTCAAGTTCAAAAAGAAATTGAAATTGAAGTTCCTATTATTTCTGATATTAAAATTACAGGGAAAGCTAGCTCTAAAGGTGCAAATATTATTGAATATGTCATAAGTAGTATATCAGATTATGATAATGAAATTGAATATAATTGGCAATTCGATGATGGAACAACAGCAACTGGTCAGATGGTAAGCAGAGTAATTTCAAGTTGGCCTGATGGAGATAATTTTGGAAATATTACTGATAGAATTATGATATCAGCATATATTCCAAGTTTAGATTATACATTTAAAAGTAATGAGCTTTACAATGTTACAATAGAAAAACCAAAAATTAATAATTTTGATATTAACTGCACAAATGAAGGTACTGCAGGTGAGCGTATATTTAATTGTGATGTAAGAAAGAATGGAGTTAATCCTACTGCTACAGTTGGTAGGCTAACTTATGAATGGATATTTAATGGTGAAGTTCGTAGTGGTGATACTCAAACATTTACTTTAACACAAAATAATTATGATTATCCTGTTTATGTTACAGCAACTATTGATGGAACAAATATATCTGAAACCAGAAAAGCCACAATTAATGTTCCTTTAAATGAAAATGATATTAATTTCAATTGTTCTACTGCTATTGTTAATGATAACCATGAGGATGCACTAAAAATAAGATGTCAACCACAATATAATAAAGCAAAATTTCTTAATCCATCAATTAGCTGGCAAATGGGAGATGATTCTTTAAATTTAGAATCCTCAGGAAATGCAATAATTGAACATATTTATAAACAAGCTGGTATATATAATATAAATATGGAATTTAAAGCTGAAAATAATCCTGAACCTATTAATATTTCAAAAAAACAAACTGTCCTTGTAAACTTATATACAAGCACAAGTTGGGATAAAAATACGAGTGCTGGAACGCACTCATGTAGTAATGGTGTGGTTAAGACATATAGAGTAGGCAGAACTTTTTTAAATAATTTTAATTTATTTAGACAAAACGATTTTGATATTTACAGTAGTTTTTCATCTGGTAATTTTAACTGTCAAGGTCAAAGTGGTGGATGGAATAAAAATGAAGTTAATGTATGGGATTCGGCTGGTTCAGAATTTGGAACATTCTGGGGCGATTGGGATCAGCATGGTTCCTTTATACTATGTCCTAAAGGTGTAAGTAAAGACTCACAGGAATGTATTAAAAGCAGTTTTTAATAATAAAAGGCTGGCACAAACCAGCCTTTTACTTTATCTTAATATTATTTTGGAAAGATAAAACTTCCACAAGAGTATTTTTCATCACTGTATATTAATGTTATCTTTTTCCATAAATGAGCATCGTATTTTCTTTTTTCTTCTGAAATATAGCTAAAATCAACTAATGGTTCAGTTTCTTTTAAAATTTTCCAACCATTCACATCAGGATATGCAAAAAACCATTGTACATTATTGTCATTTTTATATTTATTTTTTGCTTCATTTTTTAATTTAATTTGATATTTTAAACCATCAATTTTAGTATAGCTAAAGTCATTTATGTTGATAGGACAGTTTGTATCTATATTATCTAAAATATAGCCTTCTTCCTCCATTTGTGCTTTGTTTTTATCTAATTGATTTAGAGTTTGTTTTAATGTTCCTTCTTTTGCTAATGCTTGATTATTACTGATATTATAACCACTAATCATTATAATGAAGGTGAATACTACAATTATTAATTTATTCATTTTACTTTCTCCTATAAAAAATATTTTATTGTCAAATTGTAGATATAAAATTTTAGCCGCTAAAATTTTATATACTAGCACTCTTTTATGGTATTGTAAGTTCTGGATGTAAACTTGAAATATTAAAAACAACATCTTTCACGCATGTTGTTCCATTTTGATAATCGATATTAAATGTTGCTAACAAATATACATTACAAACATTGTTATAGTTATCACAAGTTCTATAAAGAACATCTTTTACTGCATCTCTAGAAAGCCCAATACTATATATTTTAGTATTTTCTAATGTTTGGGCTCCTTGTGCAATAAAATTATTAGCAAATTTTATTGTAACTTTATCATAATACATATCTAATTGGGTGTTTAATTCTACTTTTAATTTATATGAATTTTCTAAAGAATTATAGGTATCTACACTTGTACTAACTTTTACTTGATCACAAGTTGATGATGTCGATAACGGTTTTAGTTGTATTGATTCTCCACACTGTATTGCATCCTTTGCTAAATCTAATGCATTAATATTCGAATTTGGTTTTTTATTTACATATAATATAACTTCCTTACTCAATTGTGGAATATCTCTGTTTTCTGCTTTATATTCAATCAATGGTTCTATCTCACTATATAATTTAACATCTACCAAACTCCAAAATAAGCTAGTATCTCTGGGCTTATTAGGATCTTTTAATTTAATCTGATACTTATGTACACCTACATTCTCATAAGTAAAATCTGCAGATGTTAAAGAACATGATACTGGTTTATCTGACTCAATTTCAGCACAACCTGCTAAAGCTAGTATTACTCCAAATAAAATTAATACTTTTTTCATATATCCTCCTAATACTATAATAAAGTATAATAAAATATAATATTTATTATCTTTCTATACCTTTATTTTTATTTTTTTCTTTTTCATTTTGTTTTGCTTCGTTAAAAATATATTTTAAATCATAAGTTTCACCTATCTCTGTAACATCATATTTCTGGATACAATTTTTGAGCCATTTAAACTCTTTATTTAATTTTTCAGTTAATTTTATTACACTAAATTCAGATATAGCCTCTTTAGAAATATATCCAGAATATTGTCTATGCTCAAATCCATTTTTTTCCATAAATATTTTTATTGCAGAATATGCTTGATGAGTATTTTTAAAATGTTTTAGCAATTCTTTTGTATTTAAATCAAAATTAATTGCTCTTTTGATTACTTTATTACTCATTTTTAAACCCAAACACCTTCATTCTCTCTCTTAAAATGTTCTATCAGATTTTCATTACCTTCTACTCTATTTATCCAAGTCCATTCTTTTACATTTTTTGTAAACCATTCTTGTTCAACTAATTTATGGAAATTAAATATAGCAAGGGCTGCTAAATCTTTTTCATTACCCTGACAGATGTAAGTATATTTATTTTTTTTAATTAATCCTGCATATTCTGCAATATTATCTATATCTTTATAAATTTTTTCTAAATTATATATACCTTCCCTTTTGATTTTATCTTCATCCATTACTATCCTTGTTCCTCTTTTGTATTCCATATTATACCTCCAAACATAAAAATTATTGCTTTTAATCCAATATATAAATATATCATTTATGATATTATTATACAAGGTATTTTACCATCCAAAATTATTATCAAAACTATTAACAAGTTATCCTAATATATTATATTAATATTGTTAATAAAAATCATTATATGATTAAAAATTAAGCAGGTATGATACCTGCTTAATACTATTTTATTAATATATTAAAATCATTTTTAATATTATTTAGACTATTAATAATCATATCACTATCATCTTTATTACATACCATTTTAGGATTATACGGTATAAAATATATTGCTTGAGTATTATTATAAATCTTAGACTTTCTATATGCAATAACATTACCTTTCTTAAAACATTCATTTGTATTTTGACATATTTCTATGCTTATTACCCCTTTTACATTATTTATACATACAGAATTAAAAGTTTCTATTTTATTTTTTATATCTTTATACCCATCTTTTTTTTCTGTATATGTAATAATAAATAGAGTTATACCACCTATAATAGATAAACATAATAAAATAGCTATTGCTTTAAAAATAGTTTTTCCTAGTAATTGATAGTCAATCATAATTTTACCTCTTTAATTATTTTTATCAATAGAATCATATTTTATTAAGATAGGGGATTGGAATAATCACCCTATCTTATATTATTTATTTATCTTTCAATCACACTCTTTTGTTCTATTTTTAGATCTTTATCTGGGACTTTATTTTGGACTATATCCTGCTGCTTTATATAGGATTTGATACTAGAGTGTATAGCTTTCAACCCATCCTCTTTTGATAGTCCTTTTTTTGATACAATATCATTAAAATCACCAGCTACTTCTTTACCATTCATCTTTGGAATAGCTACAGTAACATTTTTATATTTTTCTGATACATTTTTTGCTGCATTTAATCCGATATTACCAACTTTATTTTCTAGGTCATTATCAGCCGCAATAACAATATTGATTGCTGGATATTTTTCTGTAATTGCTTTAACTGTATGCTCAAGATTATTGGCAGACATAGCAGCAATTACTTTTAATCCTGGTTCTTTCACTGCTTCATTGATACTTGCAGCAGTAGCATAGCCCTCTGCAATAATAATTGATGTAGCAGATTTTAAATCAGCAGCATTACCATCTACAATGTGAAATGCACCGACTTTATTTGTATTTTTAGCAAATCTTTTATTTCCATCTGCGTCAATATATTGTGCAGATTTTAACCTACCATCTACATTGTAGAGAGGCACTGTTATGGTGTTATCATTACCAACATATATATTTTGTGTAGGCTCTATCATTTTATTTGTTAAATAACTATGTTCATTTATAGTCTCTTTATTCATAAATTTAGCGTATAAAGCCTTTTCTGCCTTTTCTGTGAGTATTTTATCTTCTTGCTCTCTTTCTGCCTTTCTAGCTTGATATAATGCTTTCATTTCTGCTTTTTCTTCTGGTGTCATGCTATTATAGCTATTCTCTTTTGAGTTCCATTTAATTTCTTCACCAGTGCGATTATTCATAAAGTAGCCATTTGCTACACCATCAGAATGAAGCACATAAAATCCAGACTGTTCATTACCTTTATCACCATCTACAGATATTCTATGCTTTTGCCCATCAGCAATAACAGTATTTTCTAATACACCAGCAGATTTAATGCGATTTAAAAATTCTTCTTCAATATTTAATGGAATATCAGATTTAACTTTATTCTCTACATTTTTTATATCCCATTTAAAAAATTTCTCTTTTTCTGATTCAAGACAATACCAAAATCTTCCATCTTTATCCCATTCAGCACCTAATGCTTTAGCTTTTTCTCTTTCTGCATAAGGAACTGCAAGGATATATTTTTCATTTTTCATATTTACCTGTTTTCCTTGCAAATACTCTAAATATCTTTCTTCTTCTTTTTTGAAGTTTTGCAATTCATCTTTAGGTATTATTTGGGCAGAGTATGTTTTTGCTCTATGTTCTATTGCTTCCGAAACTTTTTCTTTCCCTCCAAATTCATATTCACCAATATAAATATTGAGATTTTCCGAAGTATGAAATTTATAGCTTAATACAAATTTAGTTTTATAATAATAAGCTTCATCAAGTTTTTCCCCATTTCTCATTCTTTCTTGAATTTTATTTTGCTCAATATCCGCTTTTAGTAATTTATCTAAAAATTTATAGGCTTCTTCACCTTTTAAGATAGTATCATCTTTAACCCCAAAATCAAATTCAGACCATGCAAATTTAACAGTCAAATCTTTGAAAAAGCCTTTTTCTGTATCATTTTCTTTTTGATTTTGGTGTAACTTCTCCTTTCTAGCAATTAAATCTTTTTCATCAATGCGTTCCCATTTATCAAATAAAGATAAATCCTTATCAGCATGAACAAACCAACACTGATTATTTTTATCCCATTTAGCTCCTAATTTTTTAGCTTCTTCTTTTTCATAAATAGGAACATCAATATATACTATGCTATTATTTAAATTTAATTGATGTTGCTGGTTTCGTGTTGTTATTAAATAATCTTCATATATATGTTTTAAATCTTTATGAACATAATATTTTTCTAATAATTCATTATAGTTAAGTGCATAGTGATGTAGATCATCTGCTTCTTGTTTTGTTATTTCAAGATAATGTCTATCGTTTTCAGGTATTTCATTATATACTGCTAACCAAGGTAAAAATTTATATCTTTCTTCAGGTTTACAATAATACAAACCCTTCTCTTCATCATATACTAAACCTAGCTCTGCTGTTTTTTCTTGTCCAAGTTTATTACTTAAAGAATTTATAAAGTAATTTAAATAATATTTTTCAAGTTTTACAGTTGTTGTTTCAATATCTTTATCCATTCCATCAGGTAAATCTGCTATTTTATATTTAGCATTATCAATTAAATAATATTGGTCATATGCTCCATCATATTTAATACCATAATCTTCAATATGATTACCTGTTTTTTTATATAATGTATTATTAAAATCAGCATATGATGTTGTAAAGTTTATATACTGTCTTGTTAAAAAAGATTGCTCTTCTTTTTCTAATTTCTTTTTTATTTCATCTGTAATATTTGAACCAATACTATCTATAAGATTGATTAATTTTGTATCATTATTAGTATTCTCCATTTTATTCTCATTATTTTTATTTTTTATTAAATCTAATTCTTTACCTAAAATAAGTTTTGCTGCTTTATCTGCATCTTTTACTGCATTAAACAGATAAGATGGATCATTTCTTATTGCTTTAGACCATGATTTTAAATATGCAATATTATTTTCATCAGGCTCATGCCCCAATCCACATTGTGTTCCAACAAGAAACGAAGTTATTTCTGCTACTAATTCCTCTTTAGCATAGCTTTCTGTTCCAAATGAACCAGACATATCACGATTATTCCTGCTTGAATGACCTGTCCAGTGTCCAAGCTCATGTAAAGCAGTTCTGTAATATTCTTCACTGCTTACAAACTGCTCTTTTAAAGGCAGAGTAATTGTATCTGTTACAGGGCTGTAATATGCTTTGTCTTGTGCTTTGTGCTTAATTTTAGCACCAGAATTATTTAAAATTTCTTCAGCTTTCTCAATAGGGTTAAAATCTATTTTTTTAGGCTCATAAGCTGGCAGTCCTTCGCATTGCTCTGCATTGAATACTACACTCCAAATTGCTCGTGGTTTTTCAAGTATTTCTGTACGTATAATTTCTTCACCAGTGATTTCATCAGTCTCTCTGATAGTTTCTTTTGTCTGAAGATACATTATATGAACACCTTTTTCACCAGCTCTTACTTTACCTCCACTCTCTCCTGCTTGTAAGAATGTAAGCCATCTAGTATCTTCATAACCTTTTTCTCCAGCAACCATCATCAAATTTAATAAATTCATTCCATTATATTCTTTACCAGTTTTAATATTGTAGGGCAGAAAACCATTACTGCTCCATGACTTCTGCCATGGAGCTTCATTTTTTTCTATAAGATCAGCAAATTTATTTGCAAGCTCTTTATATTGGTTCATTTTACTCATCTTCCACCTCATCATACATGGCTTTTAATGCATCTTCTTCAGATATAGCATCTTCTATTATTAAGCCTAACATATCAGCCTCTTCTGGTGTTAATTCCACCACTGCACCAGGAATATCCAAATCAATTAATTTTTGTTCCAAAATTTCATTCATAATTTCACCTCTATTTATTTTTTAATAATTTTAGCCGCTAAAATTATTAATTCTTTTTTGCTAATTCTTTGTTGTAAATAGGTTCGCCGTTATTGTCTTTATATGTAGTCTTGCATTTCGGATAGGAAGAGCAGCCCCAAAAAAAGCCATCTTTACTCTTTCTTCTAACAAGTTTAGAATTACACTCTAAACAGCGATACTGCTCTGATGGAACAGCTTTTTCTCTGATAGTTAAATCTGGTTTACCTTTATCATCATTAAATGTTTTGCTACATTCTGGATTTTTACATTTCCAAAAAATGCCATTTTTACCATTGATTTTTTTTAGTTGTGATTTATTGCATATAGGACAGTCAATAACATCATAAATATCTGGTTTATTATTTTTATCTTGAAATGTAATTTTGCATGTTGGATAATTAGAACAACCCCAAAAAAAATTATCTTTTCCTTTTTTTCGTATAAGATAGCCTGTATCACAGTTAGGACATTTTTGAGCATTGCTTTTAAATATATTTTCACTTGATTTTATTTTATTTATTTCTTGACTTGAAAACTCTGTTACAGAGTTAATAAAGTCATCAAGTTTTGACATATCAGTATTAAGCTCTTTTATGTCTTCGTGCCATAAGGCTGTCATATCTGGATATGTAATATCATCTGATAAAAGTGATATAAGTTCCCTACCTAAATCAGTAGATACTATATTTTTCTTATCATCTTTAATATAGCCCCTATCGTATAATGTTTTAATAATTGCTGACCTTGTAGCAGGTGTTCCAATACCACCGTTTTCACCAGCTTTATCTTTATCTTTTTCCTTTAAAAGTTGCTTAGTTTTTTCATTTTTACAGTAAACAGCTACTCGTTTTAAATCATTTAAAAAGCTATCTGTTGTATATAATTTTTTAGGTTTCGTTTCCTCTTTTAAGGATATAAAGTCTATTTTTTCTACCTGTTTACCTTCATAGATTTGGCTGTAATCTAAACCACCTGTTACTGTTTCATCATCTTCTTTTTCTAATAAAATTCCTTTCCAACCAGCATCCAGTAGCTGTCTATGATTATTAACTAAATAATCATCATTAACTTTTATTGTGATTGTATGCTTTAAATATTTAGCAGGTGGTAAAAACTGCATAACAAAACGATTTGCAATAAGTAAAAATACTTTCTTCTCATCATCTGAAAAGGCAGAAAAATCCAGCTTTGTCTCTGTTGGAATAATAGCAGTATGGGCTGTTGTTTTAGATGAGTTAAAGGCTTTTGATTTTATATCTATATTTGCATTATTTATTATATTTTGGAGTTTGTTATCTCCTATTTCCTGCAAGCAGGCAATAATAGCTGGTGATTGTTCATATGTTTCATCAAGCAGGTAGTTACAGTCTGAACGGTTGTATGTTATCGCTTTATGCTTTTCCCTTAAAGATTGAGTAATAGACATTACTTTATCAGCTTTCATATTATAAAGTTTAGAACAATCTACCTGCAAATCTAACAGATTATAAGGAAGTGGAACATTTTCTGTTTCTTCCTTTATCTCATATTTAGATACAACTGCATTAGCTTTATTATCATTTAATCTTTTTATTATTTCATTAGCTACCGCTTCTGATGTAATCTTTTTAGTTTCATCTACTTCATTGTCATTAGCTTGATAATAAAATTTATCAAGTCCAGCATTGCCGTCTATTTCACTCCATATGCCTTTTATTGTATAATAATATGATTTTACATGATTTTTTATTTCCTGTTCTCTACGAACAATCAATGCGAGCATAGGTGTCTGAACTCTGCCAACAGAGATAATATTACTGTTGCCTTCTTGTCTGTTTTTTACACTATATGCTCTTGTTAAGTTGTAGCCAAATGTTTTATCTGCTAATGCTCTTGCAAGAGCCATATAGGATAATTTAAGATAATCATTATTATCCTTTAAATTAGATAATTCTTTTTTAATCGCTTCTGTATTGAAATCATTTACAAGAAGTCTTTTAATAGTCTTTTTAGAGTTACCTTTTAAATCAATAACACCTACATTATAAAGAATACTATCTACTATTAATTGTCCTTCTTCATCAGGGTCTCCTGCATTAATAATAGTATCTGAAATATCTATTAATGTCTTAACTATATTATACTGTTTTTTAGTGTTTTCTTTAATTTGAAAATTCCAGCCTTTATGTTTTAATGGCAGATTATCAAAACTCCACTGACTTTTTTCATCTGGAATCATTACTTCTAAAAGATGACCTACACACCAAGAAATATAATATTCATTGTTTTCATAGTATCCATCTTTTCTTTGAAAATCTGTGCCTATCGCCTCTTTAATTGCTTCTGCTAAAGCTGGCTTTTCTGCAATGATTAATTTCATAGTTCACTCCATAAATTTTAGCGGCTAAAATTTTTTAGCAGCATTTTTTAATAATTTATACGGATGCGAACTGAACTAATTTTTAGAAAAAAATAGTAGGGATACTTTCATATCACTACTATAATAAAATAACTTTTAAATTATTATAAATTAATAATTAGTCTTACTTCTTTTTTTATCTGGTTTTTACTAACTATTCCAAAATACCTGCTATCATAAGAATATTTATTATAATCTGATAACATAAAGTATTCATCAGCTTCCAAAATAAATTCAATATCTTTATTATATGCTTTATTTTTTAAAATGATTTCAGTATTTAATATTAATTGCCCATTAATATATACACCATTATCTTTAATAATAACTTTATCATAGGGTAAACCTAATGCTTTTTTTAAATATTTTGGTGTTCTACCGCAAGATTTATCAAGTCCAAGCCAGAATCCATTTTGTTCTGCAAATTTCATATATTCATTATATTCAGGGCAGAAAATGTATAACTTTCCCCTTTCTATATCTTTAAAATTCCTGTTGAAATATAATCCAACAGGAAAAGAATTTGAGTAATTTATTGTAAAAAAAGAGAAAGCTATATTTAAAATTAATATTAATACTCCAATAAATAAAAGATATTTAATCAGCCTTATCAGTATCTGATATTTTTTCATTTTCTTGTTCCTGCACTTCTTCTTTTTTTAAATTTTTTGGTTTAAGCTTATCAAGCACTCCTATTTTATCAGATTCTTTTGGTGCTGGAATACTAGCACGATAAGAAAATACAGGGTCTTGAAAATATAAAGCTTGAACACCTTTAATTGCAGGATAACCAGCAACAAATATAAGCATATCACCTGCCCTTGTGATTTCACCTTTGGCATTTTTATCCGCACCTCTTAATCGCATACACTCATCAGGAGTTAAAAGATTTCTTTTTGTGTGTTGATAGCTTTTTGAATAATTTTTATTACTCAATAAACCACCACTTGATGATACTGATATTTGTTCATCTACAATAGTAGTTTCACCTGTCATTTTAGATAAATATTCTGCTGTTTCGTGTTTATTTGGTGCATATGCATTTTGTATATGGCAGTTAGAAGTTATACTCTCATTTTTACCATATTTATCTTGCAGCTGTGCTAAATCCTGCACTATTAAATATCCTTTAATACCATAACCTGCCATATATGCTAATGCTTTCTGCACTTCATCCATTTTCCCCAAAGATGGAAATTCATCTAACATTAAAAGCATTCTATGTTTATAGCTACCAGCACCACGAATAGCATTATATTTTTTTGTATCTTTACCTTGTAGAAATCTACCTGCCTTTTCAAGAATAGAATAATCTTTAAAATTTTCACTTTGAAAAAATCTAAATTCCGATACATTCTTTCTTATAAGCATATTAACTAACAATCTAAATAGTGGGCTTATTCTTGTTTGGTCTGATGGTTGAACCACAATATATAAAGATACTGGTGTATCGCTATTCATAATATCATATACAGAAAAATCAGAAGTATTTGTATTTGCAGCAACTATTGGGTCTCTGTATAGTGCCAGCTCTGATTTTGCTGTTGATACAATACTTCCTGCTTCATTTTCTGGCTTATCCTTCATGTCCTGCCCTACCTGTCTAGCTACTTGATTATCAGATTTACTCATAGCTTCCCACAGGTTTTGTAGTGGCAATTCAGGGTCTGAAAGCATTCTATCAAGATATGAAAGGCTGACCTGCCCTTTTTCTTGTTTTTCTTTATCGTTAATAAGATAAAGAATACAACCAGTTAAAAGAGAATAAGCAGTTTTTACCCAGTGGTCATCAAGCCCTTTACCCATAGGGTCTACAATTAAAAGTGCTATACTTTGAGCATCTGATACTTCATTATCTCCCTTTTTTATTTCAAGTAATGGATTCCACTTTACAGATTTTTCTACCGCTGGTTCAAATTTAAGAACTTTATTATTTAATTCATTATGTCTGTAACCTGCCGTCATAGCCCATAATTCACCTTTAATATCTGTTGCAACCAGCGAATGTTTCCAATTAACAAGAGATGGCACAATTAAGCCAACACCTTTACCTGAACGAGTAGGAGCATATGTTAATATATGCTCTGGTCCATTATGAATTAAAGTATATTTTTTTGGTTTTCTTAAAAATCTTTTTTCCTCAAAAGCACCAACAATTACACCCTCATTAGATAATAAGCCCATCTGTTTTATATCATTAATATCTGCCCATCTAGCTGAACCATGCAGTGTCTTATTAGCTTTTGATTTACCACGATTAATAATTAATGCTGTTAATACTACACCAAAACACAGCACTGGCAGCATGTAAAAAAATGATTTATTTACTAACTCATAACCTGCTGTGCCATGTGTTTTAAATAGCCAATCAATAGATTTCCAAAAATGATTGTATTCAATTATCCCTTTTAGCTGGTAGACAATATATATTGTAACAGCTTGAAAATATAAAATAATTGAACCAAAAAATACAAATAATCCTGTAAATGTTTTCATACATTACCTCTCTATTCCTTTATTTTTATCATTTGTCTTTTGTTGTTCTTTTTCTTTTACTAGATATGTTTTTGATACATAAATACTATTATCGTTATCTTTTTTGTATAAATAGAATTTTTGACCATTATATTCTTTGGTGGATATTCTGTTATATGAGTTATCAAGGTTTGATAGTTCTTTAAAAGTAATTTTAGTCTGTTCTTTATTTTCAATAAAAGATTCTATATCATAGCTATCTTTTATTGGAGTATTAACAGATACAGTATCGCCTTTTTTATACTGCTTTAATAAAGTATAATCTTCTTTCACTGGCTCTTTAATATATACTGTATTGCTAATATTTGATTTAAATTTTATTAAAAATTTATCATTATATTTTTCATATCCTTGATAAATATATTCCTGTTCTTTACCATCAAATTTAGCAAAATTTACTATTTTACTATTCCTTTCATTAATATATGAAATAAGGTTATCCTGCTTTAAAATTTTAGCAGCTAAAATTTTTTCATTTAGCTCTTTATCTTTAAAAGTAATATCAATATTATGAGTCGCTATAATATCTATTACTTTATTTTTAAACTCATCTGTTCCATTTAATGTATCTGGTGTAATGTTATTAGCTTTTAATATTTCAACAGCTTTTTTGATATTATTATATTTTGATGTTAGAAAAATTGAATTGCTTGTAGCTTTCAGCTTATTATTTAAAATATATGTGCCGTTTTTTGTTATTTTTAAAGCACTGTTTTTAAGTTCTTTAAAATCACCTTTAATATAATTGATACGGCTTTCTTTTCTTTTATTTAAAACAAGTTCTGCTTTTTCATTAGTTAGTGCCTGCTGCTGTAGCCAAGCATCATAAGTGTAATATTTGTATCTATCATTTATTTTTTTTATTTCTTTTTTTCGCTCTTCTCTTAATTTTTTAAGTTTTGCTTTTGCTATAGCTTTTTTATTCATTTTGATTAATATTCTATCAAGCTCACTACTACCAGTCATTCTGCTTAAATTATCTATTATATCACCAGAATATTTAGCAGCATCCATGTATTCATTTTTAACAACCTGCCTTTCCTGCTTTGACTTTATTTTTCTACTTGTATTTATAAAGTCATACTGCTCTTTTAAAGATAAATCTTGATACCTTTGATATGAATTTTGAATATTATTTAAAGATTTTGACGGTTCAAATTTACCATACTTTTTTTCAAGTGAATTTAAAGAATATTCCCTTTTAACTGCACTTGCCTTTATATTTATTTTATCATCTGTTAAATTTTTAAATACTGCACCACTGCCATATTTTCTATACTCAATACCATTTTCTTTTAACTTATCATGTAAATCCTGCCATGATTTACAATCTGATAAATCAATACTCTCTACATAACTTTTAAAACTTATCTGTGTAGGTCTACTGTCAATATCATTAGCAGCAGAGCAGGTATTCTCATTGGATTTTTCATTAGAATGTGTTTGATTTAGATTATATTTGATTTCTAGTTCTTTAGCTTTTTTTGATAAAGTTTTATATGGATAATAAGGCTCATGAATGGTATATTTTTCTGGGTTTATTTTATTTATTGCTATATGCATATGCAGGTTATCTGTATCATCATGAATAACACTTAATCTTTGGTGGTCTTTAAAACCTAAACTTTCTATAAATTCATTAGAAATATTTTTTAAAGTTTCAATATCTGGTCGTTCTTCTACACCAAAAGAAACTATTAAATGATATGTTTTGTCTGATTTTGCATTACTCATTGACTGCACTGATTCTACATCTTCAATAAATAAATCTAAATCATTCATATCATAAATATCATCAGGCTCTATCCAAGCACCAACATTGCGAATATTTATATCCGATTCCACTTGCTCATTAGTTATATATTCTGTCAATCTTTTAAAAGATGATTTGATAGATTTATCTAATTTTGCCACTTTTACTATCATTTAACACCCAAATCATTTTTTAAATTTGAAATAATACCTTTAATTTCTTTTTTCAGTTTTTCATTATCATTGATAATCATATCAATTCTTTTTTTTGATATATCATCAAGAGATGAGATATGGAGTTTTAAAAGACCAGTATTTTTACCAAGTAAACCTGCAAGCCCTCTTAATTCATTAATGTGTGCAACATCTAATTTTGATGGCACTTCATAGTTAATGATAAGTCTGCGGATATATTCCGCTTTTGAATTAACACCAGAAAGAAAAAAGTTTTTTTCAAATAAAAGCCTGTCTTTTTCTGACAATCTAAAAATAAATTTTTTATTTTTAAAGTCTTCACTCATAGAGTGATATCCTCCTTTCGTTCTTTTCAAAGAACCAAGATAAAATTAGAGCATTTATGCGAATTATTTTAGTGAATGTATATACATTCACACATCTTGCCTGTAATTTTAATTTTATAAAATTTCATAAAATTAAATTTTTTTATAATTTATTTTATTATTTTTTATATTTTTTTATAAAAATTTATAAAATTATATTAGTTAAGTATATCAATCAAAAAAGTTCATTTCTCATTAGTATATACAGATATAAACTGAATAACGGTGTAGATATGAATAATAATGATAGTGATTTATTTAGGAAAGTTATTAGCAAAAACAAATATGTCATTTTAAGAAATTTTTTAGAAAATAATAAACAAGACATACTAAAACTTTTACATAGTAAAGCAAGGTATAAAGACATATTTGAAACATTTAAAGAGATATCTAACATTAATATAGACTATGTAAGATTTTGCCAAATCCTTTCAGAATTTAAAACAAAATATATTTATAACCAAGAATTAAAAGATATTACACCAAAAGAAAAAAAAGAAATACTTATTACAGAACAGCCAAAAATTTTAGCGGCTGAAATTTCAAAACATGAGCAACCAGCACAAGAACAAGAAGAAATTAAAAAAGATATTCTAGTTGATGGAAAGGCAAATAATAGCTCTAATTCGGAAAAGCCAAAAAAATCTAGAAAAGAAAGGCTGCTGGCTATAAAAAATAGTGAAGAAAAAATTATTGATGTTCAGAAAAATCAAGAAAAATTTATTTGGACACCAAGTATAAAACAATAAATATAAGGAGTAGACTATGTCTGAAACAGAAAACAGAAAATTAAAAAACTTTCACTTTATTTTGCAGGGAAAAGGTGGTGTAGGAAAAACAACTTGTGCATCCTTTATTACACAATATTTAAAAGACCGCCTGCAAAAAGAGTATCTTGCAATAGATACTGACCAAGTAAATGCCAGTTTTGCCAGTTTTAAGGCTTTAAATGTGGAAGCCCTAAATATTATGGAAAATAACCAAATAATGCCTCGTGGTTGGGATGCTTTGATTGAAAAAATAATAAACAGTGATAAATCAAATATTATTATAGATAATGGTGCCAGCTCATTCGTGCCACTAATTGCTTATGCAATTGAAAATGATATGGTAGATTTACTTACATCAGAAGAAAACAGCTATACAGGTAATGTTTTTATACATGTAGTAATAGCTGGTGGTGAAGGACTAGCTCATACGCTGGCAGGGTTAAATATGATATGTGAAAAATTTAATCAAGACAATGTAATGATTGTGGTGTGGTTAAACTCTTATTTAGGCAATATTGAGCAGGCTGGTAAGCATTTTCAAGATATGGATGAATACAAAAAAAATAAATCAAGAATATTTACAGTAATCAAAATTCCAATATATACAAGTGATACCTATGGAAAAGATATTTCTGATATGCTTGCAAAAAATAGAACATTATCTGAAATGATAGTATCTTCATCTGTAAATATTGCTTCAAGACACAGATATAATAAAGTGCAAAAAGAAATATTTGCTTTATTAGATAATATTAGCGATATTTTTGATGAATATGAATAATAGATTAAATTCAATCAACAATCAAGAGGGCTTACTTTAAGCCTTCTTTTTTTAAAAAAAATCGGCGGTCAAAAATTCTACTCTGCTTAAATTAATAATATTTATCTACTATTCTATATATTTTTTTAGATTATTTAAATTTTTAAAATTATCTACTATATCATTTTAAAAAACATCTACCAGCAAATAATCATATATGCAGTATTAAAAATAATTGTAACTAGCATACAACATAAAACTTGAATGTGTGATATACTCTTTTTTTTAATTTTAAAATTCTTCCTTCTTTTTTTTCTTTGGCGTTATAAAACATTAAAAATATAATAAAATACCTTTATCTTTATATATTCTTATAATACTGTATTAAAAATTGTAATCAGTGTATGAATTTTTGCGGAGTGTTTTTGTTAGATACACCAGAGAAAAAATATTTATTTTAAATTTTCAATGAATTTTCTACATAATTTCCACACAATATACCGGGAATAAAATTTGTAATTTAAATTTTCTTGATATACTGTAATTTTTAATTAATTTAATAGTAGATAGTATTATATTGTTTAAGGTGTTTTGGTTATGCTGGTTAAGCTGTTTAGTGTTGCATCGGCGGTTAGGAATTTAAAATTAAATGCCTTATTTCCTGTTCTTTATCTGGTGGAAAATGTTCTTTTAAAAACAAAATCGCTTTTTTATATATTCTTGCAATAAGCGATTCTGAAAGGTTTAATTTGTTTCCTATTTCTTTAAAAGTCAAGCTATGTCCATCATAGCCTATGTAATACTTGATGATAAGCCTGCTTCTATCATCTAAAATATCAAGCAGCTTATTTATGCCTGCATTTTTATCAAAATCAATCTCTAACGGCTTTTCCTCAACTTTGCATATAGATAAGTCTAAATTATCAAACTCATACTCATAATTGATTATAGAGTTTTTATTTTCAAATGTATCTATTAATGACCTTTTTTGATACATATAATCTTTTAATCTATATTTAATTGTTGATATAGTAAATTTATCATTATCATAATTCTTTTTAAAATATTCATAAGCTACTTTTAATGCCTCTTGATAAAAGTCGTCAAAATCAATATCAGTTACACCAGCAATGGAAGAGTAATACCATTTTTGTAATGCACCTTGTAAACTATCTATATAATTTTGTGCTTTTGCCCAAATTTCAATATCAGATACTACTTTATTCTGATTAGGTTTATCTATACTAGCATTATCACTATCTAATAAGTTATTTTTTAACTTATATATAAATCTTTTTGCCTTTCTTTTTGAAAGTGCTTTTGAAAGATTACATAATTTATCATAAGATTTTTTTATTAATGCTGGTGTTGTAAACTCTTTAAAATCAGAATAATTTAATGTGATAAAAGAAAAGATATGCTTTAAAACTAGTGGATTATAGCCATCATTAAGCATTCTTTTAATAGTCATTTTATGACTTTTAAGCTGGGTTTGAGAAAAAGAAATATTTACCTGCTTTAAATATTCTTGATATATGCTAAATATATCAGCAGTAAATCTGTTTATATCATCAGCACTGTAATTATTTGTGATTTTAGATACATTTATTTTATAGTTATAAACACCATAAACAAGCTCAGCAGATAAGTAATCATCAGCTATAAGCTGCTTTAAAATTAAACGAATAGAACTTTCACTGTTATTAACACCCAGCATTGATTTTAATTTGCTGGCAGATATCCTTATCTCATTAACACCTGATAGTGCATATGTTCTAAATTTGTTTAATAAAGCAGCTGTAAGATAATGTAAATCATACTTTAAATCAATTCCCTCTATTAGTGCTAATATATCCTGATTATCAGAAATTACTTTATCAGTAGGTTCATATAAATCTTGGTTGTATATTAAATTGTTACCTTTATATTTGCGAATTAGACCTAATTCAATTAATTTTTCTAACTTTACTCTTATTGTCTGTTTTGTTTTTTCATTTAACGACAGCCGTTTTATATCATTCAAAGTTAGTTTTTCTTTTTTAGCAAAAATTATTTGATTAAGAAGAACGGCAAGTTCTAAATCCTGTGTCAATTCTAGCAAATAATCCCGCACTGGTATTTTTACAGAATTATATAAATCTTGACTATGAAAATGAATTTGTTTTTCTCTTATTTCAGTGCTTACCATAAAGCACCGCTAATAAAGAAAAACGATAAATTATCTTGTTGAATGCACCGCCTATTAAATAATAGGCGGTAAAAAAATTGCCGTTAGAAGCAGGAGAATATTTTTGGTTAGCTAGAAAAAATATATATATGCTTCTAACAAATATACATGGAATAATCACTATATATTATTCATGTATCTATATGCCACCTCTCTACCAGATTAGGAATCCGTCGCTCTATCCAACTGAGCTACAGAGGCAGTATTTCCCTGATTGAAGTTATTTATTAAGACTTGTCATAGATATTCTTCTTTTTATCTTCTGTTGTGCTTCTATCTATAAAGCATAATTTATTAACTGCGTCAAGTTCTTTTTTTGAATTATGAGCTAGATGAGAGTTAACAACCACTTTTTTTATTTATTTTTTCGCAATGGTTTTTAGAATTTACCAATTAATCTATGAAAACACAAAAACACTTGATAATTAAGCAATTTTATGATACAAATATTAATCAGCTGTAAAGCTGAAATAAACGAAGGAGGTTAAAGAGTGGGTGAAAAAAGAAAGCTCTCACTAGCCGATGTTTCAATGGTTGTGCTCGCAATCATTGAGATTATAAGGCTACTTAGAGAGCTACTATAACAAAAAGAGATGCAGGGCGGATTATATAGCCCTGTGTCTCTACCCATAATTTAACCTTTCTTCGTAATTTTGTCAAGGGTAAAAGAAAATGAGCGAAAAACAAAAAACTATACTATTAATTCTTATTGTAATATTATCTGCCACTAATCTAATATTAGATATAGTAAAGGGATAATATGCTTATACAGGGTTTAAATTTTAATATGTAAGCTGTTTTTATATTAAAAATGATGTAAATTATATCTCTTTGTATGAGCTAAAATTTTAAAAATCGGCGGTTAAAATTTCTACTCTGCTTAAACCATTTAACTTTATCTAAAATTGTAAACACTGCTTTATATAAATTTTAGTTTTAAAGATTTTCTACTATGTATTTTAAAAATATCTACCAGTAATCAATCATATATGCAGTATTAAAAATAATCTTGCCTATCATACATCATAAAACTTGAATGTGAGATATACTCTTTTTTTATTTTATTTATTCTCTTGACAGATTATCCGAAATAGGATAATACTATTTTGTAATATACAATACTTGTAAAATTTAGGTTGAGTATGAGTGATAGTTTTGATTTTTTAAGAAAGCATAATATACTTGTTAAAAAGGAAAATAGTATTTTTGCTGAAATTTGTAAACATTATAATATGTCTTACGCTGATATTAATATGCTTGATGCAATTTATGACAGAAATAAAATCACTGAGCCTACCATTTTAGCAGAAGAACTGCTTATCCCTAAGCAGACAATAACTTCAATGCTTGATAAGCTTGAAAAAAAAGGTTATGTAAAAAGGCAGCATAATGAAAATGACAGACGAAAAGTTAATGTTCACCTTATGCCAAAAGGGGAAAATCTGTTACTACAAGTTCAAAAAACAATAGATTTTGCAGAAAATTATATTATGGAAAATATGGGCAAGGAAGTATTAGAAAATATGCTTGTTCAATATAATAAAATAATAGATTTGTTAGAGTATGTAATTTCAAAAGAGGTTAAAAATGACTAATATTACATTTAAACACAGGTTAAGTACATATATTGGCTATATTATTTTAGGGCTTGCTTTTGGACTCTGGGCTATGCTTGTGCCTTTTGTAAAAGACAGGCTCTCTGTTGATAAAGCTCAACTTGGTATGCTGCTTCTTTTAATAGCCACAGGTGCTGTTATCAGTATGTTTTTTACAGGGTTTACTGCTGCAAAAATTGGCTGCAGAAAAACTGTTATAATTTCTACAACACTTATTGTTATATGTCTGCCTGTTTTATCAGTTTCTAGTAATGTATATTTAACTGGTCTTTTCATGTTTTTATTTGGTATGGGGCTTGGTATGCTTGATGTTACATTAAATATACAAGGTGCAATAGTGGAAGAAAATATGAAAAAGCATTTAATGGCAGGCTTTCACAGTATGTATAGCTTTGGGGTATTTTTTGGGATACTACTGCTTACATATTTATTAAAATTTATTAGTTCATCATATGCTGCTTTTATAATATCTGGTATAATATTTATACTTTTAATTACCATTATTCCTACACTTTTAACATACGGTGGTGATAAACCGCAAAAAATATTTATTAAACCAACACGTATTCTTTTTGTGCTGGGTATGATATGCTTTATTGCATTTGTGGCAGAAGGTGTTATTCTTGACTGGAGTGCATTATTTATGAGAGAAGTGCGAAATATACAGCCTGAATATGCAGGGTATTCCTTTTCTCTTTTTTATATAACTATGGGTATTTTTAGATTCATAGGTGATAAAACAGCAGAAAAGTTTTCTACAAAATCTATATTATTTGCAAGCAGTATTACAGCTATTGCAGGGCTTATTATAATGCTTTATATTCCATATAATGCTGCTTCTTTTATAGGGTTTACTTTAGCTGGAGCAGGGCTTGCTAATATGGTGCCTGTAACTATTTCAGCAGCAGGAAAATACAGGGGCAATATGCCTTTAAGTATTGCAGTATCTGCCGTTGCAACAGTAGGTTATTTTGGAACATTAATAGGTCCTTCTGTTATGGGCTTTGTATCAGAACATACAAACTTAACCATTGCATTTTCATTAATTGGTGCATTACTTTTTATTATTACAATTCTTTCTCGTGGGTTAAAATAAATATTCATAAAAATAAACCTTGCAAGAATATAATTTAATCTGTAAAATAGCTTATATTATATGCTTTGAGGGATTTATGGATAAGTTATGGGCTACATGGAGAATGGCTTATATTACAGGCAAACATAAAGATGAAGGCTGCGTTTTCTGTAACGCTTATAAATCAGCTAAAGATGAAGATGTATTAATACTTCAAAGAGGCTGCCACTGCTTTATTATTATGAACCTTTTTCCTTATAATAATGGTCATGTTATGGTTATACCATACAGGCATACTGATGATATTACATCATTAACAAATGAAGAATCCCTTGAAATGATGGAGTTTGTTCGCCTTACTACAAAGGCTATGAAGAAAGCATTAAACCCACATGGTTTTAATATTGGTATGAATGTGGGAAGCATGGCAGGTGCTGGTATTGCAGACCATTTGCATATGCATATTGTGCCACGCTGGCAGGGGGATACTAACTTTATGCCTGTTGTTTCTGAAACTAGAGTTATTTCTGAACATATAGAATCGACTTATAATAAACTGCGCACTGCTATTTTGGAGGAATTAAATAATGTTAAGAATATTTAAGTTAATTATACAAGCATTACTTGTAGCATACCTTGTAATTTTTTCTGTAAGCAATGGTGCTACTGTTACATTTAAGCCTTTTATGAATGTGGTGCAGTATGAGATACCTTTATTTTTACTTGTAATTATTACATTATTTATAGGAATAGTTATTGGTGCTGTTGCTATGTATGGCGAAAAAATAGGCTTAAATAGTAAAATCAAAAAACTTAATAAAGAAATAAAAGCTGATAAGCAGGAAATCCAAAGGCTGCAAAAACTTACAATAAGCCAGGAAGAAAATGAAAAAACTGTTAGTGAAGAACTTCCTAAACAGCAGGAAAAAAATGAAGTGGCAGTTTCAAACGATATTAAAGATGCCATAAGGTAGTTATATGACTTATACAGAGATATTAAGTATTTCAGCAGCCGTAATTATTACAATAGTTTTTTTATTTTTCTTAATGAGAAGAAATGCTTCTGTGAAAAATAGAAAGCCTAATCCATCAGTAGTTACTGCCATATCTGCCTTTTTTAAAGGTGATGATAACACTGCTATTGAACAGCTTAAAAATGTGGCTTTTAAGGGGCAGGCAAACCCTGAAATATATTTAATACTTGGTTTTTTACAAAAGAAAAAAGGTGATTATACCAGAGCTGCCCAAATCCATGAAATGATGCTTGGAAATACTGATATTGATAAAGAGTTTAAAAATGCATTATATGGGGAGCTGGCTTATGATTATATGCTTGCTGGCCAGTATGCAAAAGCTGTGGCTCTTTTAAAGCAGGAAAGCCAGGTATTAAATAAACCAGAAAACCTTATTACTATGGCTAGAAGTGCTTTAGCATTACAAAGTTATGATAATGCCATTAATTACCATACAAAATATAATAAAATGACAGGTAAAACAATTCCCGGTTTTTTTGAAAAATGTATGGTAGAAAAAGCTGTTAACGCTCAAAATATCCAAAATGCGATGAAATATATTAAATCAGCACTGGAAACTAATAAAGCATGCCGTCCTGCTAGAATTATTAAAGCTTTAATATACCTGCAAAATGAGAAATTAAATAAATCTATTGAAGAATTTAAAACCATACTTGATGATGGTCTTTTAAGAGATATGAACGATTTTAAAAATGTGGAAAAAGCATATATTGCTGCAGGTAAAGAGGCAGAACTTCATAATATTTTAAGGGATTTAACTTCAAAAGGTGCAATAAACCCTTTTATACATTTAGCATTAGCTGATTATTATGAGTATAATAATGACTCACACTCTGCAAAAATACTTTTAGAATCATATATTGAACTGCCTGATGCTAAAATTATAGCTGCAAAAGAATATGCATCAAGGTATAACAATAAATTATTAATACATGCTTTAAGTGATGTCCATTCATATAAATGCAGACAATGTGGCTTTGAAACAAATGAATATAAAGATGACTGTCCAAAATGTGCATCATATGACAGTATATACCCTAAATAGTGCTGGTTAGTTATAAAATGGAAAAACCTAAAAATGTAACACCTGCAATGGCACAGTTTTACAATATTAAAGAGCAGTATCCTGATTCTATACTATTTTTTAGAATGGGTGATTTTTATGAAATGTTTGGTGATGATGCCATTACTGCTTCTAAAATATTAGGTATTGCTTTAACCTGCCGTAATAAATCATCTGAAAACCAAATACCACTTTGTGGAATACCTTATCATTCTTATATGCCTTATTTAGTAAAGCTTTTAAAGGCAGGCAAAAAAGTAGCAATTTGCGAGCAGTTAGAAGACCCTAGATTTGCAAAAGGTGTTGTAAAACGTGGTGTTACAAGGGTTGTTACCCCTGCTACAGCTTTAGAAGATGAAGCAAATATTACTTTTGATAATAACTTTTTATTAAGCTTATATGCAGAACTTGAAAGTGTATATATTGCTGCTATTGATGTTACAACTGGAGAAACGTTCTTAAAAACTATAAAAGCTTCAAAACTTGAAAGCTCATCTCTTGGAATAGATGTAAAAGAGATTATTTCTAATATTGATATTGAAATCAATAATATACCGGTAACTTTCAGGCAGACAGGTAAAGTTTATAATAATGCTTTAAATAAAGTGCTTACTCATTACAATGTAACAAGTGAAAAAGCATTATTTATTGAAGAAAAAGGTTATATATGGGCTATTTCAATGGCGCTTGATTACCTTGATGATTTAATACTTACTACAAAATTAATGCTGCCTGTTACATTAAAAGATGATGATAATTTAATTGTAGATAACGTGGCTGCTTCCACATTAGAGTTAGTAAATTCTAATAATGGTATCGAAAATTCACTTTTTTATGTGCTTAATAAAACATCTACCCCAATGGGAGCAAGGTTTTTAAAAAGCACACTTTTACGCCCATTAAGAAATATATATAGTATTAATAAACGTTTAAATACCATAGAATATTTAGTAAATAACCCTACGTTTTTAGAAACAATTTCAGGGCTGCTTTCCAATATTTTTGATATAGAGCGTATTACTTCTCGGTTAATTTCACTGCGTGCTACACCAAAAGATTTAATATGGCTAAAACTTTCTTTAAAAAATCTGCCAGAATTAAAAGCTATGCTTTTATCTGTGCCTTCTATATTTGAAGATTATAAAATAGACGGCTTTGAAGATTTATATAATTTAATAGAAAAAGCAATAGTTGATGACCCACCTGCAAATATAAAAGAAGGTGGAATTATAAAAACTGGATATAATAGCCATATAGATGAACTTAGGGATATAAAAGTAACTGGCAAATCTAAAATAGAAGAGATGGAAGAAGCCCAAAAAAAAGCAACAGGTATAAACCAGTTAAAAATAGGCTATAATAAAGTATTTGGGTATTACTTTGAAGTTTCCCGTCTTAATGCAACTAAAATGCCTGCTTATTTTGAAAGAAAACAAACTCTTGCCAACAGCGAAAGATTTGTTACAGAAGAACTTCGAGAGCTTGAAAATAATATATTAAATGCTGAAGAAAAGTTAGCAGATATAGAATATGCAATGTTTTCTGATATAAGAAAATATGCAGCTGAACAGGCAGATATACTTCGCCATATGGCAAAAGTTATAGCAGAAATAGATTTACTTGTATCTTTTGCTAAAATAAGCATTGAAAATAATTATGTTATGCCGAAAATACTTGAAAAAGGTAATATTAATATAATAAACGGCAGGCATGCAGTTGTTGAAAATAAAAATAAAAACCCATTTATACCAAATGATTTTTATTTAGATGATGAAGAAAGCAGGCTTTTAATTATAACAGGTCCTAATATGAGTGGTAAAAGTACATATTTACGCTCTTGTGCAATAATTGCATTAATGGCACACTGTGGCTGTTTTGTCCCTGCTGATATGGCTGAAATCCCTTTACTTGACAGGATATTTACACGTGTTGGAGCAAGTGATAATCTTTCCCGAGGTGAATCTACTTTCATGGTAGAAATGGTGGAAACTGCTAATATTTTACAAAATGCAACAAGAAATTCCCTGATTATACTTGATGAAATAGGCAGAGGAACTTCCACATTTGATGGTATTTCTATTGCCTGGGCTGTTGCTGAATATTTATTAAACAATGTAGGCGCAAAAACATTATTTGCCACTCATTATTTTGAGCTTACAGATATAGGTGAAAAAGGAAAAGGTGCACAAAACTACACTGTAAGTGTAGAAGAATGGAATAATGAAGTAATATTTTTAAGGAAAGTTGTAAAAGGAACAGCTGATAAAAGCTATGGTATATATGTTGGTAAAATGGCAGGGCTTCCTGAAGAAGTTATTGCACGGGCAGAACAAGTGCTCCATGATTTAGAAAACCATGAAATAATCTCACTAGATGCTGATAATAAAAGTAAAAACCAAACTCAAAGGTTTGTGCAGCCAATTTTAGTATTTGATGACTCCCACCCTGTTATAGAAGAATTAAAATCATTAAATATAGATAATATTACACCAATGCAGGCAATGCAGATGTTACATAATCTGCATAAAAAAGCATTTGAATAAAATGGAGGTTGGTTATGAAGTGTCCAGTATGTAATGATGTTAATTTAGTAATGAGCGAAAGAAGTGGTATTGAAATTGATTACTGCCCACAATGCCGTGGTGTGTGGCTTGATAGAGGTGAGCTTGATAAAATTATTGAGCGTTCATCAGACAATATGCCACATCAACACAGCAGGCAGTATGAAGAACCAAGAAGGCAGGAATATGAAAAGCCAAAATATGAAGATAAAAAATATTATGATGATGATTACCACAAACACAGTCATTATTCAAAACATAAAAAACGCAGTTTTTTAAGTGATATATTTGATTTTGATTAGATAATAGATGTTTTATATACTATTTTAAAATATTAAATGGTTTTCATCTATTAAGAGTATAATTGTATTTATTTTTAATGTAATGGACACTACTTGACATTTACTTATAGTAAGTTTATATAATATTAAATTTTTATGGAGGGCTTTATGAAAAAAATATTGCTATCTTTTATGTCTTTAATTCTAATTATTTCTATTAGTGGCTGTGGCGAAAGTATGTTTGCAGGTGGTGGTAATGATAAATCACCTGAAGCTGTGAACAGTGTGATTATCAAAGCTTTTATGGATAAGGATTATGATAAAATCTTAAGCCTGTATTCACAAAATTATGAGACTTTTTCTAATGAAGCAGCTCATAACTATGTTGCTGCATTATTAGGTAAAGGCGGGTTTGATATTTTAAACGGAGTTAGCTTCTTTATTGGTGATAATAAAAGCAGTACAGAAGATATGTATAACATGTTTTATACACTTATTGGAATAAAAGCTAATACTATTAATTCTCAAAATATAATAAATAATGCAAAACGCTTTTTTGATGAGGCTGCAGTTGTATGTAACACTGTAAGCTGTGCAAGATTAGGTGGTCAGATTACTTTAACCCAAGGTGTTACTACATGTTCAGTAAAAGCAGCAAATACCACTACAAACATATTAGATAATAATACTGCCTTTGTATGCTCTTTATCTGGTGGCTTCGGAACGGTTACAAATATCTCAAATACTGTTCAATCATTAGCAGATAAAGTAGGTATAGATACAAATGGTATAGATATTACTTCTCAGGCAGGAATAACAAAAGTAATAAATCAGCTTCAAACACAAGGTAGTCTTGACAGCACAATTCAACAATTAACTGATGATGAAGTAAAAGATTTAGCTAATACACTTAATAATTTAAACAGTAATATATCTAATTTAGAAAGTATAGTAGGCAATATATCAGAAGTTGACCAGTTATTTGCCGATTTTGCTACAACTGATGGTGATTTTACAACAACATCTGTTAGAAATGGATTAAATGGTTATTTAACAGGTCTTGGTGGAACAAATCAATAATAATGGAGAAAATTTTTACTATGAATATGAAAATTATATACAAGTTTATTTTTATTAGTCTTTTTATAATTGTTCCTTTCAGCTCAAGTTATGCACAGAATATATCTATGGAATACCCTAGAGTAATGTCTTCTGTTAGAGCGATGGGAATGGGAAATGCTTTTTTTGGTGTAAGTGATGATAAATGGGCTGCTTTTTATAACCCAGCAGGTCTTGCAAGAAATAAAATGCACTGGCAGCTTGATTTAATACCAATCGCTGTTGGAATAAATAATAATATGCTTAATACTGGGCAAAATGTCTTAAATGGTGGCTTTAACTCAAATAATATGGCAAATACAATAGATAATCTACTAGGAACATATAACAGTATTGCACCAGTTAACTCATATATGGCTTTTACATATAAAAACTGGTCTTTTGGTTTTTTTGCAAATGCTAATATTAATCTTTTAACATACAATAATATAAACCCTACTGTTGCAGCAAAAGTAAGGGGAGATACTGGAGCAGTTTTCACATATGCCCACTCATTTTTAGAAGATGAATCCCTTCATTTTGGTGCTTCTATTTATGGGCTTTACAGGATAGGGTATCAAGGCTCATATAATGTTGTAAACTCAACAAATATTGATACAAATGCTATTATAAAAGATGCATTAAATAATGCAGGCTGGGGCGTATTTTTAAGTGCTGGTGTTATGTATGAACTACCATGGCTTAGGAAAGTTTTAAATCCACGTGTAGGTTTATCTTTAAATGATGTTGGCTTTCAGACTATGAAATCATATAACAGAATAGACCCATCATTAAACTTAAGCTTTGCTATATCACCTAACTGGAAATTTATATCTTCAAATATTGTAATTGATTTTAATGATATTTTATTTACAAATGGAAATGACCAGTCTTTTGGTAAAAGGGTGAATATTGGTGCTGAAATAGGCTTTTGGAACAGGTTGTTTTTAAGAACAGGGTTTCATCAAGGCTATTGGACTGCTGGTGCAGGCTTTGATATATGGTTATTAAGGTTTAATTATGCATATTATACAGAAGAACTTGGAGCATATGCTGGCCAAATTCCTGATGAAAGGCATGTTTTTGAAATTGTTCTTGGCTGGGATATGATGCAGGATAAAAAGAATTAGTCTAATTAATGGTATTGAGGATAGAAAAATGAAAAAAATTATATTAACAATATTGTTTACCATGGTAGCTGTTATAAGTTATGCTCAAACTAATAATTCAGGAAATAATGTAGATAAAAGAGACTGGATTAATAAAGAATATAAAAATAAATTTAAATACCCAGTAACTGCTGGTATTTCTGTTTTTTATGATGCATCTTATGCAAAATCAAGCATCAGTAGTTATAATAGATTTCATCATGGTGGTGGTGCTGCTTTAACATCTAAATTAAGTTTTTCAAAATATTTAGCTTTTGGTCTTGATTTATCCCTTGCAGGAACAACAAAAAAATTAAATAATAATACAAAATCAAACTTTACTTCTTTTGCCATAGCTCCATCACTAATTTTCCAAAGAGAAACTGAAAGAAATCAAGCAGGGCTTGTTCCATGGGGTGGTGTTGGTGTTTTAATAACTGCCAATAATTATGATGTAACAAATTCCACTAACGGTGGTTTTGGTTTTACATTTAATGTTGGCTTAAGATATAATTTTAAACAAAATTTTTATACTGGCGGCAGGCTTGACTATTTAGTTTCCCCTATAGTAGATTCTGTCCACAAAGGTGCTTTACAAAGTATAAGAGTTGGAGTTGAAGCAGGATATAGATTTTAAAATAATAAGTATTTTAAAAATATTTACAACTTTTCGCAACATATATTATGCAAACTAAACTTGCTTGACAAATATAATTTTATATGGTTTGAATCCTTTATTCTATAAGGTTCAAACCATTTAATCTAAATTTTAAACAGTGTCAAAAAATTTGTGCAAGAGTAAAATAGATCATAAAAAATAAGAAGTCTTTCATGAAAAAAACGCTATTAAGCATCATTTTAACTTTATTCTTCATAACATTATCATTTGCACAAGATAATGTAGAAAGAACATACTATGATTCTGGTGAATTAAAATGTGAATATCCACCTAGAAATAAAAATAATTTACCTAATGGTTTAGTGAAATGCTACTATAAAAATGGAACACTACAACATATAGGAACACTTAAAGATGGTAAAATTGATGGTATCGGAAAAATATATGATGAAAATGGTCATATTTATCAGGAAATTCCATTTAAAGAAGGCAATATAGATGGTGTAGAAAAATATTACTTTGACAATGGAGATATAATGAAAGAGATACCATATAAAAATAATCAAAAAGATGGAATTGCAAAAATATATTATAAGAATGGTGCTATACAGTATGAAACCACTTTTAAAAATGATCAAGCAAATGGTATTGAAAAATTATACAGTGAAAGTGGTAAACTACAACAGGAAATAACATATAAAAATAATCAAATAAATGGAATAGTAAAAAGATATAATAATGGTAACCTTTGGGCAACCATAATGTATAACAATGATAAACCTATAAGTGGAACATGTGCTAATGGCAGGAAATGGACTAATATAGAAATTTCAAATTGGGAAAAAGGTTTAAAAGTTATATGTGATTAGTAAATAGAGCCTGTGTGTTATATAAGAATTATTTAAATAATAAAATAGACTATTTGATTACTTAAAATCTAAAAAAGATGAGTTTACCAGCACTTTATCTTTTTAATAAAAGATAAAGTGCATTTTTAAAATTTACATTCTTACTTTTATACTGTTTGCATGAGCCTGCAGGTTTTCATGCTCTGCCATAGTAATAATATTTGCACCATTTTCCTGTAAAGAATTTCTGTTATAATAAATAATACTTGAGCGTTTAAAAAAGTCATATGTGCCAAGTGGTGAGAAAAATTTAGCACTTCCACCTGTTGGAAGCACGTGGTTTGGTCCTGCATAATAATCCCCTGCTGCTTCTGGTGAATTTTCACCTACAAATATTGCTCCAGCATGGCGAATTTTACCAATATGGCTTAATGCATCATCAATATATAATTCTAAATGTTCTGGTGCTATATTATTGGCAACTTCACATGCTTCATCTAAATTATCCACTAAAATTATAGCCGAATGTTTTTCCAGTGATACTTTTGCAATATCTTTTTTTGGTAGTTTTTCAAGCTGAGTATATACTTGCCTTTCTATTTTTTCTGCCAGTTCCTTATTCCAAAGAATAGTAACAGCAGAAGCAAGTTCATCATGTTCGCATTGAGCAAGCATATCAGCAGCCACATATTCTGCCCTTGCATTATCCCCTGCTATTATTAATATTTCACTTGGACCTGCTATCATATCAATATCACATACACCAAAAACAAGTTTTTTTGCCATTGCCACATAAATATTACCAGGACCAGTTATTTTATCTACCTTTTTTACAGTTTCTGTGCCATAAGCTAATGCTGCAACAGCTTGAGCACCACCTATTTTATATATTTCACTTATACCACAAATATCTGCGGCTACTAAAACAGCACTGTTTATTGCTCCACCTGTTGCAGGGCTTGCCATAGAAATATGCTTAACACCTGCAGCAACAGCAGGCAAAGCGTTCATTAAAACAGAAGAAAAATAAGCAGCCTTACCACCAGGAACATATATACCTGCACTATCAAGTGGAGTTATTTTCTGCCCCAGCATTGCTCCCTTTTCTGTTTCATAAAGCCATGTTTTTTCCATCTGCATTTTATGAAATGATAATATATTTTCTTTTGCTTTTTTTATAGCTTCAATTAATTTTGCATCAGTATTTTTATAAGCTTCTTCTATTTCTTTTCTGCTTACTTTTATATTATCTTTATTAATATCAAACTTATCAAACTTTTTTGTGTATTCAAAAAGGGCAGTATCCCCTCTTTTTCTAACATCTGCTATTATATCGGAAGCAATCTGCAAATAATCGCCTTCCATAATAGCTCCTCTGTTTTTAATTTCTTCTAATTTTTTATCATTTTTATTAATTATCATCATCTATCCCCATAACCATGCTTTCAACAGCTAAACCATTTTCTCGTTTAATTTTTCCTTTTGCACCATAAAGCCTGCTATCAGCAAGGCGAACAATATCTTCAAAAGAATTAAAATTACCATCTTTAACAATAACAACACCTGCACAAAAGCCATTTTTTACATTTAGGCTTTCACTATACTCTGTTTCTTCCACTGCTTTTACAAGCCTTTTTTCTAAATCATGTAATTTATCTTTATCTGTAGTTTCTGTAAATAAATAAAATTCATCACCACCAAACCTGCCTAATATATCATAATCACCAATACATTCACGCATATTTCTAGCAATGATTTTTAATATTTCATCACCTGCTAAATGCCCTAGTTCATCATTAATATATTTATAATTATTTAAATCAAACATAATAAATGTAAAACTTCTGCCGTTTTCCTTATATTCTTTAAAAGAGTTATTGCCTGTTAAATCAAATATAAATTTATTAGGAAGCCCTGTTAAATAGTCTGTATTTGCCTGCATCTCCAGTAAAAATGCATTATCCAGCTTTCTTAAAGCTATGGAAGCAATTAATGCAAATTCTTCCACAAAATCAAAATTATATTCTTTTGTAAACCTGTTTTTATCACTAGAATAAAACCCTAAAGCTGCCACCATTCTGCCGTTATCTGTAATAGGCACAAGCACATATGAATATTCTATATCCTGTGGCATAAGTTGAAATTCTTTATGTATAACTGCCTTATCTGTTCCAGAACGAACTTCATCATCTAAAAATGTATATGTAAATGCTTCATGGCTTATAATTCTAACTCTTGAACCTACACTTTCATAATTTTGAGCAACAGCAAGACTGTCCTTTCTTATAAATAAAACTGCACGTTCAATATCAAAGATTTCTTCTATATACTTAATAGGTTTGTTGCTTATTTCATCAAGATTATCACTTAAAAGCATAGAAAATTGTATTACTTTAAAGCCATTATGCTTTGCTTCATTTTCCTTTACACGCATAACCATGCTTTCAAGCTCATTTTTAAGGTCATAATTTTCTTTTAACAGGTTGCTAATGTTTGACATTTTTTGCTCCTTTATTTTTTAAAAGATAAGCTAAATTACAACACCTTTTTCCTTTATCTTTTTCTCTACATCTGACCATTTACAATTTAAGTGTTTTTTGATATCTTTATATAACTGTTCCAAGACATCTGCTTTTATTTCTGATTTTTTACTTCTTCCTTTTTGTTTTGTTAGTACATATATTTGGTCTATTCGTGTCGTTTTTATATCAACATCATACCCAATATCATAACATTCTGTAACTATACAAAAATAACAATACGGGTTACCGTTTTTTATCTTTTCTGCAGTAGCAATACTGCCCTCTAACATGGTTTTATCAAGATATGTTTTACATTCTATTGCAACAATTGGTACAGGAATAGTTTGTTTTGTAGTGCCAATCAATACTTCAACATCTTTATATAATGCAAAATCTTGATCTTTAACATTAAATCTATATGTTGTATCCTTTTTAAATTGTTCAAAATTTAATGGTGCAAAATACATATTACAATATGCTTTTATAGAACATGCTTTAATAGTATTATCTACAAAACATTTGAACATTCTAAATATACTTTCTTCTAAAATTGTTGGTTCAAATTTAGATTGAGCAGTAAACAGTGGTTTATCTGTTTCCTTGTTTATATTGTTTAACCGAACAAATTGTAAATAATCATTCCATGCTTGTGTCATTTTGTCTATATTGTCTACATCAAAATTTTCATCATATTTTAAGTATTCTTCCATGCATCGACTCAAAAACTGATATTGTATACTACTTAACTTATCACTATTTAGTTTATTGTATATGTTGTTCCAATGTTGATATGATGTATTAAATTTTTTATCATAGAACCTTTCATTAACTTGATTTTTCATAATTGATTACCTATTTCCTCTATTCTTCTAATTGCTGTTTTACAATATTCATCTGATATATCAATTCCAATATACTTTCTACCAAGTTCATATGCAATTTTAGTTGTTGTTCCTACCCCATTAAAAGGATCTAATATTATATCATTCTTATAAGAAAACAACTTAACTAATCTCCTAACTAATTCTTCTGGAAACATTGCATCATGATTATATTTTTTCATTTTTCTTTCTGGTGCAATTGCCCACTTAGCATATACCCATTTTTTAAATTCTTCTCCATCTATGTCTATATTTGCTTTATTACCTTCTTTTTTAAGTATATTTTTACAAAAAACTTCAATAAATTCCCAAGAATATTTTAAATATGGTGATGAAGGACTTTTCCAACTTCCCCATGTGCAATATTTACAATTATAATTATTTTTTTCCCATATAATTTCACCTTTCCATAACATACCTGATTGAATAAAATAATTACTAATAATATGATGTGATGGAATATAATCTGAAAACATTGGCTGTATATTAACTATTATTCTACCACCACTTTTTATAATTCTTATACATTCATTAAAAATTAAAAATAATTTATCAAAATAACTTGTCCAAAGACTGGTATCAATTGAATTATGATAATCTATACCAAAATTATATGGTGGTGATGTTATTATCACATCAATACAATTATCTGGAAATTTTTTCAATAGTTCTAAAGAATCACCACTTATAATTTTGTTAACATATTCTTCGTTCAAAATATTATTTATTGTTGGATAATCCTTTTTAAAGGACTCAAATCCAAGTCTTTTTTTATTATTCTCTTTTTTATTTTTTACTTTAACATCTTTATTATAATTTTTAAATACAACTCTACCATTTGCACTGACAAATGTTTTTATCTTATACAGTTCTTGTACTGTTTTTTCTATTATTGGATTAGTTTGTTTTTTTTCTAACATCTTCATATTTACAGAATCAAAATTTAACTCAATTGCACTTGTATCTATATTTACTTCGATGCCTGATGATTCTAATATATTAATTGCACTATATAGTTCATCATTTGTATAAGTGTTAGTTAGTTTAAGAGTAATATATTCATTCATATAATATCCTTATAAAAAAATTTAAAATTATAACTGCCCCCAGTTATCGCCTTTTTCACCGTTTACAACTAAAGGCACAGAAAGCTCTACTACATTTTCCATAAGCTTTTTTATTTCTTCCATAAATGTATCAACTAAACTTTCTTCCACTTCAAAAATAAGTTCATCATGGATTTGTAAAATTGATTTAGCATTTATGTTGTTTTCCTTAATATATTTATCACAGGCTATCATAGCAAGTTTTATTATATCTGCTGCACTGCCTTGAATAGGTGCATTAATAGCCATACGCTCTGCTCTCATTCGAAGATTTGCATTTCTACTGTTTATATCTTGTATAAAACGTTTCCTGCCTGAAATAGTGCTGCAAAAACCATGTTCTTTCGTCTGTTTTATAATACTTTCAATAAATTCTTTCACTTTAGGATAAAGGGCAAAATATCCATCTATAAAATTTTGTGCTTCTTTCCTTGTTACCTTTGTATCCCGCGATAATCCAAAGGCAGAAAGCCCATATAATATACCAAAATTTACAGCCTTTGCAATTCGCCTAATCTCTGGGTTAACTTGCTCCATAGATGATAAATGAAAGATTTTTAATGCAGTTAATGAGTGAATATCTTCATTATTATTAAAAGCTTTTAATAGGTTTTCATCTTGGGACATATGGGCTAGTATACGTAATTCTATTTGAGAATAGTCAAAAGATACTAGTTTATACCCTGCTTTTGCTTTAAATGCTCCCCTTAATATTTCTGCATATTCCCCTTTTTGTGGAATATTTTGCATATTAGGGTTAATGGAAGAAAGCCTGCCTGTTGCTGTTCCTGTCTGCTTAAATTCTGTATGTATCCTGCCATCATCTTTTACAAAATCCAGTAAGTTTAGAGTGTATGTTGATAAAAGTTTATTTAACTCCCTATACTTTAGCACTGTTGATAAAAATTCTTCATGTTCAGGGTAAGTAATAAGCAAATCTTTTAAAGTTTCTTCATCTGTTGAATAGCCACTTTTATTTTTTTTAGCGCCTTTTAAACCTAATTTATCATAAAGAAAAGCTGCCATTTGTTTTGGAGAGTTAGGGTTTAAATCCTGCCCTGCATAATCACTTATTTTGATATATATTTTTTCTACATCTTTTTTTAGCACTTCAGCAGTATTTTCTATTTCTTTTGCATCTATTAATATACCTGCCTGCTCCATTTCTGCTAATATATAAATAACAGGCAGTTCCATATTATAGTATAAATCCACTAAGTTATTTTGCTCTAATTTTTCCTTTATATCTTTTGTTTTTTCCACTACTTTTGATAAAAATGCACCAGCATCTTCATCTTTTAAGGGCTTAATACCACCTAAATCTGGGTTTAAAAGATAATCAGCAATTAATATATCAAGTGGTTTTTCTTTAACTTTTATATTTTCTTTTATTAATGATTTTATATCGTAAAAATATTCTGTATCGCTATTATTATATTCAAAATAGCTTTTCTCATCTGCCTGATATATTTTGCCGTTATAATAAGCTGTAATAACTGGCTGTTCTACTTTTTTATATTCTAATGCAACATTCTTTGCTTCCACATTTAATGCTGATAAATGTTTATTTAATTTATAAAGCTCATAGTAAAACTTTAATTTTTCTTCATCGCGTTCAAGGTGAGTGCATTCCATATTATCAATAAAGAAAAGCTCTACTAATTTCCTGCTTAAATAAGCGTCCTGCCTGCCCTGCTCTATTTTTTCTTTTGTTTTTCCTTTTAATTTATCAATATTTTCAAAAATATTATCAAGTGTTTTATATTCATCAAGTAATGTTTTAGCTGTTTTAGGTCCAATACCTGCAATACCTGGTATATTATCAGAGCTGTCCCCCATTAATGCAAGCATATCAGGTATACTTTCAGGGTAAAGCCCAAATTTTTCATATACTTTTTCTCTATCTATTACTTCATCTTTTTGGTAATCATATATCTGCACTTTATCATTTACAAGCTGGTGCAAATCTTTATCTTTTGTAACTATCCATACATTATTATTAAGTGTTTTTGAAAGAGTATTAATTACATCATCTGCTTCATAGCCTTCTACTATATATATTTTATAACCAGTATAGGGCAGTATCTCTTTTAATATATTTTGCTGGATTATTAAATCTTCTGGCATAGCAAGGCGAGTTGCCTTATATTCAGAATACATTTCATGGCGTCTGTTTTTACCCTTTGCATCAAATATAATAATAATATCATCAACAGATTTATTGTTTTTTAATTTTTCTAAAACAGACAAAAAGACATGGATAACACCAGTTGGCACGCCATTAGCAGTTAAGGGCGGCACATTGTAAAATGCTCTATAAATTACAGAGTTACCGTCTATTAAAACGGTAACTTTATTCATGTTATTATCTTCTGCCATAAATTATTTTACAGGATATAACCAGTGGCTATATTTTTGATTTTTACCTTTTACCACATCAAAAAATGCTGCTTGAATTTTTTGAGTGATTTCACCACGGCTGCCACTGCCAATGATTCTGCCATCAAGCTCTCTAATTGGTGTAACTTCTGCTGCTGTGCCTGTGAAAAATGCTTCATCAGCTAAATAAAAATCATCTTTTGTAAACCTTTGCTCTACTATTTCATAACCTAAATCAGAAGCAAGCTGCATAACAGCATCACGAGTAATACCTCTTAAAATAGAAGTCATTGGAGTAGTAATGATTTTACCATTTTTTACAATAAATACGTTTTCGCCACTGCCTTCAGCCACATAACCTTCAGTATCTAAAAATAAAGCCTCATCATAGCCGCCTAAAATAGCTTCCCTTTTAGCAAGAACACTTGCCACATAGTTACCACAAGTTTTAGAACGTGTAGCTGTAGAATTTACATGAAATCTGTTAAAAGAAGATGTGCAAACCTTAATACCTTTTGCCATACCTTCTTCACCAAGATAAGCACCCCAGTTCCAAGCAGCAATAGCTGTTTCTACTGGGTATTTTTCATCTATCTTAATACCAAGACCACCATCACCTAAATAAACAATTGGGCGAATATAACATTCTTCTAAATTATTTGCTTTAATAGTTTCAATAGTTGCCTTACATAATTCATCAATAGAGTAACCAGGGTTAATCATAAAAATACGTGCAGAATCTAAAAGCCTTTGCATATGCTCTTTTAAACGGAAAACAGCAGAACCATTATCAGTTTTATAACAGCGAATACCTTCAAATACACCAACACCATAATGAAGTGTGTGAGTTAAAACTGAAACATTTGCATTTTCTTTAGCAACTAATTTGCCATTCATCCAAATCTTGCTATCATTACTTACTGCTGACATAATTTTCTCCTTATATTAATATGGCATTTCCACTGTTAATGGTCTTGTCATTAAATCTTTTACAGAATCACGTGGGTTTTTTCTTTCATATATTATTTTATAAACTTCTGTACATATTGGCATTTCAACGCCTCTTTCCTGAGCTACTAAATAAACAGCTTTAGCAGTTGGCACACCTTCTGCCACCATTTTCATAGAGTGAGTAATTTCATCAATATCTTTACCTAATGCTAAAAGTTTACCAACACTATAGTTTCTTGACTGCTCCCCTGTGCATGTTAATACTAAATCACCAAGACCAGAAAGCCCTACAAAAGTTTCCCTTTTTGCCCCATAAGCCAGTCCAAAACGTGTGATTTCTGCTAACCCCCTTGTAATTAATGCAGCACGTGCATTATTATCAAGAGCCATACCGTCGCTTAATCCTGTAGCAATTGCTATAACATTTTTAACTGCTCCACCGACTTCTAAACCTATCATATCATCTGAAGTGTATACTCTAAAATAATCACATGATAATGTTTCCTGCCACCATTTTGCAAGGGAAGCAGAATAAGATGCAATAGAAACTGATGTTGGTTTTTTCTGAGATAATTCTTTTGCAAAAGAAGGACCAGAAAGCACTGAATACTTAGCCGTAACTTCGCTGGATATTACAGATAACATTAATTGACCAGTAGAAATTTCTACGCCTTTTGTTGCAAGTAAAATATTTTTACCAGTTAAGCTTTTGGCATAAGTTTTTGCCATAGTTCTAGTAAATTGTGATGGAACAGACCAAATAATATAATCTGCATCACAAGTTGAAATATCGTCCATTGGTTTTGCTGATACATTTTTTGGCAGTAATAAATCAGATAAAAAAACAGGGTTTACATGAGCATTATTTATAGCTTCTATAATTTCTTCTTCTCTAACATACATTATAACTTCTCTGCCATCTCTGGCTGCCAAAGTTGCAAGGGCAGTTCCAAAACTACCACCACCAATAACTGCTACTTTATTGTTCAATTTATCTCCTCCAATAATTTAGTATATAATACTAAAAAATATGAAATGATTATAATAAGTTTTTTAAAAAAAATAAAGAGATAAAAATATATTGATAGAATTTTTTAATACATATCTATGTAATATTAATTATAAAGTAAAAACCCATATTTTTTAGCTTATAATTTTTCGTTTTTAATATACTTGGATAAATTTACTTTCTAAATAAGCTAAGTATAAATAATTCATAATTTTTATTGACATTCCCCCCCCCATGATATAATGAGTAAAATTTTTTATGGAGTGTATTGTGAATAAATATTATATTTCCTTTATGGTGTTAACTCTTTTATTATTAACTGGCTGCTTTGTTACCCCAAAAACATACCTTTTTGATGCAAATACTAATGGAGAAAATTATATAATTCCTAATATAAAAAAAGTGAGACAAAAAATATTGGTGATACTATTTTAGTGCAGGGGATAAAATATAAATCAAGCAAAATTACGATTACTAGTTCATCTAATTATAATGCACCACGTGGTGAATATTATTTACTATATGAATATAAACCGTGGAATGCAGGTAATAAAGAAATTTATAATAAAGTATACAGGTATAGTCTATTAGAATTTGATTACGGCATTATATTAACCCATGAAAATAAGCTTTATACAGCATTTGTAAATGCATATGGCACTGTATATACTCAATATCTTATTAAACCATCTGACTATACTATTGATAATGAATATTATATAGAGAAAAAATATAATCTAGTAAAAACACTTGTTTATACAGGTAAAAGTGGAAATACTATTAAATTTTTATATAGAGAATATTACAGCGATTTAGCCAGACAGGCATTTGATTTGGAATTATCTTATGATTTAAAAGATGGCAATATTATATCCTGCAAAGGTGCAAAAATACAAGTGCATGATGTAACAAATACATCTATTAAATATACTGTTATTTCAGGCTTTAACTAAACATACTGATTTTTAAAGTGTATGTGCTATTTATATAATTTTGGCTGTTAAAACTATCTTCCTGTCCAGGAAAAAATACGCTTAACTATTTCTTTATCCACATACAATATTCTTCCCTTTAATGGCATTAAGTATTGATTATGTAGTGTTGGAATACTGAAAAAATACCGCGTTATACTACGCCTGTTGATTTTTAGTGTAATAGATGCAGTAGGCCTTTGTGGTAATTTAATATGTTCATCTTCTACAAAGCCTTCAGCTTCACTTGATAACAGCTCCTCCATAAAATTTTGAGCTTTCTCTTCTTTTATAATATTTTTTCCATCGTATAACCAGCCATTTTCTGTTCTAAGTAACGAAAAATAGTCTTTCCCTAAACTTGCTTCAATGCTTTTAATCTGTGGGTAATATGCTTGAAATAAAAGCGTATCAGAAAAAGCACCCGCATCTTTTGGTAAAAGGCTTAATGCTCCAGAATGAACTACTAGTATATCAGGGTCCCCTGTTTTTGTAATATATACATATTCTTCATCCTGCTCCACTCTATTGCCTATGGCAATAGTAACATGTTTTCCGCTATAATCTAATAATAAATAACCATTACTTCCTATGCTGTATTCTGGCGCATCAATAGAGGCAGATATTCTTTCATCAACATTTAAATCCCTTAATCTGTTTAATAGTTTTGTAACTTTACTTCTATCTGCTTCCCAGTCAGAATCTATTACATACCACACACCTTTTCTTTTCTCAAGCTGAAGGCTGTAAGCTGATGTTTTATATTCCATTGCTGTAATACCTTTAATATCTGGAAGCAGTTTTTTGAAAATTTTCCCTTTTAGTTTTCTATAAGGAAGAAAATATATTGCTGCAAGAACTGCTACAAGTATTATTATGCTTATATTAGCCCATAACATAACTAAACTCCATAATTGCCATCTTACTAAACATATCGTCTATTGATTATATTAGTTTAGCTTTTTTAGTATTTAAGCTCTAAATTACATAAATAATAATAAAGCTGCCCTAAAGCAATACCTGCATCATTGGCAGGAACTTTTTTGTGAGTTAATACATTAAAACCATTATTTACAAGTAAGTTATATATTTTACTGCTTAAAAATATATTCTGCATAACACCACCTGATAATGCAACTGTGCAAATATTATATTTTTCCTTTAAATGCATGCAAATATTATATATAACTTTTGCAAATCCGTTATGAAATTTTGTAGATATTATCCTAATATCCACTTTATTTAAAATATCATCAAGTAACTCATTTAACATATTATACAATTTTATTTCATTTTCTTCAAATATAAAAGTGTATTCTTCTTCACATTCTCCATACGTTAAATTTTCTAAAAGAATTGCCAGCTCCCCTTCATATTCATTACTTCGTTTTCTTAATATTAAAGAGCCCATAGCTTCAAAAAGCCTGCCTGCTGCACTTGTATATATGGAATTTACTTTATTATCTACTGCCGTTTTTATTAAAGATATTTCCTGCTCTGTAGTGTAATTATTTTCCAGTAATAAAGGTTTGATTTTTTCAAGCAGATTATTAGAATGCAGATATGAAAGCATCATTCTAACTGGGTGTTTAGCAGCAGAATCAAGCCCCGGCTGTATATGGTTTTCAATATGACCATAGCGAATAATAATACTTTCCTGCTTTATAAATATTTCTCCACCCCAGCCCTTATTATCAAGCCCTAAACCAAAGCCATCCATAACTATGCCTATTGCATCACTATAATATGAATTTTCTGCTAAATTAGAAGTAAAATGAGCTGCATGATGTTGAACTTTATATATATTTTTATAATTTTTTTCTGCAAAAAGTGAGCTTCTATACTGGCTGTGGTAATCTATTATGGCAGTATCTGGGTTAATATTAAATAAAGATTTCATATTATCATGAACTTCTTCATACATTTCTTCTGTTTCAATATTATCTAAATCACCAATATACTGGCTTAAAAACCCATAGCCGTCTTTATAAAAAAGCAGTGAGCTTTTAAGGTTTGCACCACTTGCAAAAAGTTCTTCATCTTTATATTTTCTTAAGGCAACAGGATATGGAGCAAACCCCCTGGCACGCCTTAAAAGTGTATAGCCATAATCTGCTGTTATACATACACTATCATCTACTCTTTGGAAAATTTCCCTGTTATGATGTAAAAAAACATTTGTAAATTCTTTTAAATTTTTTTCTGCTTCTTGTTCATTTTTTGCAATAGGTTCATCTTTATAATTGCCACTTGTTGCCACAATAAATTTTGTTTTCATAAACTGAAATAAAATAATGTGCAGTGGAGTATATGCAACCATAACCCCTATTTTATTAGAATTAGGTGATACAAGGTCTGAAAAGGGCCTTCTAAACCATTCAAATATAACAATAGGGCTTTCAGGCTGTTTTAAAAGTTTTTCCACTTCATTTGGCACTACTGCATAGCGTTTTACTGTTTCAATATTTTCTGCCATTATGGCAAAAGGTTTCGTATTTCGTTTTTTAAATTCTCTTAATTTTTTAACAGGCTCATTTTGCTCTGCGCTGCATATTAAATGATATCCACCAAGCCCTTTAACTGCTGCAATGCCACCATTATCAATATGTTCTGCCAGCTTTTTAAAGGATTCTTCCTGGTTTTCAATTATTTTTCCCTTATAGTTTAAGTATACTTTTGGACCACATTCAATACATGCAATGGGCTCTGCATGAAATCTTCTATCTTTACTATCTTCATACTCATGCATACATTCATTACACATATTAAATGATTTCATAGTGGTATTGCATCTATCATATGGTAAATGCTCTATAATGGAATATCTTGGACCACAGTTTGTGCAGTTTGTAAAAGGGTAAAAAAACCTACGCTCTGAAATATCTAAAATTTCTGCCCTGCATTCATTACATACTGCCATATCTGGTGGTATTAATGTTATGCCACCTGTATCTTTTGATGTTTCTATTTTAAAATCATTAAAATCAATATGAGATATATCTTGAACTTGAATATCTACAATATGGGATAATGACGGTGATTTCGTTTTTATTAAATTAATAAATTTTGTAAGTTCTTCGTCCCATAAGTTTGCTTTTATAATTACTCCATTGCTGGTATTAATAACACTACCTTTTATTTGCAGGCTGTCTGCTAAATTTTTTATAAAAGGTCTAAATCCAACACCCTGAACGATACCTTGTATTTTTATTTCACGTGTAATCATAAATAAAACCTATAACAAATTAATACAGTTAGTTATTATTTTTTCCAAAACCATGGGCTAAATATAACAAGCACTGTAAAAAGCTCTAAACGTCCTATAATCATAGATACAAATAAAGTAACTTTTGCAAAATCTGGTAAAAATCCATAGTTGCCAGCAGGTCCTACTGCTCCAAAACCGGGGCCTATTGTTCCCAATGCTCCAAGCATGGCAGATATACTTTCAAATGGAGTAAGCACACCACTTAATGCTACAATAAATGCTCCAATAAATAGTGTAGCTACATACATAATAATAAACCCCATAACTGTAATTACAACACTATTTGATATAGGATTATTATTTATACGCATAGTAAAAACACCTTTTGGGTGGATTAAAGATTTTATGTTTATAACTGCCTGCTTAAACATTATTATGTGGCGTATAACTTTTATGCCGCCTGATGTAGAACCAGACGAGCCACCTATAAAAAACATTAAAAATATTAAAATTTGAGCAGCAGGGTTCCATATGTTATAATCTGCTGTGGCAAAACCTGTAGTGCTTATAATTGATACTACTTGAAATGTTCCAAACCTAAAGGCATCATATAATGATGTGTGAACATTGCCATGTATATCTTTAAACCCTTCTGGTTCAAAATATAAAAGTAATGATACAATAGTGGAAATAACAATTATAATAAGAGTAAATACGCGTATTTCTGAATCATAAAAAAAACTTTTTAAATTACCTTTTAATGCTTTTATTAATACTAAAAAGTTTAAAGAGCCAATATACATAAACCCTATTATTATCCAGTCTATATAAGCTGACTGAAAATATCCTACTGATGTATTTTTATTGGAAAAACCACCTGTTGCAATAGCACTTGATGCATGGGTAAAAGCATCTAATAAATTCATGCCACCATAGGATAATAATATAATACCAATAATATTTAATGTAACATATAATATCCAAATATATTTTGCTGTTTGAGTAATGCGTGGTGTTAGTTTTTCTTTTGTAACACCTGTTGTTTCTGCCTGCATTAAATGTGTGCCACCAATACCTAAAAGTGGTAAAATAGCAACAGATAAAACAACTATTCCACCACCCCCTATCCAGTGGGTAATAGCACGCCATAAAAGTATCGATGATGGCAGCCTTTCAATATCTGAAAGAATAGATGCTCCCACCGTTGTAAAACCAGATACTGATTCAAATAATGCATCTACAAAATTAGGCATAGCATGGGATAAATAATATGGCACAGCACCAATTACACATGTAAATACCCATATTAACACAACTAATACAAAACCAGTTCTTATGGTAATTATTTTTTTTTCTCTGCTTTTTGAAAACATAGCCATAAAGCCAGATAAGATAATAGCCCCAGCAGTTGTTTTAAAAAAAGCAAGTGCAGCAACATATTCACTAACTAGTAATCCATATATTCCACATGCTGCCATGAATATACTTAAAAGAATATTAATGAAAATTATTGGTCTTAAAATTAATCGCAGCTGATGTATCATTTATTTATTAATGCCTCCAGCTCACTAATAACATCATGGGCTACAAATGCAATAATGCTGTCCCCTTCTTCTATAACAAATGAACCGTTTGGTATTATTGTTTTCCTATGCCTTTGAACTGTTATAATAAGGCAGCCTTCAGGTAGTTTTAATTCCATTACTTTTTTGCCAATAATGTCTTTATTATGGGTTACCATAAACTCAATGGCTTCTGCCTGCCCTTCAAAAATTGTATATACATTTTTAATATTACCTTTGCGGATAAATTTTAATATAGCATCACCAGAACTCATTTTAGCACTAATACAGGAATCAATCCCTAAATTAGTAGCAAGTGTGCTGTAATTTAACTTATCAATTAAAGCAACGGCACGTTTTACACCTTTACTTTTTGCATATACCCCTGCAAGAATATTTAATTCTTCACTTTGAGTGGTTGTAATAATAGCATCAGTATAAGCTATATTTTCTTCTTCAAAAACATCTCTATCAGATATATTGCCATTAATTACTGTAGCTTCAGGGTAAAGTGCTGATAATTCTTTGCATCTTTCATAGTCTTTTTCGATAATACGCACATCTTTACCGTCTTCTATAAGCATACCAGCTACATGTTTTCCTATTAAACCACCACCAACAACAACAAGCCGTTTTAGTTTATCTACAGTCATACCTGCTCTTGTTAAAATTTTATTAAATGATTTACCAAGTGCTGCAATATATAAATGGTCGCCAGTGATGATTTTAAAATCACCATGAGGAATATGAAGGCGTTCTTCTCTTAAAACACCTGCTATAATAAAGTTTTGGTCAATTAATGAACGGATATCTTTAACAAGAACTCCATTAAAAAGGCTTTCTTCTTTAACTAAAAAATCTCGCAATTGAGCATTTGTTCCCTGAAAGGCAAAAATACCACTTGTTGCACCATGAAGCACTGTCTGCACTATATCAAAGGCTGCTTCAATTTCTGGGTTAACAAGGTAATCAATACCGATAGATGCATTTTTTAATAACCCTGTTCGCATATAATCCACATTTCTTACGCGGGCTATTTTAACAGGTGTATTAAATGTAGAGCCTGCCACAAAACATGAAATCATATTAACTTCATCTATACTTGTAGCTGCAATAAATATATCTGCTTTATCGGCCCCTGCCTGCTCTAAAGTATCCACATTAGAACCTTCTCCTGTAATTACAAGGCAGTCAAGCATACTAGAAGCCCTTGCTGCAGATTCTGGGTCTTTTTCAATAATTACAACATCTTTTTGTTCTGCAACCAGCTGTGATGCAATGTGAGTACCAACCTCACCTGCACCAACGATTACAATATTCATTTTTTATATCCTTCTATCGTTCACTTATGCTAACATACTGTTTAAAAACCCAGCCTGTTAAAGTAGGGGAAAGTCGTATTTGAACCCATTCAGTATTTTCTTGTATATATTCATATTTCTGCCCCATTTTTGCAGCTGCAACTCTTGTTGATTCCAAACTTGGAGCAGCACGAACATTTAATGAGTTAGCTAAAATATAAACATCTTTTTGAACAGGTGCAGGCACAACTTCAGGTGCTGGTGCTGGCTGTTCAACAGGAACTTGAGCAACTGGTGTTTCAATTACTGGTGCAGGCGCAGGGCTAACTGGCACAGGGTTAACAGGTGCTGCTGTTTCTGGCGCAGCAGTAGTAACTTCTGGTAACTGCGCTGTATTATTTTGAGCAGTTTGATTTTGACCTTGCATTTGGTTCATAAATGGGTCTGCTGGAATTTGAGCTGTATTATTAGATACTGTTTCCATATTACCATTATCTAATGTCTGACCTGCATTATTATTTTGATTATAACTATTTGCATTATTACCTACAGTATTATTTGCTGCATATTCATTAATACCAGTATTACTATCTGCATACTCATTAGTGTTAGTGTTTGCATTATCTTCTGCTGGGATTATATTTTCCTGATTATTTTCTTCATTATTTGTGCTTTCTACCGGAGTATTATTTTCTGCAACATACACTTGTTTTGGCTCATCTTTACCTTGCAGTATTTTATCTACACCAAGATAGCCTACTAGTATAGCAAGAACACCAATAACAGCAATAATTGCCGCTGGTTTTGCTTTGATATTAGGGCGTTTTCTGCCTGCTTCTATTACATGGTTAATACTTGTAATAGCATTACGCAGGTGGTCTTCTGTAATAGTATGAGAATCATCTAAAAAGGCAGCGATTATTGTCCTATCCATTAAAGTATTTATTAAACGTGGATTACCTCGTGTAATCTTTGCAATTCTTCTAATTACACCCCTTTGGATTTTAATATGACCTTTACCTGCTTTATCAAGATGAGAATATATATAATCTTTTATATCTTCCTCTTTAATGTTATAAAGCTTAACATATAAAGTTACACGTTGTTTTAACTGCCTTAAGCCTTCATCATTAAGTTTACTGTCAAGCTCTGGCTGACCAGATAATATGATTTTTAAAAGCTTATCTTTTTCAGTTTCCAAATTAGATAATAAACGCAGTTCTTCCAAAGTTTCATTAGGTAAATTTTGAGCTTCATCAATAATAATAACTGCTTTTTTGCCTTGAGAGCCTATATCTATTAAAAAATCCCTTAAACGTGCAAAAAGTGCATTTTTTGTAAGGGTTTTATCCACATGAATATCAAAATCTTCCAAAATTGCCATAAATAGTTCTTCTGGTGTAAGGTTAGGAAATAAAATATAAGCAGAAACTATATTACTTGGCAGTTCATTTATAAATTTTTTAATTGTTATAGTTTTACCTGTGCCTGGCTCACCTGTAAGCACTGCAAACGGCTCATCAGAATGAATAAGGTATGTTAAAGTATCTAATGCTTCTAAATGCATTTTCGTAGGATAGTAAAAATCCACATCAGGTGTTCTTTTAAATGGGTCCTGATAAAATCCAAAAAACTCTGTAGATGTTCTCATATTCTTATTAATGCCTCATATTTGTAATTTATAGTATATATACTAATTTGTTGTATTTTGTATAGGTTTATTTACAATTTCTCTTTCATACTCGTTAAAAGTAAACTCAACTTTTGTCATTTCTGTTTTAATTGTTCTTGATATACCTAATATCTTTAATTCCACACCGGGATATATTGTATCTTCCACCGAAATTTTTGGTGCATCACAAACTGATTTAGAATTTAAATCATTATATTTTTTCTTAAGTAATGGCAACCTTCTTTTAAAACTTTCTGCACTGTCTATAAGCATTTTAACTTTAGGGTTATTTTGTATTTTAGGGTCTGCAATATTTATTTTTGATAAAGCCTCACTTATTCTGCCAATAGATTCACTAAGCTGAGTAATCTCTACTTTTACTTTTTCTGCCTTTGCCTGTAAAAGTGGTGAATAACCAAGTGAAACTTCCATTTTACCAGAACTTTTTGAACCTATTTTTGAAACTTTAATAGTAGAGAAAGCCTTTATTTCACCACCACTTATTATGGCATCTTTACCTGTTGCCACAATAGAATGAGCTTCCACTGTAGAATTATAACAGTATTTTTCAATAGAAAGCTCGCCCCCTGTGGAAATTCTAGCATTTTCACAATAACCAATAGCTATATTGCCACCAGCCTTTACAAAGCCTTTGCTTATTATCCCTTTTATACCACGCCTTATAACAATAGTATTACGGGCTTTAAGCTCTGCATTTTCTACTATGCCGTCAACAATTATATCATCTGCATCTATAATAAAACCACTTTGAACATTACCTGTTATATGAATAGTCCCTTCAAAACGAATGTTACCTATACGCATATCCACATCGCCATCAACCTGTAAAAGCGGAAATACAGTAATAGTATCACCTGATAAAATTATATGACCATTATATTTAGAGCGAAACTCTGTTTTTTCTAAATTTGCATAAACTCCATCTACAACTTCCACCTGCCTGTCCATTCCTTCAACAGCTTTTATTACATTACCTGTAATATCTCTGCCGTCTTTTCCTTTATCTGCAGGGGTGCGTTTTATAATAAGCTGGTCTTTTTGAACAAATATAAATTTAGTAAACTCTTTATAATCAACTTTACCGTTAGGAAGTAATTTTGGTTTAACATTAGGTCGTTCAAACAAATATTCTATAACAGCATTTTTACCATTAACAGGTGGTGTTCCTTTACATGCCATAACACCTTCAACAATATAGCCTTCGTTTAACTGGTTTACAGCATCATGTAATGCAGCCTCATCAATACAGCCATGGCTTACTTTATGTTTTTCTGTAAGCATAAAAACTATCTGCTGCACAGAGATTTTTTTAGTAGAATTAATAGCAGGATATAATGATACTCTAGCAAACAACATATTATCAGCAACCACCACTCTAACGATAGGCTCAATACTGCGAATAGTCTTTACTTCAAGTATATAATCCCCATCTCTTGCAGATGAAGGAATAACCCTGTATTCTTCATTTGGCAAGGTATAAACATTACGCGCTGCAAAATCCAGCTTATGTTTATCCTGTTCTCCAGCAAGCCGAATTGTCATTAATGCTCCATAAAATATTATAGTTCAACAATTTATATTAATAAAATTATATAATAAAAGCAATACTTTTATATATTTTATGGCAAAATATATACTCTTTTCTACTATTTATTCAAAATGTTCATATCCTGATAATATTATACTTTGCATATGTCCATCTTTTTCAAGAAAAATACCACTGCCTTTTTCTATTCTGCCTATGGGTATTATATCTATATTTAATTTATCTTTTATTAGATTTTTAACAATTTGACTGCCGTCTTTTTTAACAGTAAAAATTAATGCATATTCTTCACCTGATGAAAGTATATAATCAAGTGCATTAATATTATAATCTTTTAAATAATCTACTGGCAGGTTACTATATTCAATAACTACTTTTTTATTAGAACTTTCTGCAATATTATATAAATCAGTAGAAAGTCCGTCACTTATATCAGTTGATGATGTAATACAATCTAATGATGATAAAAAGCTGCCTAATCTATCTTCTGCACATACTTTATAATGTTCATATTTATCAATATTATGGTTTTTTATATTTAACTCTTTTTCTAGTGAAATTTTGCATTTTCCCACAGGGCGTGATAAAAATATTATATCATTTTCACAAGCTCTGCTACGCATTAAAATATTTTTACCTTTGCTGCCAACTACTGTTAATGATAAAAAAAGACCACTTTTTGATGAAGTAGTATCGCCACCTGCAAGAGTTACATTATATTTTTCACATTCATTTTTTACAAATGGTATAACTGTTTCTAATACTTTTTTATTTTCTGCTGCAATTCCTAAAAAAGCATATTTAGATGTGCCACCCATAGAAGCAATATCGCTTATATTGGCAGTAAAAAGCTTATGGATTACATGTTCTAGTGGGGTAGATTTTAGAAAGTGGACATTTTCCACTAAAATATCTTTTGAAATTAATATATTATCATTGATTAATGCTGCATCATCACCTATAAGGTTTTCTGCATTATTAAAAGTATCACCAAGTTTTTTTATAAATTCAAACTCTTTCATTAATTATATCCATAAGTTTTACTGCATCTTCATAGGGCTTTTCTGATGCACAAAGGTATGAAGATACTGCTAAGCCTGATACATTTGATGAAAGCACATCTTTTGCATTTTCACTATTAATACCACCTATGGCAACAGCAGGAATATTTAAAGCTTTATTTAATTTATATATTCCTTTTGAGCCTAAAATCTGCCTTATATCTTTTTTTGTGGAAGTATTTGTATATGGACCAATACCTGCATAATCTGCATATTGGTTTGCAATGTTAACATCATCTAAATTATTACAGGAATAGCCTATTATTAAATTTGGATAATTTTCTTTTATTTCTTTAATATTACCATCATTAATGCCTAAATGAATACCATCAGCATTGGCTTTAACTGCAAGTTCCACATTATCATTAATAATAAATAATGCATTAAACTCATTAGTTAAAAAACGGATAATTTGCGAGATTTTTAATTTTTCTTCAAAAGAACTATTTTTATCACGAAGCTGGATAGTAGATACACCTGCTTTTAAAACTTCCTTTAAAAATTCATCTAAAGGAAGTTTTAACATACTTGTTTCAAGCACAATGTATAATCTTAACTTAGAAGCTAAATCCATTACTCCAGCTCTATATATATTTTTGCTAAATCTTTCTTTTTACTGCTGTCAACTGCTACAACAGGGTAAACTTTACCATCTTTTCTAACAGAATATTTTTTCAGCATATTTTTAGGTGGAAATATTATTTCATAGCCTCTGTCATCTCCATCGTTTGATTTTAAATCATCAGGAAACCAGCCTTTAAAGTTAATAGCTACATTATAATCTTTCACCTGTGCACTAAAAAGTTTTACAAATACTACTTTTGAACCGTTATTTATTTTTATTTTATCACCATGTTTAATATATTCATCTTTACCGTTTATAAGCAGATGAAAATATTTTTCGCCCGGCTCTATTTTCGTAAGCTGTTCTTCTTTCTTTGTAACACTTTCCAATTTCTGCTGTTCTACTTCTACTTCTATTTTTTCTGCCAATTCTTCTTTTTTTGGTTTAACAGCTTTGATTTTCACTTCACCCATTACAATATTATCTTTTCTAAAAATTATTTTATTATTATTAGTAACTGTATAATCTTTATCTATATCATTTAGGTTGCCAAAGTCTATAATATCACATGTTAAGCCACGTTTATGGTTGGCAAATATTTCTGTTACTCTAATAGTTGAGCCTTTTTCAACAGCTATTTCTTTACCATCGCGAATAAATTTTTCGCTATCCCCCACTTTAATAACAGCCCCTATAAACTCAGGCTCATATGTATGAGTATTAGGGTATTCTATTTCTATACCTAAATTTTTCATAAATTCATTAATAACATAGTTATGGTATAGCACGTTTTTATCAAGCTTCATATTTTTAGAGCCTTCTATACCAAAAGCAGGGATACATAAATCAGTAACAGCATACCAAGTTGCAGATTTTCTCATGCTTTTAAATCTTGATGAACTTTTACTTGTTTCTGTGTTAAAATAATGCTTTTTAGGATCATCATCTGGGATTTTAGCATTAGCAGCGTCCATTGCTTTTCTAGCCATCTCCCCAAGTTTTAAAACCTTGCCATTTTTACAAGTATATTCTTCCTCATCTACAATAACAGAATACCCAAACCTGTCAGGGCTTTTATGCCAGCTAATATGCTCTGGGTAATGATAACCCCAGCCATCATGAAGGTTTAAAAACATGTCAGACTGCTGCATATATTCTTTTATTTTATTAACAATATCACCCTGCCAGTCATTAGGTGCCTGCTCAAAAAGCCTGTTCATATCTACGCCTTTTACTTCCCTGTTAAAAAGCATAATAGAGTAAAAATTTGTTCGTGGTATAACTATTAAATTACCTTTTTCAAGCTTTATATCAGCATAAGAATCAGCAGATAAAAAACCACCTGGCTCGTCCCCTTGTATACCACCAATAATCAACATAGTAGGTCCGTCCTGCCTGCCATATATTTTATAAACTTCAAGCTCGTGGTTTGTGCCTTTAAAAAATACTTCTCTTTCTGTAGAAGGTCTTTTGGCTGCATATGTGTAATCAATAAATGATAATAATATTATTACTAAAAATGCTAATACTCTCAAATCCCTCTCCATGTTTCAGACTTTATTTTAAAAAAAGATGGGCAGCCTGAAAGTCTTAATGTTTTTATTCCTTTATCCTTTACCTGCCCTGATGCATATTCCTGTGTAAACTCAACAGTATATATTCCTTTAGAATAATACCATTTAATATTTGAAATATTTAAACTCACAGGATTTTTCTTAGAAAATATCGCTGTCTTTTTATCTTTCCATCTTTGGTAATTATCTTTACCTGCTCTAAAAGATAAATCGTAATATGACATATATTTGTTAATATCTTGAGCTTTCCATGAAGAAGCCCAGTTATTAACAAATGATTTTATCTCACCATCTAAAAATGGAGCAGATGACACAGATTTTGAACGCACTTCTTCGCTTATTAATTTTAATTTACCATTTTCATCAATAAAATAATATTTTTTATTAGTAAATGTAGTTAAATTTGGAGCACAATAAAACTGCTCAGTGTCCACTACTGCATATTTATCATCTTTAATAAAATATTTTGTATTCATATTTCTAATATCTTTTTGCGGGTAGATATCCATTAAAGATGTTTTTGTTGCAGTGTATGCTTTTTTAGTTGTTCCACCAAAAGTTTTAAAATTTGTATGGACTGCATCTCTAAATGCCTGCTTATTATTTTTTTCCCAAGCATTAATAAAATCGTTAAATGCTTTTTCCACCTTACTTTTTACGCTGTTATAATTATATTCATCTGTATACATTAACTTTTCAGCTATAATTGTAGGTGTCGTTACTTTAATATTTTTAAAAAGCGTATTAAAATGGGTATTATTCATAGCTACACAGCCTTGAGTATAAGTTTTATCTAAATTTGGTTTAACACCATGCAGCCATATACCACCACCAGTTTTTCGCTCAATTCTATCTACAATATTTGGATAATTTAATGGAAAGGAGCCAGCCCCATAAATTAATGCATATTCTCCGTATCTTTTAACAAGCTCATCACCTGATGAGTATGATAAAACGTAATACACACCTTCTGGAGTTTTCTCATCACCCCTTTTTATTTTATTGCCGTCTACCCTGCCTGTAAGAATAGGAAATTCTTCAATAACTTCCATATCATTTCCTTTTAAGCGGGCAATATACAATCTTTTTAATGATTTATCCACAAGCACAACATTAGTTTCTTCTGCACCATTACCAGATAAATTAGCAATAGTGTTTTTCCCAAGCCTGCTTTTAGCCTCAGGTGCCTGCTTTGCAATTAATGCCTTAGATATATCTTCTGTTTCTACCTTCGCATCATCTGGCACTTGCTCATAACCGTAACTTATTGTGCTTGTAAATAATATAAAACACAGTACAGTTGTAAATATCCTCATATTTTCACCATTCTATATTTTTACCGTATAAAAAATATCTATCCAGCTTATTTTTAATAGTATTTTCCATTTTTTTACCATACCCTACAGGTATATTGTTATAATATAAAAGTTCGTTATTATAATTATCATTGCAGGATATGTCAAACCCTTTCATATAATTTATGCTAAATTCTTCAGAAATATTACATTTTAACCTATCTTCCACATAACTTCCCAGTTCCCAAACACTTTGACATGTTGGCTCATATGTTTTACCAGTATCCTTATATAAATTTAACCCACGCCTTTTAAAACGTATGTTTTTAAATATTTCTGGTGCTGTTTCTATATAACCTTTTCTATCTACTTCTTTTATACTTATATGGTCATGACTGTATGCTGGAAAATATTTTTTAAAAAATTCATCTTCTTTTTTACTTAATTTTGTATGTATAAAATCATATGAAACTAAATCACCTTTTTTAGCAATAGCTGCAGCAAAAAAGCCGTCTATATTATCTTTATCTGGCATAATGCGTGCAACATTTTCATCTATCTCATCAATTCCTAAAAGCCCTTTGCCATATTCTTTACCACATGGTAAAAGATAGGCATCAGAAAATTCATCAAGAAGTTTTTTTACAACCATCTCATTTTCTTCTAAACTTAAGGTGCATGTAGAATAAACCAGCACACCGCCTGGTTTTAAACATGAAAAGGCAGATTTTATTAATTGAAACTGAAGTTCAGCCATACGGCATACAAGCTCTTTGCCCCATGAAGCCTGCACTGTTTTATTACGAAATATTTTATTTTCATTGGAGCAAGGTGCATCAAGCAAAATACCATCGAAAGAATTTTCAAAATATTTTGGTAAAAGCCTGCCATCAAGAGATACAGTTTTTACATTGTATGCCCCATATTTTTCCAAATTAAAATGAAGTGATTTTAACCTGCTTGATGATATTTCATTGGCAACTATCACGCCTTTTCTATTACTCATATCAGAAAGGGCACAAGTTTTACCACCAGGGGCAGATGATACATCAAGCATAACAGGGTTTTGCCTCATATAAGACATTAATATTTTAACAGGTGCTAAAGATGAAGGGTTCATAATATATGCACCACCTGTTTGGAAACTTAAGCTTTCTGTAACTCTTTCTGCCCCTTCTACCACCTTATACATATTATCATAATTTGCAACACTTTCAAGACTGCTTATGCTTTCAAGCTCCTGCATATAATCAATATTTCTGCATTTGCTTAAACGTATATGGCGAGCTTTAGGGCATGACAGCCCGTATTCAAACTCATCATATCTATCTTTTAAAAGTGGTTTATATTCTTTTCTAAAAAGTTCCAGCCAATTATTTTCCATAGCATACACCATATTAAATTAATAAAATTTATGCAAGGAAAAAAGTGAGTTAATGTGTATTGTAACTTTAAATTTATACTACACCCATACATTTTTTTATTTGCATTTTTAATATAATTTATATATATTATATTAAAATATATTAAAATGTGAGTGTGTTATGGAATATTCAACTATTAGTGTTAGAATTGATAAGGAAAATAAGAAAGCTTTTGATAAATTTTGCCATGATGTTGGAATGAATACATCAACTGCAATTTCATTATTTATAAAAGCAGTACTGCGAGATAACCGAATACCTTTTGAAATATCTAATGACCCATTTTATTCAAAATCAAACATGGAACATTTAAAAAGAGGTATCTCTGCAATTAATGAAGGAAAAGGCAGAGAACATGATTTAATAGAAGAGTAATTTTATTATGAAAAAAATTTGGTTTGATGAAGCATGGAATGATTATGTATTATGGCAACAAAAAGATAAAAAAACATTAAACAAAATCAACAACTTAATAAAGGATATTGAAAGGGGTAATTTTGATGGTTTAGGTAAGCCTGAACCATTAAGGCACGAACTACAAGGATATTGGAGCAGAAGAATAGATAGTGTAAATAGAATTGTATACAAAGTTGAAGACAATATTCTTTATATTATCTCCTGCAAAGGTCATTATGAATAATAAGCTGTAGTATACTAAACTATCATTTGCTAATAAATATAGATAAGTTACAAATATTTTTAATATTAATGGTTAAATCTTTAATAATTTGCTAAAATAAAAGCCGTACTATAATAGAAAAAATAAATACTGAAATCTTCAAACCAGCTTTAGAAAAAAGTAACTTCAATTTTATTTGACATTTTATAATCTTTTATTATATTCTTTTTTTAATACATTATAGGGGAGCTTGCTATTAATACTATATATGAATATTTAGCTTTAAAACACATTAAGGGTTTAAGTGATGTGGTAATACAGGCTATTATGGATAAACGTGGCACTATTTCTGGTATATTTAATGAAAGGGCTGATTTTTTCTATGGCTTAAATATCCAAAGTAATATTGCTGAAAGGATATATAATAAAGCCTTTAATGAGCAGGCAGTAGAAAGTATTATTTCTCGCACTGAAAAAGAAAATATAGAAATTATCACATTAGAAGATGAAAGATATCCCACTTTATTAAAAGAAATATATGCGCCCCCTGCTTTGCTTTTTGTAAAAGGCAATGTGGAATGTTTAAATAATGTATCAGTTGGTATAGTAGGCTCTAGAAACTGCTCATCTCAAGCTGAAAAATTTACATATAAACTATCAAAAGAATTAGCAGAAGTGGGTATTACTATTGTAAGTGGTTTTGCCTACGGTATAGATATAGCTTCTCATCTTGGTGCAATTGAAAAAGGTGCTACAGCCTGCGTACTTGGCAGTGGTCTTTTTCAGATATATCCCCAAAATCATATAAAATATGTAGATAAGATAATTAATATGGGTGGCTGTTTAATAAGTGAATTTATGCCAGATGAAAAGCCACTACCTAATAATTTTCCTAGAAGAAATAGAATAATATCTGGTCTTTCAAAAGTAATAGCTGTAATAGAAGCAAGCAAAAGAAGTGGTTCGCTTATTACATGCCGTTTTGCTCTGGAACAAAATAGAGAGATTTTTGCAGTGCCTGCATTTCCTGCTGGGAAAAACAGTGCCACAAACTCACTTTTAAGAGATGGTGCAAAATTTTTAGAAACATCTCTTGACATAATAAGCGAATTACAATATGACTTAAAAATTGAGCTTAATGAAGATGAAAATAATAATGACAGTATTATTATTGAAGATAAACAGTGTAAAGAAATATATGACATATTAAATATTGAGCCATTATCCCTTAATGGAATATGTATGAAACTAAATATTGATGTAGTAACTGCAATGAGTTCTTTAGCATCTTTAGAGTTAGATGGAATAATAGAAAAATCTGTTGATGATAAGTATGTAATAATAAAATAATTTATAGATGGTAGTCATATGAATTTGGTAATTGTGGAATCGCCTGCTAAGGCAAAAACTATTGAAAAGTATCTTGGTTCAGATTACAAAGTAATAGCCAGTGTTGGCCATATTATTGACCTGCCACCTAATGAATTAGGTGTAGATGTTGATAATAACTTTGAACCTAAATATATTGTTATAGAGGGAAAAGAAAAAGTTATTTCTTCCCTTAAAAGTAATGCTAAAAAAGCAGATGCTGTATACCTTGCCCCTGACCCTGATAGAGAGGGGGAAGCTATTGCATGGCATATTGCAAGCCAAATAGATAAAAATAAACCTGTAAAACGTGTGCTTTTTAATGAGATTACTAAAAAAGGTATATTAGACGGTATTAATAACCCAGGTGATATTAATATAAATAGAGTAAATGCTCAACAGTCAAGAAGGATACTAGATAGGCTTGTTGGCTATCTTGTAAGCCCGCTTTTATGGAAACCATTAAGGTATGGTTTATCTGCTGGGCGTGTGCAGTCTGTTGCACTAAGGTTAATATGCGAAAGAGAGGAAGAAATTGAAAAATTTATCCCTGTGGAGTCTTGGAGCATTAATGCAGACTTTTTAATACAAGGGGATAAAAAGGAAGAAAAAGGTACATTAAAAGCTAAGCTTGATAAAATAAACGGCAAAAAAGCAGAGATTAAAACAGAAGCTGAAGCAAATAAAATATTAGAAAGTATGCCGAAAGATTTTAAAGTAAGCGATGTGGAAGAAAAGGCAGTAAAACAGTCCCCTGCTGAGCCTTTTATTACTTCACGTATGCAGCAGGAAGCTATTAGAAAGCTTGGCTTTACTTCTAAAAAAACAATGTCTGTTGCCCAAAGCCTTTATGAAGGTGTGGAGCTTGCTGAAGGCCCTGTTGGGTTAATTACATATATGAGAACAGACTCTACAAGAATAAGCCCTGAAGCAGTTGATGAGGCTAAAAACTATATTACTAAAACTTTTGGAGAAGAATATACTTCTAAAAATAAGAAAGTAAGCAAAAAAAATAATAATGTGCAGGACGCTCACGAGGCTATACGCCCTACTTCTGTATTAAGGACACCTGAATCTATAAAAAAATATTTATCTGCTGATCAGTATAAGCTTTATAAACTTATATGGGAGCGATTTGTATCAAGCCAAATGAGTGAGGCAATATACAACCAAACTGTTGTGCGTCTTACAGGTGATAAATATGAATTTAAAGCAACTGCCAGAGTGCTTGCTTTTGCTGGCTTTACAAAACTATATCTGGAAAGTAAAGAAGAAGATGTGAAAAATGATGAAGATGATGAAACTACCATCTCTTTTAAAATAGCAAAAGAAACACCAGCTTTAAGAGATAAAACAGAAAAGAAACAGCATTTTACTCAAAGCCCACCAAGATATACTGAAGCAACATTAGTAAAAACACTAGAACAGCAGGGAATAGGCAGACCTTCCACATATGCTGCTATTATCTCTACAATTGTAGATAGAAAATATACAGAGTTAATAGAAAAGAAATTTCACCCAACTGAGCTTGGAAGGATAGTAAATAAAATATTAATAGAAAATTTCCCAAAAATATTTGAAGTGAAATTTACTGCTAATATGGAAAAAGAGTTAGACCAAATAGAAGACGGCAGCCAAAACTGGCATAATGTTTTATCATCATTTTATAAAAGTTTTGATAAAGAGTTAAAATCAGCAACTGACGGCAAAATATCTGCCAATTTAGAAACCAATAAAAAATGCCCAATATGTAACAGTGATTTAGTTATAAAAATGGGTAAAAACGGTGCTTTTGTTGCCTGCACTAAATATCCAGAGTGTAAGTTTACTTCCAACTTTAAAAGAAATGAAAAAGGGGAAATAGAATTAGTAGAAGATAAGCAGTTTGAAGGCTCTGGGTTAATATGTGAAAAATGCGGGGCAGAACTGGTTTATAAAAAAACCAGGTTTGGTGAAGTAATCGCATGCCCTAATTATCCAGAATGTAAAAATATTAAGAACTTTTTAAGGTATCCTGATGGTTCTGTAAAAATATTAGAACAGGGTGAAAAACTTGATGTAAAATGCCCAGAATGTTCTAAAGATATGGTTTTAAAATCTGGTAAGAATGGTATATTTGCAGCCTGCTCTGGATATCCTGAATGTAAATTTACTGCTAATATTGAAATGAAAGAAGATGGCAAAATAGGTATAAAGGCAGCACCAAGTAACGAAAGTAATGAAGTTTGTGAAAAATGTGGGAAGCCTATGGTTATAAAAAGAGGCTTTAGGGGAGCATTTTTAGCATGTTCTGGTTACCCTGATTGTAAAAACACAAAACCTTTAAAGAAGAAAGATTAGGGTAAGTTTGTGGCAGAATATGATGTTATAATTGCAGGGGCTGGCTTGGCAGGTAGTGAAGCAGCTTATCAGCTTGCAAGTCATGGTTATAAAGTTAAGCTAATAGAAATGAGACCTGATAAAACTACTCCAGCACACGAAAGTGATAAGTTTGGAGAGCTTGTTTGTTCCAATAGTTTAAAGTCTATTGATGGCACAACTTCCAGTGGGCTTTTAAAAAAAGAGCTTTCCTTATATGGCTCATTTTTAATTGATACTGCTTATAAATGCAGTGTGCCTGCAGGAAATGCGTTAGCAGTTGATAGGCACGCTTTTTCAAATATAATAACTGATACTTTAAAAAACCATAAAAATATAGATGTGGAATGCTCAGAATTAAAAGAAATGCCACTTGATACAAAAACACCTTTTTTAATAGCAACAGGTCCTTTAACAAGTGATGATTTAGCTTCAGATATTAAAGAAAAGCTAGGGGGCGCATTATATTTTGCTGATGCCATAAGCCCTATAATAGATGCAGAAAGCATTGATATGGATAAGGGGTATTTTTTAGGCAGGTATAATAAAGGCGGCGATGATTATTTTAATATCCCTTTAACAGAAGAAGAATATAATACTTTTTATGATGATATAATGAATGCTCCAAAAACAGCATTTCATGATTTTGAAGATATTGCATATTTTGAAGGGTGTATGCCTATTGAAGTAATGGCAGGCCGTGGAAGAAATACTCTAGCTTTTGGACCTATGAAACCTGTTGGTTTAATAGACCCAAAAACAAATAAAACTCCATATGCTGTAATACAGCTACGAAAAGAAAATAAAGATGCAACAGCATTTAATATTGTGGGCTTCCAAACTAAAATGACAATAGGAGCACAAAAAGAAGTATTTAGAAAAATACCTGCTTTAAGGACGGCAGAATTTTTACGTTTTGGCTCAGTTCATAGAAATACATATATTATAGGTCCAAAACATCTTACAAGGTATTTTAATTTTAAAAGTAATAAAAACTTATTTATTGCAGGTCAAATTACAGGGCTTGAAGGGTATGTGGAATCTATTGCAGGTGGCTTAATAGCAGCACTGCAAATATCAAGATTACTTGAAAATAAACCTTTTTATGAACTGCCTAAAAATACAGCTTTAGGCTGCCTTTCTGATTATATTTCAGGAATTTCAGAATTTTCTAATGGTAAAAAATACAGCCCGTCAAACTTTCATTTGGGAATGCTTGCTCCTCTTGAAAAAAGAGTAAAAGATAAAAAACTTAAAAAACAAATGCAGGTAGATATTGCATATAATACTGCAAAAAGTTTTTATGAAAGTGATGTATGGAAATAGATAATGCAATAGAAGAATTTATAAATTTTATAAGAGTAGAAAGGCAGTATAGTAATCATTCTATTACAGCTTATGCAAAAGATTTAAGCGAACTTGCTATTTATATTGATGAAGAAAAGCTTGGCAGTAATATAAAAGTGGTAGATTTTTATGTACTTCGTGGCTTTATTACAACACTTTATGATAAAGAGCTTTCAAAATCCAGCATTGAAAGGAAAATATCCACTTTAAAATCCTTTTTCAAATTTCTATACAGGCGTGGTATAATTGAAGATAACCCTGCTAGAATGTTAAAATTTCCTAAAAAAGAAAAATATCTGCCAAATGTATTTAATGTAGATGATATTTTTACACTTTTAGACCTGCCAGATAAATCTACCCCTATGGGTATGCGGGATGCTTTAATATTAGAGCTTTTATACGGCACTGGCGTCCGTGTTTCTGAACTTGTGGGGCTTGATAGAAACGCAGTTGACTTAAACGGTATGCGTATACTTGTACGTGGTAAAGGCAAAAAGGAAAGGATTGTGCCACTTGCCCCAGAATTAATATCTTTAATAAAAGATTATTATAAAGTAATGTATGATATAGTAAGTGAAGGAAGAGTAGTAGAAAGCGATGCTTTAATAATAAACAGGCTTGGCAGCCGTATGACAGACAGGACTATTCGCCGAATAGTAGAAACATATCTAAAAAAAGCAGGGCTTCCCCTTGATTATTCGCCCCACTCTTTTAGGCATACATTTGCCACCCATTTACTTGAAGGCGGAGCAGATTTAAGGTCAATACAGGAACTTTTAGGACACGAATCCCTTGCTACTACTCAAAAATATACCCATTCTGATTTAGCCTCCCTTTTAAAAGTCTATGATGAAACTCACCCTATGGCTAAAAAAAATAAATAAAACAATAAAACTTCTCTTTTTTAAAAAAACACTTGATATTCCCCCCCCCTGTGATATAATGAGGAGGTGTTTCAAATGGTGAAAAAAATTAAATAAATTTTTTAACTAGTATGCCATCTTTTGTTATGCCATTATAAAAAAGGAGATATTTTATGAATAAATCTTTAATATCAATCTTATTAGTAGTATTTCTTGCAGTAATTTCAGGCTGTGCTGATACTGGCTCAGGCGGTGGAACTAGCTCAGTTGATGGAACTGGCTCAAGTGGTGGTACTGGCTCAGGTGATGGCAATTATGATCCAAGTGCAATACCTGTAGATGAAACACCTATTGTACTTACTAAAGACACAAGTAGTAGTGGTGGAGGTACGGAAAGCACTGAGCCTAAAGCTGTAACAATCACTAACCCTAGAACAGGTGAAGGGCAATACTATCCTATTTTAATAAGCACAGCTATGGGCTTAAATGGAGAAGTTGATTTATCTAATTTTGACTTTGGTATTGCTAAAGGTATTGCATATGAAACAAAGTTCGGAAGCAGTAGTTCAAACAGCAATCTTGTTTTCGGTGAAGGAAGAGATATGTATGATTTAAATGGTGAAACAGCTTTAAAGGAAAATGGAAAAGGCACATATTATGTTTGGATTACTAGTGGGTATAGTATGCCTAGCGAAGGAAAACTTGTAATTGCTTTTTTAACTGAAAAATAAGCAAAAGAATATATACCAAATAATAACAATATTATTCTTTCGCCTGATGGTGATACTTGGACATATAACCCAAAATTTCTTGATAATACAATAGTAGATGAATTAAATAAACTTGGTGCATTAAAACAGTATACATTTACTGTAAAATAAGTATTAATAAATTTTATATCACAGCCCACAATTTATTTTGTGGGCTTTTTTTATTGTGTAATTTTTATTTAACATATTAAAAAACTTTCTACTATATTAAAATATTATAATTAATACGTTATTTTTCTTATTTTTTAAAAAATATTTTTTACTTAATTTATCCATATTATCAATAAATTATAAAATAGTAGAAAAATTTTTTTATAAAAATTTCTCTTTTTTAAAAAAACACTTGACATTCCCCCCCCCGTGATATGATGAGAAAGCATTTCAAATGGTGCAAAAAAAATAAATAAGTTTTTTAACTAGTATGCCATCTTTTGTTATGCCATTACAAAAAAAAGGAGATATTTTATGAAAAAATCTTTATTATCAATCTTATTAGTAGTATTTCTTGCAGTAATTTCAGGCTGTGCTGATACAGGCAGTGGCACAGAAACGGGAACAGGTGGTGGCAATTATGATTTAAGTGCAATACCAGTAGATGAAACCGTTTTTAATTTTACTAAAAACGAATACGGACAAGTGCAAGCAAGTATTGATATAACAAATCCAAGAACTGATAACTCAAAAACATACTATCCTATTTTAATAAGCTCTGCTATGGGCTTAAATGGTGAGGCAGATTTATCTAAGTATGGCATGGGTATTATTAAAGGTGTGGGATATCGTTCATATTTTGGAGATACTAATATATACTATGGGAATGAAGATGTTGCCTCTAATCTTAATTTTCCTGACTATTCAAGTAAAATGTATGATTTAACAAGTGCAAAATCTTTAGATGCTTCTGCCAGCGGAACATATTACATATTATTGGATGTATGGAATGGTGAAATTCCTGCTGAAGGTATCTTCATCATTGCATTTTTAACAAAAGAAGAAGCTGCTCAGTATATACCAGATAACAGCAATATTAAGTTTTTACCAGACAACCCTGATAGTGCTGCTGGCTTTAAACCAACTTATCTTGACAGTAAAACAGTAGATGATTTAAATAAACTTGGTGCATTAATACAGTATAAATTTAATGCAAAATAAGTATTAATATATTTTAAACATTACAGCCCACAATTATTTTGTGGGCTTTTTTATTGTGTAATTTATATTTAATATATTAAAAAACTTTCTACTATATTAAAATATTATACTATATATATTATTTTTTATAATATTTAAAAAAAAAATTTTACTTGATTTATCCATATTATAAATAAGTTATAAGATAACAGAAAAATTTTTTATAAAAATTTAAAATTTCTTATTGACATCTCTTATCAATAATGCTATTAATAATCATCAGCTAAGGAAAGAGATTTTCCTACTGAAATAAAATAGACATAAGGAGTTTTTTAGCTATAGTTTTAGCAACCTAAGCTTATCATTGATAAGCATTATCAAGATAGTAAGATTTCCCGTTCTTACAATCCTCCCATATTTTTTGCACAATTTAAACAGCAGGACGGCACAACCTGCTGTTTTTTTATTTATAATGTATGTAAATAAAAATGCTAGATACTTTCCTTAAAAGCTTGGTATAACATATTATAAACTTATCTAAATTATTTATTATTTTTTTACTGTATCATTATAAAGTATAGAAAATATTATTAATTATAAATGTTTTTAAAAAAGTTTTTATTATTCTTTAATAGTGAAATATTTATAGTATTGTATTCATTATTAATTAACCACTGTTATATTATCGCTAAACTACTCAATTTCAATACAGTGGTTTCTACGAAATGGTTATGGAATTTATGTTTGAGTATTACTAACGGTTCTTGTTAGGAATACGAGTTCAAATTTCATATGAAGTAGAAAACACGAAATGATTTGAAATTATGTAGTGCAGGCGGTAATATAACAATGCCAATATATATGAGATGTGCGGCGTGATGATATGGACATAAAAAAATATAACAGAAAGATATTAGTAGTAATAAGTTCAATAATTTATATCTTTTATATGTATTATCTTTATTTATTGCAAATATTAATTATAAATTTTTAGATGCTTTCCTTAAAAACTTGGTATAGCATATTATAAACTTATCTAAATTATTTATTATTTTTTTACTGTATCATTATATAGTTCTATAAATTATCAGATACACACATACCTATAAATTATTTTATATTTATTTTTCTTAATTTATAATATATGATGGTTTTATTATATTTTAGTATTATATGATGAGGCGTCCTTATGTATGCATTAGTTCCCGGTGCTGAGCTTATGAACAGGCTTAAAAAATTTACTACTTTTATGGATATGGCAGATGATACCTGGCGTTATATTTTCATATTTAACCCACTTAATGCATACTATTTTACAGGCACTATGCAGGAAGGTGTGTTATTTATACAGCGTGGGGAAGAACCAGTATATTTTGTAAAACGAAGTGCCAGCCGTGCAGAACGTGAGATTAGATACTTTAAAGTTATGCCTTATAAAACATATGATGATATAAAGAATTATCTAACTCTTAATACTTTCTTTCCTGCTTTTATTGATAAAGGCTTTATAACTATTGAAATGCTTGAAAAATTTAACTCATGTTTTGAGTTTGGAAAAATTTATTCATGTGATAAAGCCTTAAGAATGTGCAGAAGTGTAAAAAGTAAATATGAGCTTGATATTTTAATGGCAGCAGGCGAAATTCATGAAGATATTATGGTAAATATTGTGCCAAAAATATTATCTGAAGATATATCAGAACATGAAGCAGCCATGCTTATATATAATGAATTTTTAAAAAAAGGGCATCAAGCTATAGTTCGTACTGAAAGGCAGGGTATGGAGCAGCATACTATAAATGTAAACTTTGGTGAAAGCTCATTAAAAACATACAGATACGACAGCCCTGTTGGTACAAATGGCATATATATAACTTCACCATTTTTAGGAAGCAGTAAAATAACTTTAAAACAAAATGATTTGATTTCAATTTCTTCTGTATTAGGTATAAATGGCTATAATTCTGTTGCCACATATTCTTATGCTTTTAATAGTTTAATAGACTATATCCGCAGGCAGCAGGACCACTTAGTTAACCTTAAAAATATTGCCGTAGAAATGTTAAAACCCGGTGCTATACCTAGCGAAATATATACTGCTGTTATGGATAATATTCACCCAGAAATACAGGGAACATTTATGGGTATAGGTGATGAAGTTATAGAACATATTGGAAGAGGGGTTGGGCTTACTATTGATGAATACCCCATAATTTCTAAAACTAATAAGAATCCATTAGTGGAAAATATGGTTATAGCATTAAGCTTTTTTGCATGCCTTGAAGGTTATGGCACTACAGGTATGCAGCACAGCTATATTGTTACTACAACTGGTGGCATATCTATAAATGGTAGTGCTGATGAAATAGTAGTGGCAGGAAAATATTTATAAACTATTCATGAAATACTTTCATATCTGCTACTGTAAACCGTGATTTATCCCTTGATGCTATAATATTATCTTTAAAAAATAATCTTAATGATAGTGTTTCTTTGTAATGAAGTTTAGCATGAAAGCACGATTTTTCACACATGCCACATGATATACATTTTGATGGGTTAAAGGTTATCTCTGTTCTATCTTCATTAATTGCAAGGGCTCCAGTATTGCAAAACCTGGCACACATTCCACAGTAAACACAGCTTTCGTCTATTTCAATATTATTAAAAAGCATACCTGTTTCTACTTCTTCTTTCATAATATTGCCTAAAGACATAATGCATTCTAAAAACTGCTTTCTTCTTACTGTTTCTTCATGGGTAAAATCTATCTGTGTTCTAGGCTCCAGTGTTTCCACAGTAACCATATCTGCACTTTTTAAAAGGCTTTCCCTTAATGTTTCTTTGAAAAATGAAAACATACCACGCCTGTTTACTGTTGGGTTTGGTTTTTCTTCCTCTACTATCTCATATATTTCATGCTGTATTGGAAATATTAGGCGAACACTGTCAGATTCAAATATAATTTCCATATCTTTTAAATCTGAAAAAATAGTGCTTAGTAACTGTAAATGCTTTATTTCCTGCTCTAAAACTTTACTGCCGTGTTTTGACTGGCACTCACTGCATATTCCATACTTAATAGTCATTTTAGAAGCACCACGTAGATACAGCACTAATATATCTACCACATTAAATATACCAGCACATTCAACAACTGCAACATTTCTATTATATACATGGTTTTCACTACAGGATATAACTAGATCTCCCTTTGGGTTAATATGTGATGTAAGCTTATCTATAAACTTACTATAACCACCATGACGCAGTTTATAAACTTGGCTGTGGCACTGGCTTACACACATACCACAGCCTGTGCATGTATCCCAGTCTACTGTAATAGTTTCCCCAGGACCACCAACATGAATTGCCTGAACAGGACATAAGGTATAACAAATAGTGCATGGTGCACTTTTATGCTTAATTTTAGAGCAGTATTTTGGGGCAACAGATATAGAACGAGATACCCCCTCAAATACCATACTTGCTATTTCCATTTTATTTATCATATTACACCTTATATCTCTGCTAAATTAAATGATGAAGGCTCAATTTTATCTATTTGGTATTCCCTCATCACCTTCTGACCTAAAGTTTTATCATAATCTACTGCTAAATATGAAAGCCCCAGCTCCATATTATAATCTTTTAAAAGGTAAACATACTCTGGACTAAATTCTATAATAGATGCATTATTATATAATATATAATCTATACCGTTACTATCTAGTATATTTTTTATAATATCTACATCTTGGTTATACCCTTTTGCTACTTTAATAAAAAAATCACTTTTTGATAAATATTCCACACTGCTTTTGCCTGCATTACAATTTGCATGATATACTTGCGCAGTAAGTTTATTTTCTAAACTACAGTAATGCATACCTATTTTCATATTTTTTTCAACTGCATAAAGCATTACTTCAAGACATTCTACACTGCTTCCTGCAACAGGAACACCACCTGCATAAGTATAAGGATAAAGCACACTATATGGGTGGTTTTTTACTTCAAAGCCTTTTTTAAAATATTCATCACTATGAACAAACGGATATAAAAATTCTAATATATTTATACTATAAATTCCTATATTATCAAGTATTTCCATTAATGACTTCATTTCATGAACCTTGCCTTTTGGAAAAGGCATTTCAACCATTGTGCGTTTTATATATTTTTTTGCTGTTTTTAAGTTTTCTATTATATTATCTGATACTTTACCATTACTATCAGGTTTTAAACCAAAGCGTATTTCATCAAGACCAGCTTTTTGGAGATTTTGCATAATCTCTTCTGTAACTAAATCGCCATTTGTATAAATTCGTGTCTGTATACTTTCATCTGCTTTTTTTACTTCACTAATAAATTCAGCACATTTTTCAGCATATAAAAGTGGCTCGCCACCTGTAATAGCAACAGATTTCATTTTTTTATACTGTTTTAAATGGTTTTGAAACTGGGATAATATATCATATACCTTATTAACGCCTTCTGCATAATCATCTTGGTTTTTATTAGTACAAAAAAAGCAGTCCCTGTTACATTTTAATGTGATAATATATGTGGCTGAACCATAGCCTGTGTGGCAGTCAATACATGATGGGGAAATGCTGTTATAATATATGCTTTTACCATTATGGCATATATGAGCCCCTTTCTCTTTTAATTTATTGATTAAAATATTTTCCTGCTCACTATATTCCTGCTCTGATATTTTCATCCCCTTTGATTTTATAAAATTATTAAAATTTTCATACTGGGTAACATATGGGGCTGCATCTTTTTTTAAGCCTTCATTTAATATACTGTCTATATTATCTTTTGTTATTTTAAATATCACTTATTCGTTCTCCACAGGTAAAGTAATAGTAAATACTGCACCATTTTTACTATTATACACTGTTAAATCACCGTTGTGATTATTTAAAATTTTCCTGCATATAGGAAGCCCAAGACCTGTTCCAGAACTTGATGTTGTGAAAAATGGTTTAAATAAATTAGGCATTACTTCTAAAGGAATACCCGGCCCTGTATCTGAAATCATAATGCTTGTTTTATTATCTTTTAATTCGTATTCTATAGATACTGTGCCGTCATGCTCCATAGCATTCATAGCATTGGCTATTAAGTTTACTACCACCTGTTTTATTTGGTCTTTATCTGCATATATATAATCATCTTTACCGATTTTAATATCCAGATTAAAATTATTTTCCACCATTCTAGTTTCAAATAACAGTTTTATATCATCAAATAATTCTGTTAAATTAATTTTTTCCTTATGCGGTGCTCGTTTTCTAGAAAATGATAAAATATCTTCTGTTAAATGCTCTAACCTAATAGATTCTGTAGCAATTATACCAGCCATACGCTTTAAATCATCATTTGTAACAGCTTTCATAAGCCTTTTTGCAAACCCCCCAATAGAAATAAGTGGGTTTTTAACTTCATGAGCAATAGTTGCCACATAGTTGCCAAGTGTTACAAGACTTTGTTTACTGCGCATTTCTGCTTCTATCTCTTTATAAAAAGCTGTTGTATATTCATATTTTTGGTTAGATATAACAGCCATCAACATTGTATTTAAAAGACGGGCAGTAGAACGGGTTGTAAAAGTATGGGTAATATTATATTTTTCTTTAGAATAAGTAATTAATACACCATAAAGCTTATTGCCAGTAACCATAGGCACAATTATTAATGGATTATCAAGTTTTACTTTATCAATAGAATAAAATATTTTATCTTCTAGTTCTAAATGGTTTTCAAGGTCTTCATTTGATGCATTATATTCTAAAAGTTTTGTGCAAAGTTCTTTTGATATTGGCACTCGTTTATTTTTAAAGGCAAGCATTTGTTTTTCAGTATAAGCTGGGATACTTGTTAAATATATACCACGAAGTTCCATTAGTTTTTCATTGAAAAACATAACAGCTGCTTTATCAAATAGATTAGAATAAACTAATGCATTTGTTGCAACACGCACCATTTCATCTAATGTTGCTCTGCCTGCAAAAATATCAGGACTTTTTGAAACATTTTCTGCTATTTCCCAAGTGGCTCTATTTTCCACATATACATCTATTAAGTCAGTCATAAGGCTTATGGCATCATCATTTAATGGTGCATATGCCGAATAAGTTATTAACATTTTAATATTATTTATAGTAATCTCTGTGCTAAATTCATCACAATAATCAATTGGTGCATCAGCATAAACTGTGCGCTCTCCCCTGCTGTTACACACAACAATTTTTGTTATTCTGCAATCACATCTACGGTTAATAATCTCAATTAATTTCATAATGCACCTTGATATTTGGTGATATTATTTGGAAGCTATTGCACCTAAATCACCTATTATAAGGAAAACTTTACGTAAGCTTGCTATTAAACCAAGCCTGTTTTCTCTCACTTTTATATCTTCTGCCATAACCATAACTTTCTCAAAAAAAGCATCTACTGCTGGAGCAAATTTCATAAGCTCATCTAAAACTGCATAATTTTTTTCTTCATCAAGTAAAGCCTGCATTTGCTGCTGCCTGATTAATGCTCCCAATACTCTTTCTTCATCACATTCAAAAAGTTCATCTGAAAAATATTCATTATTAAAATCGTTTTTCTTTAAAATATTATTTATTCTTTTATAACTTGCAGCAATAGTTTGGAACTCATCAGTATTTCTAGCATTTGTCAAAACTTTTGCTAAATTAAAGATTTTAATTATATCACTTGATTTGCTGCATACTGCATCAAAAACATCAGCTGCAACAACATCTTTTGATACAAGCATTTGTTTATACCTTTGGTTTATAAATGAAAGCACATCATTTAAAACTTCATCTTTATTAAAAGACAGCCTAGATGATAATTTATTCAGCGATATTTCTATTAATTTTGTTAATTCTATTCTATAGCCTGCATCTTCTATAATAGATAAAAGTCCTATGGCACTTCTTCTTAAGCCATATGGGTCTAAATTACCTGTTGGTTTCATTCCTGCAGCAAATACGCCTGTTATAGTATCTATTTTATCAGCAATAGAAGTAAGCCTTCCTTCATCAGTTTCAGGTAATTTATCACCTGCAAATTTAGGAAGATAATGTTCCATTATACCGCAGGCTATATCATCATCAAGCCCTTCATTTTTAGCATAATAGTAACCCATTACGCCCTGCAGCTCTGGGAACTCATATACCATTTCACTTAAAAGGTCTGCTTTACATAAATAAGCTGTCTGTTCTACATTTTCTTTTTTATCAGGGCATAAAATATCTGCTAAATATAGTGCTATCTCTCTAAAACGCTCCATTTTTTCATAGCTTGTGCCAAGTTTTTCTTGGTAAACCACTTTTTTTAATGCTTCAGTTCGTTCTGATAATGGCACTTTTTTATCGTTATTAAAGAAAAATAAACCATCATTTAGCCTTGCACGTAAAACTCGTTCATAACCCTGCCTAATAACACTATCACCATTAGGTGATTTAATATTGGCAATACCAATAAATTTATTTATAAGCTTACCAGATGAATTTCTTACAGGGAAATATTTTTGATGCACTTTCATAGAAGTAATAAGCACTTCTTCTGGCAGCTGTAAAAATGATTCTTCAAAACTGCCAAGTATTGCATATGGGTATTCCACTAAATCTGATACAATATTTAATAAATCATCATCAACATCAACAACTATATTTTCCCTGCTTTCTATATCTTTAATTTGTGCTTTAATAATATCACGTCTTTCAGAAGGACTTACAAATACACATGCTTTGCTTAATTTTTCTTTATATTCTGACACATTTGCAACTTCTATTTTAGAAGGATTTAAAAACCTATGACCGTAAGTAATATTAGATGCTTTAATGCCTTCTGTTTCAAAGGTTAGCTCTTTTTCATCAAAAACAGATAAAAACCAGTGTATAGGGCGAACAAACCTAAAATCCTTATTGCCCCATTTCATACTTTTTGGAAAAGGTATGCTCATAATAACTTCTGGTGCAGTTTTGCTAATTAATTCTGCAGTAGACTGCCCACCTGTTTTTTTCTCCCCTTGAAGATAATCACCTTTTTGAGTAGTTACTTTTTTTAGTGTTGCTTCATCTATCCCTTTTGATACTGCAAACTTTTTAGCAGCTTCTGATAACGAGCCATCTTCATTAAATGCAATAGCAGCAGGCGGCCCCATTATTATTTCCGTTTTATCAGCTTGGTATAATTCAAGCCCATCAATATTTACAAAAAGCCTGCGTGGTGTTCCACCAGTTTCAATAGATGAAAATGGCAGGTTTAAAGCAGTTAACCTTTTTGTCCACTCATCAAGTAAAAATTTAGTAGATGATGGTATAAATGCTGCTGGTATTTCTTCACAGCCTATTTCTAATAAATATGATGGCATATATATTCCTCATTTTATAAATTCATAAGTTATCTTAAATTAATATTATATATTTATATATTCTCATTGTTTTTTTTTCAAGTAATTTTAATTAAGTTTATAAATTTTATACTAAATAAACTAAAATTATGTATTTTAATAAATAATTTTAGAAGATAAAAATAGAAATATAAGGCTTATTACATTAGCAGTATATAATAATACGAATTATGCTTTACTAATTATCTTTTATAAGCCAGTCTATTAGGTTTATATGTTTTATACCGTCAATATTGTAGTTTGTGCCTACTTTATCCATACTTATAATATATTTTGGGTAATTATCATTAATCATTTTTAATGATTTTACTTCCCTTTTTAAAACTTCCTCATTTAATAATGATAAACATACTTGATAATATTCCATTTCTCCATTTTTTATGGCAACAAAATCTATTTCTGCATTAGTAAAATAACCTATATAAACATTATAATTTCTACGCATTAACTCTAAATATACAATATTTTCTATAATATGCCCTATATCTGAATAATTCCTGCCTAATTTTATACGCCTTATACCTATATCTACTACATAATATTTTTCTAATGATGAAAGAATATTTTTCCCCTTAACATCATAACGTTCAACTTTATAAAAAAACATACTTTCTGTTAAAACTTCAATATACTTTGAAACAGTTTTATTATCTACTTTATAACCATCTAATGTTAATTTATTTGCTATATTGTTTATTGATAATATGCTTCCTATACTATCAAACATAAATTTAACAATTCTATGAAGTAATGAAATATCTAATTTTTTTATCCTTAAAGAAATATCTTTTATTATGATAGAATTATATATATCTTCAAGGTATTTGTTAAGCAAATTTTCTTCCTTAAAATTAATACTAAATGGATATGATGATGAGTTGATATATTTATTAAATAAATCTTCATAATTATTATTTACATCTTTATAATAAGAAACATATTCTTTAAAGGATAATGGAAACATTTTTATTTCAATGTATCTGCCACTTAGTAATGTGGAAAGTTCACTAGATAACATATAAGCATTAGAGCCTGTTATATATATATCACAGTTGCCTTTAACCAGTAAACTATCAACGGTTTTTTCATACTTTTCTACATTTTGGATTTCATCAAGAAAAATATAATATTTTTTACTATCTATTATACGCTTATTAAGATAATTATATAACATTTTGTAATTAGTATATTCTTCATATTCTAAATCTTCAAAATTTATAAATATAATATGGTCATCATCTATATTATTACTTTTTAGATATTCTATATATTGCAAAAATAATGTTGATTTACCACACCGCCTTACACCACTAATCACTTTGATTAATGGCATATCCTTAAATTTATTTAAATAATTAATATAATCAATTCTTGCAATCATAACACTTACCTCATTAATTATAAATTATATTACACTAAATATTTTTTCAAGTAATTTTTGGAAATTTTTCCAAAAACTTTTTATTTTTTTATTTTTTTGGAATTTTTTCCAAAAATTTATTTAATCACCCTTTTACTTGCTTTTTTATAAATTATATGCTATATTCTTAAAAAATTTTTAGAAAAACGAGGAAAATATGCCAATTACTCCAAACCAATTTAAAAGAGGCTCTAAAATTGAAGTTGACGGTGAGCCATACGCTGTTATTGAATGGCAGCATATTAAATGCGGCAGGGGTGGAGCCACAGTTCGCACTAAAATTAAAAACTTAATATCAGGCAGAGTGCTTGAAAGAACTTATGATTCTGGTGAAAAATTAAAAGAGCCAGATTTTGAAGAAAAGAAAATGCAATATTTATACCATGACGGTACTGAATATATTTTTATGGACCAGGAAAGTTATGAACAGGTTCATTTAGATGATGACTGTGTTGGTGATTCATACTTATTTATGCCAGAATCTTTAGATGTAGCAGTTCAATTTTTCAACGGTAAACCAATAGGCGTTACTCTTCCTAACTTTGTTGAGCTTGAAGTTACAGAATGTGAGCCAGGCGTTAAAGGTGATACTGTTACAGGCGGCTCTAAAGGTGCAACAGTTATAACTGGCGGTAAAGTGCAAGTTCCTTTATTTATTAATGAAGGCGATGTGTTAAAAATTGATACTAGAGACGCAAGCTATATAGAACGCGTTAGCTCTAAAAAATAACTTTTGATAATCTAATAAAATTTAAGCCCTTATATATTTTATATAAGGGCTTTTTTGTGTGCTTATATTATCTTTTATTTTACTTTTGCAAGTATTTCATCTTTTAAGCTTTTAGAAAGTGGCACATATTTTAACTGCTGTGCTGCTGCATCGCCTTTTTCAAAGCCGTATTTGAAAAACTCCATTACTTTCTTATTTACTTCTGCCCTGTCTTTTCTAAGTAGTATAAATGAAGCTGCTGCTATTGGCCATGCTGAAGCATCTGGGCTGTTTGTTAAAGATATAGCATATGATGGATTTTTATACCAGTCTGCTGTTTCTACTGCTTTTTGGAAAGTCTGCATATTTGCTTCTACAGTATTACCTGCTTTATTTACTAAGTTTGTATAGTCTAACTTTAACTGCTCTGCATAAGTGTATTCTGTATAGCCTATGGAGTTTTTAGTTTTTTTCACCATATTAGATACACCGTCATTTCCTTTTGCACCTATGCCTGTTTTCCAGTTAATAGATTTGCCACTGCCTAGTTCATTTTTCCATTCACTAGATGTTTCTGATAAATAATTTGTAAATACAGCAGTAGTTCCAGAGCTGTCTGACCTGCGTATTACTGTTATTTTAGTGCTAGGAAGTTTTAAATTCGGGTTTAATTTTACAATTGAAGCATCATTCCACATGGTGATTTTACCCATGAAAATATCTGCTGTTGTTTTGCCGTCTAATACGATTTTTTTATTTTTTAAGCCGTCTACATTTACAATAATAACTATACCGCCAGTAATAGCTGGAAATTGTATAAGGTTTGATTTATCAAGTTCAGCTTTTGGAAGCGGGTCATCACTTGCCCCAAAATCTACAGTGCCTGCTGTAATCTGGTTTATACCACCACCTGAGCCTATTGATTGATAGTTTACATTCACACCTGTTTCATTTTTATACATATATGCCCAGCCTGCATATACAGGGTATGGAAATGATGCACCTGCACCATTTAATGAGCCTTGAGCATTTGCATAAACTGCACTTAATACAAAAAGTATTGTAATAAATATTTTTTTCATATATCTCTCCTTAAAATTAGGTTTCTAACCTTTTTAACTTAAGAAATATATACCATATATACTTTTTACTTAGTGAAAATAAATGTAAAAGAAATGTAAAACTTAAATCTTTTCATAAAGCACTACTTTAAACGTATTGCCATTATATTCATTTGTATAAACAGACGCTTTGCCGCCATATAAAAGTGCAATATGTTTCACAATAGAAAGCCCAAGCCCAAAACCTGAATTACTTCTTGATTTTGAAACAGTATAAAACCTTTCAAATATCCTTTTTCGCTCTTTTTCTAAAATTAATGGCCCTTCATCAGATACTTCTATAACTAATGCACTATTTTCATCATATATTTTCACATATATATTTTCGCCCTTAGAATATTTTTCAGCATTATTTATAAGGTTTGTTAGTATCATCTCCACATGAAGATTATCAATATTATACTCTTTTTCTGCCATATTTTCATATATTATCTTCTTGCCGTTTTCTTTTACCATTATATTTGATAATATATTTTTTATATTTGCATTTTCCTCAATATTAAGCCCAGTATTTTCCATTTTATAAAGCTCTAATGTTTGGTTGATTATATTATTAAGCCTTTTTGAGCCTGTATTTATTTTATTTAAAAATTTCTCTGCAAACTCTTTTTCCATATCTTTATCATTAAGCAGTGTTTCTGAAGCTGCCATAATAATAGCAACAGGAGTTTTCATTTCGTGTGCTATATTTGCCGTGAGTACTGCTTTAAAATCATCATAATCTGCAATATTTGTAATATCCCTAAAAACTGCTAATTTATATTCATCCATTTCCTTAACATATACTTCATAAACCTGCTCTTTATAAATATGCTTTAATGAGCCCTTTTTCTCTAATATATCACAAAAAAACACAGCACTTTCATAATCTGCATTATCTACTAATGGGTTTATACCCTCTTTTATAGTATTAAAAAATTTATAAGCCTGATAGTTTGCTTTTAATATTTTATTATCACTGCTAAATAAAATAACTGCCTCATCAATATAATTTATTATATTTGATAAAATACTTTGTTCCCTGTTTAACGCCTGCTTTTCCTGTAATAAAAGCCTGTTTATATTATATATTAATGTGGCAGCATCATTCATAATTTTATCAGATATTTTAGGCATAATAAAATCACTTTTATTTTCGCTGATTGCTTTTGCCACCTTTGAAAGCTCTAATACTGGCATAGTAAGCCTAAAAGCCACATATATAGAAATTACAGCAGAAAGCACTGCATATATTATAAAAAATAATATAATATCTGATTTTAATTTGCTGTATAAATTATGAAAAATAATACCATCTGAAACTATTCGTAAAACATATTTATCATTATACATGGAAGCATAATATATACAATACCTGCCTGTTGTGGCACTTTTTCGTATATCATAATATTCCTTACCTAAAAGAGCATTTTGCACTTCCATCCGTGATAAATGGTTTTCTATAAACTTTATATTATTTTCATTAACAGAAGAATCAAGTATAACATTACCTTTTTTATCTATTACAGAAATACGAATATCACTTTTATTATCAATACTTTTAAAAATTGAAGTAACTTCATTTTTATCATCCAGATTATATCTAGAAACTAAAAGCCAGTAAGTTTTTAATATTTCTTTATAGCTTTTTTCTGCATTATCCACTGCTTTTTCATAACTAAAAGCTGAATATATGGCAAAAATTAATAAAAATGGTATAAATATCTGAAAAAATAGTTTGAAAAAATACTTAATCATTTTAAACCGTAACCTGTTTTAGGTACTGATACAATTAAATCACCACAGGAAAGCAGTTTTTTTCTTAAAGAAGCAACATGAGCATCTACTGTTCTAGTGTATGACTGGCTGTCATATCCCCATATGGAATTAAGAAGCCTGTCTCTAGAAAAAATAGTATCTGGGTTTGATAAAAACAGCCTTAAAAGCTCATATTCTTTATGAGTAAGTTTTATTTCCTGCCCCTGCACATATATTTTATGGTTTGCATCATCCAGCTTTATACCTTGATATTCTAATACATTTGCTGCCCTGCCAGTCCATGAAGCACCACGACGAAGAATAGTATTTATTTTTGCAAGCAGCATTTCCATACTAAATGGCTTAGGCAGATAATCATCTGCTCCAGTATTCAGCCCTGATATAATATCCTGCTCATGGGTTTTAGCAGAAATAATAATTACGGGAATATTATTGTATTCTTCACTGTTTCTAATTAGCTTTAAAAACTCCATACCTTTAAGACCGGGCAGCATTAAATCAAGCAAAATAACATCACAGGCAACTTCCCCAAGTATTATAAGCCCATCGTTTGCATTTTCTGCATGGTGCACCTTATACCCTGCTTTTTGTAAATTATATGTTATAAGCTCTGCAATATCTACATCATCTTCAATTATCAGTACGTTTCTCATCTATACTTTCCCTGCTTTTATATACACCTGTTACTGTATAATACACGGCTTCTGAAATATTTGTGGCATGGTCTGCCATACGCTCTAACCTTCTTGCAATATTTATTAGATTAATACCTGATTTTAAATAAGACACATTGTTTTCCGTACTGCTTGACATAAACTGTAAAATGTCTTTTACTGCTGCACTTTTTAACATATCTATTTTATCATCATTATTAATAATTTCTTCCGCCTTTTCTTTATCAAGATTATAAAACGCAACGCAGGATTTTACAACAGTATCTTTTACATTTTCAAAAAGTTCTATTAAGCTTTTGCGTTCAAATACTTGTGGTGTATTCTGTAATTTTCTTATCTGCTTGCCTATTTTTTTACAGTGGTCCCCTATTCTTTCAAAGTCTGAAGCAGTTTTTATGGTGGTTATAAGGTAACGCATATCACTGCCTCTTGGCCAGTATAATGCAATTATTTTACCACAAAGCTCATCACTTTTTATGCTGTAATAATCAAGTTCCCTATCCCGCTCCATTATATACTGTGCTTTTTCAACATCTTTATTAATAAAAGCTTGAAAACTTGTTTCTGCCATTTCCTGTGTAATATTGCATACATATGCTGTAATAGATTTTAACTCTTTAAATTCTGCACTATTTAAATACATTTCCTGCTCCTTACTAACCAAATTTTCCAGTAATATAGTCTTCTGTCATCTGCTTTTTTGGGTTTGTAAACATAATATCTGTTGCATCTTCCTCTACTAATTCACCCATATACATAAAAGCAGTTCTGTCAGATATTCTTGCTGCCTGCTGCATATTGTGTGTTACAATAAGCATAGTAATGCTGCCCCTTAGCTCATGCATTAATTCTTCAATTTTTTTTGTAGAGATTGGGTCTAATGCACTTGTTGGCTCATCAAAAAGCACCACATCTGGCTCTGGTGCTAATGTTCTTGCAAGGCATAACCTTTGCTGCTGACCACCTGAAAGCCCCATGGCTGAAGCTGATAATCTGTCTGCTACTTCATCCCAAAGGGCAGATTTTTTTAATACATGTTCTATTCTATTATGAAGCTCAGTTTTATTTTTTATACCTTTTAACCTTAGCCCATAAGCCACATTATCAAATATACTCATAGGGAATGGAGTTGGCTTTTGAAATACCATGCCTATATCTGTTCTTAGTTTTGTCATATCTATACTTTTATCTAATATATTCATATTTTTAAAAATTATTTCACCAGTATATTTGTTGCCCTTATATAAATCATGCATTCTATTAAAACAGCGTAAAAGCGTAGTTTTGCCACAGCCTGAAGGTCCTATTAAAGCTGTTATCTTATTTTTTTCTATATTTAATGTTACATTTTTTACAGCCTCTTTTTCTCCGTAATAAAATGATAAGTTTTTTACTTCTATTTCTTTTTCAACTATATTTTCACTCATTTTAATAACTCCTTCTTTTCATTATCTGCTTTAATATTATATTGGTAATTAAGATAAACACAGTAATTACAAGTGCAGCAGCCCATGCAAGAGATACCCAGCTTTCAAAAGCAGAGCTTGCATATGTAAAAATAGATACCGTGAGGGAAGCTACAGGTTCATTCATATCAAATGACAATGTGTTTTTACTAAAGGAAGTAAATAATAATGGGGCAGTTTCACCTGCTATTCTTGCAACAGCTAAAGATACCCCTGTAAATATTCCAGTTAATGCACTTTTAATTACAATATCTTTTATTACTTTATAAAATGGTGTGCCTAAAGCTAAGGCTGCTTCTCGCAGCTGCCATGGGATTAATTTCAATGATTCTTCAGTTGTACGCATTACTATTGGCACTAATATAACAGCTAAAGCCACAGACCCTGCCCAGCCGTTAAAATGCCCTATAGGGCGTACAAGTATTGAATATATAAATGTACCTATAATAATTGTAGGTATGCTTATACTTACATCTGCTAAACTGCTTAAAAACCTGCCGATTTTAGAGTTGTGAGCATATTCTGATAAGTATATACCGCCTAATATGCCTATTGGAATACCAATTAATGAAGCAACTGCTGTTAATAATAACTGCCCTGCAAAAGCATGACGCAGCCCGCCTGCTTCCTGTAAAAATGCTGGTGCTTCGTCTTTTATAAATAAATTTAAGCTTAAACCATCAATTCCTGCCATAATCACTTTATATAATATGGCAAAAAGCAGTGCTACACCTATTAAAGCAGCAATCGTTGAAAGAAAAAGCATAATATAGCCTTTTATTTTTCTTACCATTCTTAAATCCATACTAACTTCTCCTTGCAACATATAGTTTTGCTGCAATAAGTGTTAAAAAGTTTAAAATAAAAAGCAGCAGTGCCATATAGTAAAGAGAAGAAAGCTGCATACCATCTGCTTCATTAAACTCATTAACTAAAACACTTGTAACTGTAACATATGAATCAAATATGGAAGTTAATGGCAGGTTCATATTTCCTATAATATATGCTATTGCCATAGTTTCACCTAATGCTCTGCCTAAAGCTATAATAATACCACCCCATATGGCAGTTTTTGCATAAGGAAGTGATACATCTCTTATAGCTTCCCATTTTTCCGTACCTAAGCCGTAGCAGGATTCTTTTAATTCCTTTGGTACACGCATTAAAGCTTCCCTTGCTATACTTGCTATAAAAGGCACAATCATAATGCTAAGCACTATTCCTGAAGTTAAAAGCCCTATACCACCTGCATACTTGACTTGAAAAAAAGAACCAATAATGGGAAGCTCTGCTAAAGTAGTTGAAGCCCATTTCTGCAAAGTGTTTTCAATAAATGGGGCAAAAATAAAAAGCCCCCACATACCATATATTATACTGGGGATTGCAGCCAGAAGCTCAATAGATGAACTAATAAACCCTTTTAAAAATTTAGGGCAAATCTCCACAATAAATACTGCCATACCAACGCCCATTGGTGCTGCTATTAATATTGCTACTAAAGCTGTTAAAATAGAGCCAAGTAATGCTCTTCCTGCACCAAATATTTCTTCACTATAATCCCATGATGTTGAAAAAATAAAATCAATAAACCCAAATTTAGAAATTGCTTCTTTTGACTGGATTAAAAGGCTCAAAATAATACCTGCTATTATTACAAGTATAAAAAAAGCTGATATTATGGCAGAATATTTTAAAATGTTTTCTTTGACTTTTAAAGTTTTAAAACTTTCTTTCATACACTACCTTTCCTGTTTTAATTGTGGTATTATATGATGATTTTGTGAAAATAAGTTTATAATTTTGTAAAATAAATGTAAAAAACCCCTGCATTTTCATACTAAGGGGTTTTAAGGTATGGGAAATTAAATATCTATTTTTTTAATTGATATTTAAATTTTAATGTATATTGGTCTAAAATATGGCCTTCCATTTGTTTAAACATTTCATTCATTAAAAAGCCATTTTGAAGGTTTAGTTTTTTATCAAGAGCATAAACATGCATTTCATAAGTATGCACTTTACCATCATAAGGAGCAGGGCCGCCATAGCAGCTAACTTCTTTAGCATCTCTTGAACCACCAAGGCTGCTCCACCAGCTGTTCATACCTTGTACGAAATTTGGTTTATTTTTACTTGCGTTTTCTGCAACTTTTGTAGTAGTGATGTTTGCTGCCACCCAGTGAATCCATGAAAAACCTTTACTAACTGGAAACGCATCTTTATCTTCTAAAAATACAGCATAAGATTTTGTGCCTTTTGGTGCATTTTTAATTTCAAATGGAAAAGATGTAATAGGCATCTCTTTTGCATCAAGCTGTGTTTTATCGTTATAGCCATATTTATCTGCTAAAAAACCTTTAGAATTTATAGCTGTGCTTGTAACAACCATTCGAGCATTAGCATAAGTTGTTACAGAAAAAACAATAGCAACAAAAGCTGCAAATAAGAATGATAATTTTTTCATATTTTAATTCCTCCGTATAATTAATATAGCTTACTTATACAGGGAAAAAATATGTTTGTCTATTACCCACTTTTTTGTGTGTATTATATTTATTTAACAGCATATTTATAGAAATATTAAATTATATAAGTTATAAAAGATTATTTTTCTATTTTATAATCTTCATCGATTATACCTTTTTCAACGAGTACACATTTTCTGCCATGCTCAATCATATACTCTATGCCTATTTTCTGCATAACTTCTAGTGCCTGTAAAAGTCTTTTGCCATGGTTTTCCGTTAAAAAATACTCCACTTTTAAAGGATAGCCGTCATATGTTTTTTTATCTACAAAACCAAATTCCTGTAATTCTTTTAACTGCTCTAAAAGCATTTTCTGGTTTATTCCATCAATCTCTTTTTCCAGTGCAGCTAAAGAATAACTGCCCTTTCTAAGCAGCCATATAATAATAGGTTTCCATTTACCTTTAATCATATCCTGCACTAATTCTAAAGGGCATGTAAATTCTTCTCTTATCTTCATAAATTATCTAAGCTATTTTTTTATATTCTTCTGAACCTGTATTAAATACAGTTTTAAGCTCATCATAAAGTTTACTGTATTTTTCTGTTTCCATATTTGCAGCTGCCTTGCCTAAAGTAGCTGCTGCCTGCCTAATTTCTTCAAGACGAAGCCTGCATGCAGCACCATATATATTATGGCTGTGGTGAACAACTGCCTGACTGTCACCTTTTTCAATGCTTGTAATAATTCTTTCTAAATCTCTTGAACAAATTTTAAAGAAATCACCTACAAAACTTTTTAAAAGTTCTGTGTCACTAATCCCTGTTGCTGAAGAAAGTTCTTCCATATCTACTATCATTTAAATCCTCCATTTTTACAGACTTTTTACACCAAACTTTTCTAAAACTGACTTAAGCTTATCAAAATTAATTGGTTTTGCAATATATTCATTCATACCACTTCTAATAAACTTATCTACATCTTCTTTTATAACATTGGCTGTAAGTGCTATAATTGGTATTTCTGAGCCCATCTCCCTAATTTTAATAGTTGCAGTAACACCGTCCATAACAGGCATATTAATATCCATAAAAATAATATTAAAATTGCTGTTATCCCTTATAATATCTACAGCTTCCTGTCCGTTTGATGCAACAGCTACATTAAAGCCTGCTTTCTCAAGGAATATAACCAATAATTTTTGATTTACTGGGTTATCTTCCACCACTAAAACAGCACCATTTAATGCCATTTTACTATTTATATCGGACATTGCATTATCAACTTTAGTTTCTTTACCATTTATTTCTGTAAACATATTAATAAAACGCGATAATGTTACTGGTTTTAGCACTACAGATGTTAAATCTTTTTCTTTATCTACTAATGTTTTATATCTACTATGAACTACAGCTGCATACTTAATTTTATCCTTATATGGCATATTTTTAAAATTTTCAAAAAACTTATCCATATCCCTTTTTGCATCTATTAATACAGCAAAAGAATCTTCACCAATATTTTCAATACTGCCTTGAGCATTATATACTTCAATATTATATGCCTGAAAATATTTACTTACCACTTTTCCACAAGGGCTTTCTGCATTATAAACAACAATCTTCCTGTTACGGTCTACCGATATATCATCAATATAGCTATTTCTATCTATTATATCAAAAGATATTTCAAAAGAAAATGTAGAGCCTTTATTTTCTTCTGTTGCTATATCAAGAGTGGAGTTCATCATTTCAAGCATACTTCTTGTAATAGAAAGCCCAAGCCCTGTGCCACCAAACCTTCTTGTAATAGAAGTATCACCTTGGGAAAATGGAGAAAATATCTTTTGTTTCGTTTTTTCACTTATACCAATACCAGTGTCTGTTACAGAAAACTGAATACGAACAGAACCACTTTCCATATATACTAAATATACATCAATAGAAATCATTCCTTCATCATGTGTAAATTTAACTGCATTAGATAAAAGATTTGCTAAAATCTGGCGGACTTTAACAGAATCACCTTTTACCATCTTTGGTATCTGTGGGTCTGTAAATACTGTTAAATCTATATTTTTTTCGTCAACTTTAGCCATATACATATCTATTACAGACTCAACAGTATCTACAATATTAAATGATACCTTTTCCAAATCCATTTTTCCACTTTCTATTTTAGAAAAATCTAGTATATCACTAATAATCCCTAAAAGACTTTGAGAGCTTGATGATATTATTTTAAAATATTCTCTTGCTATATCGTCCATTTGGCAGTCTTTTAATAATTCTAGAAAACCTAGAATACCATTTATTGGAGTTCTTATTTCATGGCTCATATTGGCTAAAAACATACTTTTTGCGTTACTTGCATACTCTGCTTCTGCCTTAGCTATATCGCGAGCCTGCACCATCTCCCTTAACTGATTAACCATTGCTCTTTCTTTTTCATTGGCTTCTAAAAGAGTCTTTTGTGATTCTACCTTATCAGATATATTCCTGTGTTCGCACACTACTAGTCGAACTTCTCCATACTTATCTAAAATTGGAAAAAAACTTATTAATTCAAAAATATTATTTTCTTCATCAATTATTTCATAAGATACTTTTATTTTCTCACTAAATACTTTTTTTATAAGGCAGTCATTACATGTTTTTATACATCTTCCCATATGGTGTTTATAGCAGTTTGCTGTCCCATCAAATGGGTCTGAAGCATGGGCTGAATTAGAATATTCTAAAGTAAAATCCTTTTTATAAACAAGTAATGTATTACCTGTTGCATTAATATAATCTGTTAGTATTGTAATAAATTCTTCTGATTTATCTTCTGCTGCTTTTAATTCATCAATAGCTGTATATTCTGGTGTTAAATCACTCATAACACATAATAAACTACTGATATTGCCCTGATTATCCACAATTGTAGTGCTGGATATGGACATTACAGCTTTTCTGCTGTGCTTTGTATGAAATTCATATATACCATTAAAAATAGTTGTATTATTATTAATATTAAAGGAATTTATAAACTTATTTGGTTCACTGCATTTAGTTGCAAAATGCGTTAATGTTTCACCAATATACTCATCAACATGGCCACCCATTAAATCTAAAAACTTACCATTAACATTAGTAATAATCATTTGTTCATTAAATTCTATAATTTGTGAAGAATTATCTACTGCACGCTTATAACCTTCAAGCACATTATTAAGCTGAAGCATAGATTTTCTATTGCGTTCTAACATTATAACAATAAAAGCAAAAAGCCATAAAGTTATAGATATTAAAAGCCAAATAAAAAATGCAATATTTTTTATTTGATATAAATATTCATTTGGCATAAGCTCTGTAATATAGCCAAGTTCATTATTACTTATATCATAAATTGGTATAAATACGCCCCAGTATCTTTTATTCTCCAAATAAACATCTTTAATAAAATATTTACCTTGATTATTTGTATTGGCTACAAAATCAATATTATTTATAATAGTTTTTAAGATTATCTCTGGAATATAGTAATTACCACCTGTTATAACTTTATACTTATTTATATCCTGACCTTCAAACAGCCCTTTATCACTTATTGCTAAATATGAATTTTTAATAGCAAAAAGATAAAGCCCTGAATACAGCCTTTCCATATGGTTTACAAAAGAATCTGCAGACATTCCAAACTCAATATAGCCATATATTTCATTGTTTTTTTGTAATTTATATGGAATAAAAACTGCAATATCTTTTGAATCTATTGTAAAAACATGACTGTCTTTTGTTGGGTGAATTATGTGGAAACTACTGTTTATTGATGATGGGTCCAGCTCACCATTTAAATATCTGCCAATTAATATGCCATTTTTATCATATATTCTTATTAAATTAATAGTGCCTGGTATAAAATTAACATATATATCAAGAAAATCATGGTGAAGTGTGTGTATTGCTTCCAGTCGTTTTTCACCGTTAAGGCTGTTTATCTTTTCCATATCATTAATTATTGACTGGTTATTATATATTATTTGAAATTTTGATAAAGCATCATTTACAACACTATTATATATAATCTCTTTTTGTGAGGATATAGTGCTTATTTTAGCATATACTTCCGTATCTATCCTTCTACTTAAATCACGTAGTATAAATATAGATACTAATGCTTCCAAAATAATTAGAACAACAACTAATACTTTTACATTATTCATATTTACCTAATAATTTTAATAAACATATAATATATAATAAGAAATAATATGTAAATATATTTTTAAAACTTATTTGCTAACATTTTCTGATGGCATTATAATGGCTATCATGCCCTTAAATACCCATGGAAAAATTACAGCCGAAATCATAGAAGCAAGTAAAACAGCAGATGTCTGCATTTTATTGATTAAACGCATGTCATAACATATTTTTGAAACTGCAACCAGCATCGTCAGTGGAAAAGAAAGCCCAATAGTTACAAGCATTAGTTTTGGTTTTTGAATAGAAGAAAAAAGCAGCAATATTGTTCCTGCCACCCGTGTAATAAAAAGTGATGCAATAATAATGCAGGCTAAAAATATTACATCTTTTTGCATAAAATCATTAAATGTTACACGCATTCCAACAGAAATAAAAAATATAGGTATGAAAAACCCATAACCTACGCCGCCTAATTTATCAAGCACACCATCTCTGCCTGCAAAAACAAGAGCAAACATTAAGCCGCCAACGAATGCTCCAACTACAAACTCTATCTCAAATATGGCAGCAAATGCTACAAAAGCAAAAAGTATTACAAAATTTGCACGCATGCCTGTTTCTGTTGGGTTACCTACTTCTAAAAATATGGATTGTAAGTCAGGACGCCACCAAAGCATTACTTTTAATACTTTCATTATAAAAAATATTACAAGGAAAAATACTGCAATATATAAAATCTGCCTTGCACTGTCTATTGTTATTCCATATTTTGATATAATAGTTAACACTGTAAGCCCTGCTAATGTTAATATTTCACCAATCATGGTTATTATAAGAAGTTTTTGACCAAAATCTGTTTTTAAAAGCCCTGTATCTTTTAATACTGGAAATAAAAGCCCTATTCCTGATGTAAAGAAAATAATGGCAAAAGCCCAGGCAAGCTCCAGCTTATATGAAAGATACCAGGCAACTAATGCTACAGGTATAAATGTTAAAACATAAAGCCACAGCTCATTTTTAGGCAGTGCTTTAAATCTTTCAAAATCTATTTCAAGACCAGCAAGATACATTAATATTAAAAACCCTAATGATGAAAAATACTCTACCATTACAAGCTGGCTTTCACCATATGGTATTAGTGATGCTATGATTATGCCGTATATTATTTCACCAACAGCAGCAGGCAGCATTAACCTTTTACTTAAAAAAGGCATAAAAAATGCTCCTAGTGCCATAAGAAATAAAAATAACGCTTCCTGCTCACTCATTTATATCCTCATCAGGTAAAACTAATACACTGTTGCTTGTTCTAACTGCAACTAAAAATGATGTATGTGGATTAAGAAATGATATTCTGTCTTTTGAATTTGCAGCTAAAATTAATAAACTGTTTGGGCTGTCATCTATTTCTGATAAAATCTTATGGACAGGGTTGCCCTCTAATACAACCAATGGTATTTTTGTTCGTGTTAAATTTTCATAATCGCGGACAAATTTCTTTCTATTTTCTAATTCCTGACTATCAGCCTGTGTTTTTAATGCACCCGGTGGGATTACATAAACACATCTACATGTAATACCAAAATGGGCAGCAACTTCAGCACCTGTTTCTATTAGCCTTTCAGGAATATATCCATTTAATGATACTATTACTTCCTTATACGGAATCTGCCCTCTGCTTATAAAAAATGGGTGGCGTGTTTTCTTAAAATAATACTTAAGCCTGCCATTAAATAGACCAAACCCTGAACTGCCTGATATGGCTAAAGTTCCCACATCATGCAAATATGCAGCACTACGGAAATTTTGCAAGGTGCCACCAAATTCACAGCCGCTGCTTTCTAATATTTTTACATCTTCTTTATTTGTGATTTTCTTACGTTCTGTATCATACCATAAATATTTTTTTGCTGTTGTATGTAAAAAGAAATAATTTATTTCAGTAGCATCTTTATCTACCATATTACTTGCTATTACAGCAACACTTTGCCCATACTGTAATGGAAACTCAGGCTTACCTATCATTAAAATATTTACTATATTTTCAACAACTTTTGGTTCGCCAACAAGCACAACCCTATCCCCTATCTGCATTTTAAAATCACCATCTGGCACCATAAAAACACCATTTCTGTAAACTGCAGCTACTTTCCACCTGCTTGGTGCTAAAAAACGCATTTTCCTGTCTACTATATGGGAACGCCTGCGAATAATTACTTCTACTATCTCCCCATTACCAAGACCAATATTATTAGGACGTGCATAATTTTTTTGTATAATATTTAAAACTGATTCTGATGCTATTAAAATAGGATTAATTATTTTTACATCATACTGCTCTAATTCTTCACGCCTGTCATTTTTATAAAGCATTAAAATAATAGGTATTTGTAAATTATATACATTTCTTGCTATTCTGCATATTTCAAGGACAACATCATAATCCTGTAATGATGAAACAATGTGAGATATATCTTCAAAATTTATCTTTTTCCATGTAACAATGCTGGAGGCTTCCCCTTCTATACCCTCTACATTATTGTATTCCTGTACAACACGCTCTACAAGGCCACTATCGATATCTACAACAACACATGGGCGTTCTTCTGCCACCATTTTTAAAAGCCTGCGTTGAAAAAATCCAAGACCAAAAAGTAAAACTTTCTTTGTAGACACTTATATGCTCCATTTTTAAACTTGCTTCATATTTTAATATGAATATATCTATATGTCAATATTACTATTTACTATTTATAGACATATATTAAGTATTTATAATAATTTTCTATATTTTATTATTTTTTTAAAAAAATAATAATATTTTTTCTATTTTTTTCATACTTTTCTTATATGAATTTATTTTATTTGAATTTACCTTAAAATATGTTTTTTTACCATACTTATTACTCACTTTTTATGATATTTTCATTTAATTTTATTTATTTTATATTTTTCCTATTTTTTTATATTTTTTACTATTTTTTAATTGTGTATATATTATGTAATTTTTTATGTTTTCTATTCCTTTTTTTATTCAATTATATTTCATAAATGTTACTTTATTTTTTTTCTCTTTTTTTGGGGGTTTTTATGTCTATTGGAAAAAAAATTAATATTTTTATACTTTCCATTGCTTTTTTATGTATTATAAGTAATATATATGCAGTATATTCGAGTTTTTCAGCCAGTGGTTCTGCTGAAGCTTTAGATGCTGAATATATTACTGCTAATACTCTTCTTTCAGATATGAATGTAAGTGTAAGCGCTATTAAAAATGAGTTTCTAAATTTTGTTACTCATAAAACTAATGAAAGTTTTGAAAGCCTTAAAACTACACTTGCTACTGATTCTATCACTATTTATACTGATTTTATAACGACTCATCAAAAAGATTTAAAACCACTTGTTGATGTCTATACAGAATCTCAAGAATCATACAAATCCTATTATCAAGATGCATCTAGTGCCAGCGAAATATTTCTTGGTTTTGTTGATAATGGTCATAACTTTCTTAAAATATTAGAAACTAGTAGGAAAACTGTTGAGCAAGTTCATAACACAGCTAACCGTAATGCAAATTTCTTTTTAGAACAAGAAATGGATGCAAGGCTTTTTTATGCAGACTTTCTTAACAGGCTTTCTCGTATGAAAGAATTTATTAAGACTATTCAAATTTATACAAATGAAATTTTATCAGGAACATCTACAAACGGACAGCTATTTAACTTAATTTCTGATAACCTAGCCCAGTTAAAAAAAGAAGCAGAATATATCCAGCGTGCATCACGTGTTGAATCTAACAAGAAATTAATGGGTGAAATACTTGGCTATATTACTCAAATGCAGAAAATTGCAACGGAAGCAGGTCCTGTTTTCCAAACATATGTTAACCATTACACAAATATGGATAATTCAAACAAGATTATTATTAATGATATTGTCACTATGACTTCATTATTAAGTGATATTATGCGTAGTGAAACTAAAAAAACTATTATAGAACAAAATGTTGCCTTTATTATTTCTATTGTATTTGTGATTTTATCTTTTACTTTTGCTATTATCAATATACTTGTTCTGAATAAAAGTGTTGTAATCCCTATAAAAACTACTACAAAAATCATTAGCAGCTTAACACATGGCGATGGTGATTTAACTAAAAGGCTTAATATTAAATCACATGATGAATTAGGGGAATTAGCAGGCTATATAAATACTTTTATATCTAATGTTCAAGATATTATTAGGGAAGTAAAAGAATCTACTGATGAAGTTGCAAGTGGAGCTGATCAATTATCAGCTACAATGGAGCAGTTATCTACTACATTTGCTTCTCAGGCAAGGCAGCTTTCTGATATGGCTATTAGCATGGATACTATTAAGCAAATATCTCAAGATACTTCTACTTCTTTGAATAATAATATGAATATTTTAGAATCTACTGCTATAAAAACACAACAAGGTGCTCAATCACTAAATGGCGTTCAAAATAATATGATAAATATTAAAGATGAAACTGTATCATTAGCTGATGCTATTGACAGACTTGCAACAAGCTCATCTCAAATCGGTGAAATCTTAAGTGTTATTAATGATATTGCAAACCAAACAAACTTACTTGCATTAAATGCAGCAATTGAAGCAGCACGTGCTGGAGAGGCTGGACGTGGTTTTGCTGTTGTTGCAGATGAGGTTAGAAAACTTGCAGAAAGAACTCAACATGCTACAAGTGAAATTGAAAATATTATTGGCACTCTGCAAAAAGAAACTGAATCAGTATCTTACGAAATGCAGCGTTCAGTTGACAGTGTTCAGTTAGGGGTTGATAATATAGGCGAAACAAATAGTGGCTTCGTATCTGTTGTTGATGGTATACAGGAACTTAATAGAGATATGCAGTCTGTTGCTACTCAAGTTTCAAACCAGTATAATACAATTGTAAGCACTAATGATAATACTCAGACTATTGTTGCAGGGGTTGAAGAAAGTTCATCTGCAGTTAATGAAATAGCAAATACAGTAGAACACTTACAAGCTCGTGCAATTCAATTAAAAGATACTATCAATAGATTTAAAGTTGATTAATCTTAATTTTATTTAATATTTATACCCCACATACATAATGTGGGGTATTATATTCTTATATCTATATTTTTTATCTCTTATTTTAGCTATACTTAAATTATTTTATACTATTTTTGTATTATTTTTGTCTTTTTATTTTTTTAGTATTGACAACTATTATTAAGTATTAATATTATAGCTAAAATAGGAGGCAATATGAAAAAATCTAATTTTATTACTGTATTTGCACTTATATGTGCTTTTTCTTTCCTTTCTTTTTCAGTAAATGCTCAAAGTCTTTACGATCCTAGAAAAGAAAGTAACAAAATTATTGTAAAAATGGAGCTTCTTGACAAAAAGAAAAACACTTATATTGGTGATATAGTTATTACAGAATCACCATATGGATTAGTTTTTACTCCATTTTTAAAAGGTAAAATCAGCGAAGGGTTACATGGTTTTCATATACATGTAAACCCAGACTGTGGTCCTGATGAAAAAGGCGGCTTAGGTATGAAAGCTGGTGGCCACTGGGACCCTGCAAAAACTGGCAAACACTCTTTCCCATGGGATAATAAAGGCCATAAAGGCGACTTGCCTGCACTTTATGTTTCATCTAAAGGCGATACACCAAACCCTGTGCTTGCACCTAAACTTAAAAAATTAAGTGAAATTAAAAACAGGTCTTTAATGGTGCATATTGGTGGGGATAATCACCATGACCACCCTGCAGCTTTAGGTGGCGGCGGTGCAAGAGTAGCTTGTGGCGTTATAAAATAATATCTTTTTCAATGGGGCATTTATTTTGCCCCTTTCTTTTTTTATTCTTTTTAATTATATTTATCCTAATTTTTAAAAATTTACTTGACTAATTTATAAAAAAAAGGCAAAAAAGTAATTCACTATTAACTTTATTTGAGGGCTTATGAAAAATTTATCTAGTAACGAAGCTTTAAGAAATATTGCTATCATTGCCCATGTTGACCATGGTAAAACTACACTTGTTGATGCTATGTTTAAGCAAAGTGGTGTATACAGGGAAAACCAGGTTGCAGAAGAAAGAGCAATGGATAGTATGGATATTGAAAGAGAACGTGGTATTACAATTACAGCAAAAAACTGCTCTGTTAATTGGAATGGCACTAAAATCAATATTCTAGATACTCCAGGACACGCTGATTTTGGTGGTGAAGTTGAACGGGCATTATCTATGGTAGATGGTGCTATTTTACTTGTTGATGCTTCTGAAGGTCCACTTCCACAAACTCGTTTTGTTCTTAAAAAAGCTTTAGAAAAAGGTTTAAGAGTTATTGTTTGCATTAATAAAATAGACAGGAAAGATGCTCGTCCTCATGAAGTTATTGATGAAGTATTAGATTTATTTATTGATTTAGATGCTACTGAAGACCAGCTTGATTTTCCAATTCTTTATGCTGTCGGCAGAGACGGAATAGCTTCTCTTACATTAGAAGAAAAAGGGAAAGATTTAAAACCACTTTTTGATATGATTTTAAAAGAAATACCTGCACCTAGCTATGATGAAGAATCATCATTCAAAATGCTTGTATCAGATTTAGGCTATTCTGATTATCTTGGCAGGCTTGCTATTGGTAAAATCAGAAGTAATATTACAAAAATCAATGAAGGGCTTATTTATTTTAATGATAAAGGTGAATCAAAACCTGCTAAAGTTTCAAAAATACAGTCATATTCTGGTATGGAATTAGTTGATAATCCTTCTCCACAACCGGGGGATATTTTAGTTGTTGCTGGTATGCCTGAAGTTACTATTGGGGATACAATATGTGCAAAGGATAATACTGAGCCACTTCCTAGAATATCAGTTGATGAACCTACCGTTGCTATGAAATTTACTATTAATAAATCGCCTTTAGCTGGTAAAGAAGGTAAAATCGTTCAGGCTGCTAAAATTAAAGAAAGGCTTGCTAAAGAAGTTTTAAGAAATGTATCTATTAAAGTTGAAGATGCTGAAGAAAAAGATAGTTTTATAGTTAAAGGCAGGGGTGAATTACAGCTTGCTATTTTAATTGAAGAAATGCGAAGAGAAGGTTTTGAATTAAATGTTGGCAGACCTCAAGTTATTTTTAAGAAAAAAGATGGTGTTCGCTATGAACCTATTGAGAATGTTTATATAGACTGTGAAGAACAGTTTTTAGGTGTTATTACAGAAAAATTATCTATTAGAAAAGGTAGAATGACTAACCTTGTAAATAAAGGAACTGGCAGATGCCGTGCCGAATTTTCTGTTCCTTCTCGTGGCTTAATTGGTTATAGAGATGACTTTTTAACAGATACAAAGGGAACAGGTATTATGAATACTCTTTTTGCAGGCTATGAAGAATACAGGGGAGAATTTCCTGTTCGTCATACTGGCTCTTTAGTATCAGATAGAGCTGGTGTTGCTGTTGGCTATGGTTTATTTCATTTAGAGCCGCGTGGTCAGCTTTTTGTAGTGCCAGGTGATCCAGTTTATGAAGGTATGGTTATAGGGGAATATAATAAGGATAACGATTTAAATGTAAACCCTTGTAAAGAGAAAAAACTTACAAATATGAGAGCTTCAGGTAAAGATGATGCATTAACTTTACGCCCTATTCTTCCTATGACATTAGAAAAAGCTATTCATTTTATTACAGATGATGAAATGGTGGAAGTAACACCACAATCTATACGTATAAGAAAAACTATCCTTTCTGCTCAAGAAAGGCATACTTTAAGAGGCAAAATGCTTCAAGGTATGGAAGAAGAATTTAATGGATAAGATAAATTATTATATTTAGTTATTTATATAGATGCTTTAATTTACTTTTGTAGATTAAAGCATTTTTTTCACAGGCTCTCACAGGCTCATTTATTTAATGCATTAATTTATATATAATATTATTTATTATATACATTCACCTGATGTAATATCACTTAATGCTTTTAATTTTCTATTTTCTATTATAAATTTTTGTTCATAACAGGTTTCATCAGCTGAATCTGCTGGTTTATATTTCATTATAATACCCCTACTTTCTTTTTTGCTTAAAGGAATAGATATATACCTTTCACCATTTATTTCCATTGCTGTTATTTCATTTATATTGTAATCTGCAAATATATTCTCATCTACCTTACCATTTGATACATCAACTAATGTAAGATACATACAGCCTGTTCCACAGCTATTCCTAACTATTGCATATTTTCCATTATAATTTATTGTTAATTCTACTGCTTTATTTATATCATTAAATATTAATCCTTCTTCTTTTCTATAACCTTCTGGCAGCACTATTTTTCCATTATATTTATTTTCTGCAGGATAATTTTTAAAAAATGCATCTTCTTGACCATAACATATTGATATACTTATTAATAAAAACATTGTAACAAATAATTTTTTCATATTTCACTCCATTTTGTAATATATTTTTATAAAAAATAAAGGGGAAATTTTACTTTCCCCTTTACATAATCTATCAGTTTTTCATTACTATCTGATACGAACGTTAATGCCTTCTTTACCTTCTGGGTCAACAGTGTGAACGGCACAAGCAATACATGGGTCAAAAGAGTGGATAGAACGAATAATTTCAAGTGGTTCTTCCATTTTTGCCACAGGAAGATTCATTAATGATTCTTCATAAGGTCCTTGTCTGCCTTGGTCGTCTCTTGGACCTGCTGTCCAAGTAGATGGAACTACTGCACTGTAGTTTTCTATTACACCATTTTTAATTTTTACCCAGTGAGAAAGCATACCACGTGGTGCTTCGTTAAAACCAGCACCTTGGAACTCACCTTGTGGAACTTCTTTTAAGTAGTTTACATATTTTTGGTCTGTTTTGCAGTTATCAAGTAATGTTTCAAGGCATATTTCTGCATGATCAACCATTAATAATGCTCTTATTGCTCTTGCAGCATTTCTACCCATAATTGAGTTTAATTGACTTAATTGGATACCTGCTTTAGCAGCAACAAAATCAACATATTTTTTCACAACAGGGTCGCCACCATAGTAACCAGCTAATACTTGTGCTATAGGACCAGTTTGTGTAACCTGGTTTTCAAACCTTGGTGCTTTTGCCCAAGAGTATTTACCATTTTCGTCCCAGTCTGTGTATGATGGAACTTGGTCACCATCATATGGGTGAAGTGTATCTGTAGAGTTTTTATACCAAGAGTGTGTAGTATTTTCTGTAATACCATCTCTTAAAAATGCATCTTTCCAAGTTTTGATTTCTCTAAATTTAGTGCCGTTAATAACGCCACCTTTTAAACCAAATTTTGTTAATTCTGAATTCATTGGAACTTCTGGAACTGCAATGTAGTTTTCAGAACATTTACCTAAATTAAAATATTCTTTATACGCACTACCTATTGCAATAACATCAGGAATATATGCACCCCTTACAAATGCTGCAACTTCACCAAGAAGTTTTTTAATCCATTGAATTCTTTCCATATTAAGTGCTGCCATACTGTCAAAGTTAATTGCAGTAGATACACCACCAACTGTTAAGTTTTGGATATGTGGGTTTTTACTACCAATAATAGCAACTGCTTCAGCAATTTTTCTTTGGTATTCTAATGCTTCTAAATAGTGAGCAAAGCCTAATAAGTTAACTTCTGAGCTTAATCTCATTGCTGGGTGACCCCAGTAACCTGTTCCATAAATACCTAAATTTTTAGTAGATGCAAAAGATACTAATCTTTCTTTAGCATTTTTCATTGCATTAAAAGAGTTAGTTTCCCATGCTTTTCCAACTGGTGAAAAATCAGCAAGTGATTCACCGATTTTTGCTGTAGCTTGTGGGTCTGCTTTTGTTGCACTAATAATATCAACCCAGTCTAATGCTGTTAAATGATAGAAATGCACTATATAGTCTTGTAAACACTGCATTGTGCAAACTAAGTTTCTTAATAAGTGTGCATTTAATGGAACTTCCACACCTAATGCATCTTCTACTGTTCTAATAGAACATAATGCGTGAGTAGTAGTACAAACACCACAAAAACGTTGTGTCATAGCCCATGCACTGCGTGGGTCTTTACCTCTCATTATTGTTTCAATTCCTCTAAAAGCCTGAGCTGATGACCAAGAGTTTGATACTTTACCACCTGCTACTTCTACATCTATACGGAGGTGTCCTTCTATCCTTGTAATAGGGTCAACTGTTATTCTATTTCCATTAACTGGCATATAATTTCTCCTTTTCTAATTTTTTGGGTTTATACCCATTTAGCATTTTTTGTATGCTTTTATCTACATAAGTAGATTAATGTTTGTGCCCATGATTTTCTAAATTAGGTAAAACTGGAGTTAATTTCACAAGCACCATATAACCTAATATTTCAATTGCAACAAACCCAACAGTTATTAAAAATTCTAATAAACTTGGGAAATATGCATGGTATTCAGGACCAGGGTTAAAACCAACATTGTATACACCAATCCTATACATACCACCACCGATTAATAAAAGCATACCTATTAAAAAGATACCACTTTCGCTTCTTGCATATTTGCAGGCAATAACCATTAATGCTGGAACTAGAACCATTATGATTTCAAGCCAGAACCAAATTGCTTTTCCAGTAAATGCAAATGCATTTGACCAGCCACCATTTAATGTTACAGCAATTAACCTTACGATTAACCAGAAGAACACGATATATGGTATTACTTTTGCTAAATCAACTATCTCTTTTTCAAATGGTCTTTTTAAAAGCCTAGTAGAAAGCACTGTTTCAAAAGCTGTAATTGCAAAACCCATTAAAAATGCATTACTTAAAAACAGTAATGGTAAAAATCCTGTCTGCCACATAGGGTCTAATTTATAACCCATAAGAACATAAAGTGTTCCAAGTGAAGACTGGTGCATTGTAGGAAGTGTTGCACCGATTGCTACAATTACAAATAATGCTTTAGAGAAACGTTTTTCCCATGTTTTACCAAATTTAACTAATTTTGGTGATTTTTTTGCATCTTCGTCTGCAAATCTTTCAAATACAGCAGGAAGATATTCTAATATTAATACTACGCAGTATGCCATAATACAAAGAGCAACTTCAAAAAGTGCTGAATTAGGGTTCATTCTGCTAGGAACAAAAAAGCTGTATGAGTTCCAGTATCTACCAATATCTACCATAACTGATAAACCTGCAAGGCTGTATCCAAACATACTAGCAAGCACTGCTGAACGAACCATGCCATGGTATTTAAAATTGTTCATTACATACACTGTTACAGCTAAAACATAACCACCGCAGGCAATGGCAGAACCTGTTGCCACATCATAAGAAAGCCATATACCCCATGGATAACCATTAGAAAGGTTTGAAACAGCTCCTATACCTACAACGTATCTGTATGCTACAATAGCCATACCAAGAAGCACTACTGCCAAAACTCCATAAAAAGCAGGAGTTAATATAGGCGCTCTATGAATTGCATATTCTCTTTGACTGCTCATATTCTAACCCTCCTTATTATCATGGTGTTTTTCTTGTTCATGGTGTTTTTTATTGTTGCGGTTTACAACAAATGCTAACAGTGCAAAAAGGCTGACAGGTGCAATACCATATTTATATATAGTATGCTGAATACCTTCAGATTTATATGCAGTAGCTCTATCACCTATTTTATCAACAGGAAAATCAAGTTTTCTAAAGTCAACAGCAGAGATTACAAGCTCACCTGTTCCACCATAAATTTTTTCACCAAGAACAGATTCACCACGTGCTGTATCTTCATAGTATTTATTTTCGCCTTTTTCTTTTGACTGAGCTATGCGGCTTTTAGCAAGTTCTAATAAATCTTGTCTTCTGCCATATAAAACTGCACCTGTTGGGCATACTTTTGTGCAGGCAGTTCCTTTATTAGGGTTATCTTTATATGTTGCATTACCGTTTGCATCAATATCAAAATCATTTGATTTTGGATTGATAGTAGAACGGCACATATCACATTTAGTTATTTTTGCATTAGCCCTGTGCCAGTCAAATGCAGGTATATTAAATGGACAAGCCATTTGACAATAACGGCAGCCAATACACCTGTTAGGATCATAAGTAACAACACCATCATCTTTATCTTTTTGTAATGCACTAACAGGACATGCAGACACACAGCCCGGTTTTTTACAGTGCATACAGTTTTGTTTGATAAAGTGTGCTTTACCCTCTTCATCAACATGTTTTTTGATGATTGTTCTCATTCTGTAATCAAGACCGTTAACAACTATCCATGGTTTATCTGGACTGAACTGGTCTTCCTTAGCAATAACAGGAATAATATCATTTCTTTCAATGAAATTAAGTTCTTCTAACGGCTTGTTTAAATTATCTTTTCTATGTAAAAAGTTTGTTTCATAGCAAGCTACAACGCAAGTTTGGCAACCAATACATACAGTAGAATCATAAAATTTTACCATTGTATTTTCAGCAAAAGGTGCATTTTCGTCCTCTGAAGCTATTGTATAAGACGGAGTTAATGTGATTGCACCTGCTGCTGCCACTGTTCCTGCAGCCGCTTTTAAAAAATCGCGTCTATTTGTTTTCATCCTCTGGCTCCTTAGGAAGTTTTCCTGCATACATTACACCTGCACCAATTGCAGCGCCTACAAGTCCACCAACAACTGCAGCTTGAGCTGCTGATGATTCTTTACCTTTACCTAATGTTTCAGGTGCACTTGCATATGGTCTTGGTTGAGCCACTTTTGCTAATGAGAATAAACTATCTTTGAATAATACATTTCCTTCTGTACAACCTATACATGGGCAGCCATTACCAATAGGCCACGCAGCTCCATCATTAAAGTGAATGATTGAGCAGTTTGCATATGTTTCAGGACCTTTACAACCCATGTGATATAAACACCAGCCATTTCTGTGGCCTTCATCACCAAACTCCCTTACAAACCTGCCTGCATCAAAATGAGGTCTACGTTCGCAATGTTCGTGGATTAATCTGCCATATGCAAATGTTGGACGGTGAGCAAGCTCATCTTTTATATCAAAATTTTCTTTTGGTGGTATTTTCGGTCCTTTTTCTGGAAGTTTACCAAATGTAGCAAAGTATAGAATAACACTTAATATATTATATGGGTTAGGTGGACAGCCAGGGATAGAAATGTATTTTGCATCTAATGCTGCTTTATCCCATTTCATATCATCAACTAATATATCTATCACACCTTTTGCTTTTGTAGGGTTTGGTTCAATAGCAACAATACCACCACTTGTAGCACAAGCACCAAGTGATACTACTACCATTGCTTTTTCGGCAGCCTCTTTAAAAGACTGTAATGCAGTTTTACCACCAATTTGGCAGCAAACAGCCATATCGTCAGTTGGAATAGAGCCTTCAATAACTAAAATGTATTTACCAGCATGTTTTTCAATAGCTTCATGAAGTGCTTTTTCTGCCTGGTCACCTGCACCAGCCATTAATGTTTCTTGATATTCAAGATTAATAATATCAAGCACTACTTCTGCTATGCTTGGGTGGTTAGCTCTTAAAAGAGCTTCAGAACAACCAGTACACTCTTGGTAATGAAGCCAAATAACTGGTGGACGATTATCCTGATTTTCTGCCTGAGCAACAACTTGTTCAGCCATTGCAATTGGTAATCCCATGACTGCAGTTGCTGTTGAAACTGTTTTCATGAAATCACGCCTAGTTATCCCTGCGGATAAAAAACTACGTTCGATCATACAAACCCCCTGGTGCTACACATCGTTAGTGGTGCGTTTGCACATAATTTTTATTTATATTATATATTTATATCATGGCGTACCATGTTAAATACTCTTTGCCAGTATAAGATAAGCATATTTGATACTATTTAAGAACTTTACTTTAATATCAGTTTTGGCACAATTCACACTGATATATTATATATATAACACACTTTTAAAAATAAAACAATAGATTTAATTGTTTTGCCTTAAAAAAATTTATTATATTTATTTTTTTTGCTAATTTTGTAACCTATTAATAAATAAGAAGTTATTATCATAGTAAATTACTAGAAATTATGTTTATGGTTATATTTTTTGAAAAATTTAGAATTTTTATTATATAATTTTTATGTTTTAACTTATAATTAAAATATAAAATTTCATTACTAATCATAAAAAGACTATTTTTATCTTTTTTAAAAAATAATTATCCCAATAATTACTAGACAATTCAGAAAATCATTAATAAAAAAATGTGCCTTAAAAAATAAGGCACAATTTAAGATGTATTAAAGAAAGTGTAATTATATATGTATATGTGATTATATCAATATAACTATTTATACTAATTATATATTAATATTCCATATATTTTTAGATTTGAACTAATCTTAAAAGGCTTGTTGTGCCTGTTTTACCAAAAGGCATACCAGCAGTTACAATAATTGTATCTCCCTGCTCTACAAGACCTGATTCTATTGCTTTTATTTTTGCTGTTTCCACAACAGAATCCATATCTGTCATTACTTCGCTGTATACAGCCTGTGCTCCCCAAATCAAACTCATCATAGAACATACTCTTTCTTCAAATGTAAGCACAAGCAGTTCACATTCTGGTCTAAAACGTGATATACAGTATGGGGCAAGCCCAGTTGCTGAATAGCTGACTATTGCTTTTGCACCAACATCTTTTGCAAGCCAGCAGGCAGCACGCCCTATGGCTAAGGTAAATGAATGAGTATTCCTGAAAAGTGAGCTATCAAAATCTGGTGTATGTTTATTATGCTGTTCTGCTGCACGGGCAATACGGGCAAGTGTTGCAACTGCCACATCTGGATAATCACCATTTGCTGTTTCATCTGAAAGCATTAATGCATCTGTGCCATCTATTACTGCATTTGCAACATCAGTAGTTTCACCTCTTGTAGGACGCTGTGCTTTTACCATACTAGCAAGCATTTGTGTAGCAGTTATTGTTATTCTTCCTGCTTTTTTTGCCTGAGCAATTATATGTTTTTGAACATGTGGTATTTCTTCTAGTGGCATTTCCACACCTAAATCACCACGGGCAACCATTACACCATTTACCACATCTAATATTTCTTCTAAATTTGTAACAGCCTGTGGTTTTTCTATTTTTGCAATAAGCAGTGGTTTATGTTCACTGTTATCTATTATACTTTTAATTTCTTCTAAATCTTTTGCAGAACGGACAAATGAAAGAGCAACAAAATCTAGTTTTTCTTCCAGTCCCATTTTTAAATCTTCCCTGTCTTTTTCACTAAATGCTGGCACATGCAAATCAGACTGTGGCATATTAACGCCTTTTTTAGTATATACTACACCACCTGTAATTACTTCGCAAATTACTTTAACACCATCAATGCCTGTAACACGAAGTTCCATCATACCGTCTGCTAAAAGTATTCTCTCCCCAACCTGCACTTCATCATGAAGTTTAGGATAATCAACAGGCAGTGCATTTTCGCATTTTTCATCAGATGAAGCAAGTGCAACATAATCACCAACTATCAGCCTTACACCTTCTTCCGGCAGTTTTCCTAAACGGATTTTAGGACCACATAAATCCTGCAAAAACCCTATTTTTACACCCATTTCTTTAGCAATCTTTCTAACTAATCTAATAGTTTCCCTGTGGCTTTCATGTGTTCCATGGGAAAAATTAAGGCGTGCCACATTCATTCCGTTTTCAATCATCTTACGTATTGTAGTTTCAGAATTTGATGCAGGACCAATAGTGCATATTAATTTTGTTTTCGTAATTGCTTTCATTACAAATATTCTCCATTATTATTTTATAACAACTAATATATTAAAATATTTACCAGTTTATTATATCTTATTAACTTTTAAGCCTTATTAATCACATTTTATTCTATATAAGCTGTAAAAATAAGTTTCCAATTCTTCATTTGTCATTACATGCCCATTCATACATTTACCTTTTATAATTTTATCATTTTTAAAATCTATAGTTGCATTTAATGAGCCGTCTTCATTATATTTATTAACTTTTCCATGACGCATATCATCTACATAATCTACACTTAACATCAAATTACCATTTTCATAATATGCTTTCATTGTTCCATTTATAGCACCTTTTTTATATGGTACTAAAAGGTCTACTTTCCCATTTTCAAAATATTCTATTTCGTTGCCATCTCTAACACCATTATAATAATTAGAACGCATAGCAACTATCCCATTATTAAAATATGTTGTAACTTTACCATGTTTAAAATTATCTTTGTAACTAAGGACGGCTTTTAATGTGCCATCAACATAATAATCTTTTCGCACACCTTCTGCTCTGCCATTTTTATATGGAATATAATAATTAAGCTTTCCATTTTCATAATATTCTTTTTGAAGCCCATCAATCTTATCATTTTTATATGGCGTTTCAATTAATACAGCACCACTTGGGTAAAATCTTTTTTCAACACCATTTTTTCTATTATTTTTATAGGGAGTAATTGTTTCTATGACATTTTCATAAAAATATAAATATGCATTACCTTCTATTCTGCCATTTTTTACAGGATAGTAGATAATTCTACCATCAATATTTTTAAAACATGCAGTTCCACTGGTGGTGTTGGATATAAATATACCACCTCTTTTAAGGTTAGTAATATCTTTTTTGGTTATTTCAAAACTACATTTTCTACTTTGAGAAAAAGAAATATCATATGATGAAAATAAAAAGAAAGTAATCAATACAGGAATATATATATAAAACTGCCTATTTATCATCTTTAATTAAAACTGTTCCTAAAGAATCTATCTGCACGTTATCAGCCACTTCAGTATGTGCTATAATATTTAAACTTGGAGAATATTTTTCTACAAAACGCCTCATAGCATATCTTATTGGTTGAGATACAAATAAAACAGGTGGAATACCTTTGGCTGTAACTTCCTCAGTTTTCTCCATTAAACCAGTTAATATTTTTCTTGCTGATGCAGGGTCAATAACTATTTCTTTACCCTCATCAGTCTGGTGCATACTTTTTATAATAAGCTGTTCTGCCTGCTGAGGAAGTGCAAATACGTAAAGTTTACCATCTTGAGCTAAAAGACTTTCAGTAATCTGCTTACGCAGCGCAAAACGCACTTTTTCCGTTAAATATTCTATATCTTTATTCATTGTGCCGTAAGTTGCAAGAGATTCCAAAATAGTCTGTAAGTTTCTTATAGATACTCTCTCTTTTAAAAGGTTTTGCAGCACTCTGTTTAATGTAGATAAATCTAATATACCCGGCACCACATCTTCCACAATTTTTGGGTGTTTTTCTTTTAATTTATCAAGTAAATCTTGAGTTTCCTGCCTGCCTAAAAGCTCAAATGAATTTTTCTTAATAACTTCTGTTAAGTGAGTAGCTATAATTGTAGCAGGGTCTACTATTGTATAGCCAGAAAGCTCTGCTTTTTCTTTTTCCACTTCATCTACCCATTTTGCAGGAAGACCAAATGCTGGTTCTTTCGTTGGTATACCTTGAATATCGTCCATTGGACCTTCTGGGTTCATTACCATATACCTGTCAGGCATAACAGAGCCTTTTGCTGTGCGAACCCCACGTAAAAGCACAACGTATTCATCCGCATCAAGCTGTAAATTATCCCTAATTCTAACTGGTGGCACAATAAAACCCATTTCTAAAGCTATTTGACGCCTAATAGATTTTATTCGATTTAAAAGAGTTCCACCTTTATCTGCATCAACCAGTGGAATAATAGCATAACCAATTTCTAACTCCATTGTGTCCATTTCTAAAAGTTCTTTAACTTCTTCTTCCTCAGGTGCAGGTGGTTTTTCTTCTGCATTTTCTTCATCTTCCTCTTCTTCAGCTCCACCACCAATTTTTACTTTTTTATGCATTAAATAACCTATGCCCACTGCTAATGCACCAAGTGTAAAAAAAGCTAATTTTGGCATACCCGGAATAATAGCAAAGAAAAGCAGGATACCACCTGAAATAAAAAGTATTTTTGGGTTAGGAAAAAGCTGTTTTGTAAGCTGTTTTGAAAATGAACCAGAGCTGGAATCATTACCAGCACGAGTTACAATAATACCTGCTGATGTGGATATAATAAGAGCAGGAATTTGACCAACTAAACCGTCACCAATAGTTAATATAGTAAATGTTTTAGCAGCTTCATCAACAGGCATACCGTGCTGCAAAACACCTAAAGCAAGCCCACCTAATATATTTATTGCTGTAATAATAAGACCTGCAACAGCATCACCACGAACGAACTTCGAAGCACCGTCCATACTACCGTAGAAATCGGCCTCCCTTCTAACATCATCTCGACGTTTTCTTGCTTCATCTTCATTAATGATACCTGCATTTAAGTCTGCATCTATTGCCATCTGTTTACCAGGCATAGCATCTAATGTAAAACGTGCAGCAACCTCTGCTACCCTGCCAGAACCTTTTGTAATAACCATAAAGTTGATTAAAACAAGAATAATAAATACAATAATACCAACAGCATAGTTACCACCCACTACAAACTGACCAAATGCACGTATAATCTCACCTGCTGCATCTGGGCCTTCATGACCATGCAGCAAAATTGTCCTTGTAGTAGATACGTTTAATGAAAGCCTAAAAAGTGTTGTAAAAAGCAGTATAAATGGAAATGATGAAAAATCCAGTGGTCGTTCTGCATAAATTGATACAAGTAAGATAATAATACTTAAGGATATACTAATAGTAAGAAAAAAGTCTAAAAGCAGTGATGGCACTGGCACAAATAAAACAGCAAGAATTGCCATAAAGCTAATAGGTAAAGCAATATCAGTCTGCTTTGAAATTCTCCTCATTATGTTTGATGCTGTTGATTTTGGGTCTGCCATAAAAATCCTTAATATATTTATATCATACTAATTTTAATACTATTTTTTCCAAATTGCCATATATAATTATATATGTTTTATAAAAACCTGTCAATACTATCAAACATTATAAAAAAAATAAACCCCAAACCATAATAGTCTGGGGTTATATATATCATAAATTATACTCTAAATTGTTCAATAAGCCTTTTTAATCTTTCAGTTCTTTGCTGCATATGGCTTACAGTTTTATTTACTTCATTAACAGCTGCATTACTTTCTTCAATACCTGCTGCTACAACTTGAGCATTATCTACTACACTTTGAATTGTAATATACTGGTCTGATACAGATTTAGATACTGGCTGCATTTCAGTATATAAGTTTGTTACATTTTCAACTGCCTTTTTAATCTCACCTGTAACATCTTGAATATTTGTTGCACCCTCTTGAACGCTGCCAACAGATTTTTCCATAGCTGATGCTGCATTTTCAGAATCTTTTAATAATTCATTAATAATGCTTTCAACTTCGCCTATGGCATGTTGTGTTCTTTCTGCAAGTTTTCTTACTTCATCTGCAACAACAGCAAAACCACGTCCTGCCTCCCCAGCTCTTGCTGCCTCAATAGCTGCATTTAATGCAAGAAGGTTAGTTTGGTTTGCAATATCATTTATCACATTTAAAATGTTACCAATCTGCGATGAACTTTCATTTAAATGGTGGATTGTTTCAGCTAAAGATACAGTATCTTTTTCAATGTCTCCCATATCTTTACTTACTTCATCTAAGTTATTAGCTTCATGTCTTGTTGTATTTGCAGTATTTTCTAAAAACTCCATATTTGTTTCTAATGCATCACTTGTTGATTTGGAAATACTGCTTACCTGCCCCATACCTTCTACCATATCTGATACCTGCTGTGCTTGAGAATCAAATGTGGTAGATAATTCTTCCATTGTTGCTGCAAGCTGGTTATTACTTGATGCCACTTCTTCAATAGAATCTCTTACTTCTTTAATAATATGTTCCATTGAAGCAATAAATGAATTTACTGCTGTTGCAATTTTTCCAAGCTCATCATCTGTATGAATACTTACTCTTACAGTTAAATCATTACTTTCTGATGCTGCTGTAATACGTTTTTGGAAATCAGTTAATGTTCTTAATGAACGTCTTAATGTAAACTGTATGAAAAACAGTGATACAACAAGTAATATTATTCCAAAAACAATACTTTGCAACGCTACACTGCGTATTTCTTTAACAACTAAATTTTTGCTTATAGCATATAATATATATAAATCATAGCCTGGTAATTTGTGAACAGCACCAAGCCTTTCAGCACCTGCTCTGCTTATATATGGCACTGTCTGGTTTGTATCCACTTTACCAGCAATTATATTTTTTATATGACCACTTAATTCTTTTGAAAAAATATCTTCAGCTGTTTTTAATGCTATTTCTGGCTCTAAAGAAGCAATAATTTTTGTATCGCTTTCCATTAAATAAAACTTGCCACCAACTTTTGCATTACCAATTTCTTTAAACATATCATTAAAATTAAGGTATACATTAAATGCTGCAACACCCCTTATGCCATCTTTTGTAACAACAGGGTGGCTTATTGTAATACAAGGAAAACTTGGGTCTATTTTATCTATATATGCTTTTGATATATACAAGCTGTTATGAGCAACAGCATCTTTATACCAGTCTTCATTTCTGTGATTATAATTTGCATCAAATTTAATATTGCTGGAATGGAATATTAAACCATCATCAAAAGCTATTACAACACTTGATACTCCAACATTATCTCTTATGGCATCTAAAAAACCACTGTATCTTGTTTTTATATCTTCAGTATTATCTCCATAAATAGATTTAGCAAAAATATTTAAACTTGATGTATCCTTATTTAATTCTTTAGCAAGGATTTCGCTAATATTTCCTGATATTCTGTTTTGAAAACCTTTATAAAGCTCCATATAGTTATTATACATACTAAAGTAATTAAAAAGTATTAATACAATAACTGTAAGAACTAATACAGCAGTAGAAGCTATTAATAATTTTGCTCTAAGTGATAATTTTGAAAGATTCATCTCTCATACCCTCGATATTTTTATAAAAAAACAATTATGCTATATAACATATATCTATAATTGTCAATATTAATATAAAAATATTTTAGTATCAGTAAATTCTAAAAACGATTGCAACAAATTAAGCAGTCATTAAAGTTCTCATAAAAAATATCATTAGCCGATTTATAATTAAATAATTTTCTAGGATAATTATTAATCCAGTCTTGTATTTTTTTAATATAACTACTAGAAAAATTTTTAATATCAGTTTTCTTT
>CASEIN010000046.1 GCA_949287985.1 Mucispirillum schaedleri | reverse complement strand
TTTATCTTATTCATCATATTAATATTATTGGATAGATGCCTTTGTAAGCGTTTATGTATATGCTTAATACTTATTTCATAGGGTAGATTACGACTTATAGACATCAAATTAAAACTATTAGTTGTAAATACTCCTAATAAAATATCTAATAAAAATCTCTTTTCTGGTTTGCTTAAACTTATAAAACCTTTTACAACATTATGCATTTTTGACTTTATTTTTAAAAAATTATCTTGTAATATCATAGTAAGCTCCTTGATTGTTTTTTGTTTTTTTTTTTTGCATATAACATTATAACAATTTTTAGGAGCTTTTGCAATTTAAAAACACTCTTTTTATTATATATTACAATAACTTATAATAATTTTTTAAATAAAAATGGGGTACCACCAGAAACTATAATAGATAAGTAAACTTAAACAATTTTTATCCTATAAAATATACCTTATATAAAAATATTATTGCAGTAAACCAAGATAATAGCAGTTATGCATATAAAGAATATAATATCAAAGCATCTAATAAGCCAGTGAATTAGAAGTAAAAAAATATTTTTAATACTATAATTTTAATTTCATATTAAGCATCATATCTTTATTTGTAATATTTTCTTTTTTATAATCATTTTCAGGTATTTTGCATACTCCATTAATACATAATGGATTCTTTATATTTTCATTATCTATATCTTCTTTATTTTCACTACCATTTTTATTATCATTTTCATTATCCATACTATTCTCCTAACACTTCCACAATAGCATTATATGCAATATCAATAGAAGTATCAAGTTGTTCTTTTGTAATAATTAATGCAGGGTTAAAGTAAAGGACATTACCTAGTGGTCTTAAAATAAGCCCTTTTTTCAAGGCTTTTTTATATATTTCATAGCCTATACGTTTTTCAGCATCAAAAGGCTCTTTTGTTTTTTTATCTACTACCAGTTCCATTGCATGGATTAAACCAATATGGCGTATTTCACCAATATTTTTATGGTTTAAAAACCGTTCATTCATTTTTTCTGTTAAATATTTGGCAGTAATTTGGGCATTTTCTATAATATTTTCATTTAAAAGCATATCAATAACAGCATTAGCAGCAGAACAGCCTAAAGGGTTGCCACTGTATGTATGGGAGTGCATAAATGCTTTTCCTTTATTATAATCATCATAAAATGCATAGTAAATTTCATCTGAAGTCAGAGTAACAGACATAGGCATATAACCACCTGTAAGCCCTTTTGATATACACATCATATCAGGGGATACGCCAGCATGGTCAAAGGCAAACATTTTACCAGTTCTTCCAAAGCCTGTAGCTATTTCATCAGCAATTAAAATAACATTATATTCATCACATATTTTTCTTAATTTTTGCAGGTATTCTTTAGGGTATATACGCATTCCTGCACTGCCCTGCAAAAGTGGTTCTAATATAAGGGCACAAGTTTCTGCCCCATGTTTTTCAAATTCATATTCTGCATACATAAAACATTCTGTGCTGCAAGTATCTCTAGTTTTATTAAATGGGCATCTGTAACAGTCTGGAGCTTTAATTCTTATTGAATGGATTAAAATAGGCTCATAAATTTTAGCATATAAATCAAGTGCCCCAACAGATAAAGCACCAATGGTTTCCCCATGATAACCTCCACTTAAGCACATAAATTTCGTCTTTTTTGTATTACCTTTTTGAAACTGGTATTGAAAAGCCATTTTTAATGCACTTTCAACAGCAGCAGAGCCGTTATCAGAAAAATTACACTTATCAAGCCCTTTTGGAGAAATATGCACAAGTTTTTCACTTAATTCTATGGCTGGAGTATGGGAAAAATTTGCAAATATAACATGTTCTAACTTATCAAGCTGACTTTTTATGGCATTATTTATTTTATCGTTGGAATGGCCTAAAAGGTTTGACCACCATGAGCTAATAATATCAATATATTCGTTTCCATAAATATCATAAAGATAGATTCCCTTACCTTTATCAATAATAATAGGTGGCAGGTTTTCATAATCTTTCATTTGGGAGCATGGGTGCCATATATATTTTAAGTCTTTTTCTTCTAAGCTTATATTTTCCATATTATTCTCCAAATAATTCATTAATATTTATGTTAATATTTTCTTCCCCGTGATGAAGAGTAGATAAAAGTTTTACGCCTGTATTTTTTAGTATAAAATCAATATTATCATTATCTATTATACTGTTAGTATAATTATTAAAAATAATACCGTTTATATTTATATTATGCTGCTGCATATAATATATTGTAAGCATAGCATTATTAATGCTTCCAAGACCTGTTGTAGATACTATTACAGCATTCATATTAAGTGCATTAATAATATCTTTTGTATAAACTGGGTTTTCTCCATCACAAAAGGGGCATATTATTCCACCTGCACCTTCTGCAATAATATATTCATATTTTTCAAGTAATTTATTATAGTCACCAACTATTTTATTAATATCTATAATGCAGTTTGCTTTTTTTGCTGCTAAATGAGGGGAAAATGCATCTTTAAAAATATATGAACCTAAAAAAGATATATCTTCATTAAGACCACTTATATTTTTGACATACCTAATATCACAGTCACCAATAACACCATTTATAATTTCAGCACCACTTAAAACTGGTTTAAAATAGCAGGCATTATATTTTTCACTTATTAACTTTTTCATTAAAAGGGCAGATACATATGTTTTACCAATATCTGTCCCTGTGCCTGTAACAAATACTTTTTTATGCATTTGCAAGCTCCACAATGTATCCTGCATTATGTATCATCTGCATATCAGTATTAACAGAAATTCCAGCAGTAGTAAGCATATCGCCAGTAATAACAGCATTAACACCAGATAAAAATGCTTTCTCACCTTTATCATCAAGTAATAATCTTCCACCTGCAAGGCGTATAAAAGCTTCAGGCATAATAAATCTAATTACAGCACATGTTCTTAAAACTTCATCATAAGTTAAAAGTTTATTATTTTCATAAGGTGTTCCCTTAATTGGGTTTAATATATTTACAGGGATAGATTTTATACCCAAATCTTTAAGAGTAAATGATAAATCTATCCTATCTTCCATAGTTTCTCCAAGCCCTAAAATCATACCACTGCATATGGAAAAACCATGTTTTTGTGCAATTTTTATGGCCATTATTTTATCTTCAAAAGAGTGGGTGGAGCAAACTTGTGGAAAATAATTTTTAGAAGCTTCTAAATTATTATGCACTCTTTCAAGACCTGCATTTTTTAACTTTCTAAAATTTTCATCACTTAATAACCCTAAAGAAGCACATATGGAAATACTGCATTTTGATTTTATTTCAGAAATAGTATCACATACAATATCAACTTCTTTATCTGTTAATGATTTACCAGAAGTAACAATAGAAAACCTTAATACACCTTTTTCTGCCATACTTAATGCTTCTGATATTATTTTTTCTTTATTAATCAAAGGATATTCTGATATATCTGTTTTATAATGGGCAGACTGAGCACAAAATTTACAATCCTCACTGCATTTTCCACTTTTTGCATTAATAATAGAACATACATCAAAAATATTTTGGCAGAATTTTTTACGTATATTATCAGCATAAAGAGTAAGTTTATCAAGTGGAGCATTACTAAGTAATAGTGCTTCATCATGTGTTATAAACTGATTATTCATTACTTTTTCATATAATTTATCAATCATCATACACCTCATTTATTTATAAAAGGTTTTAGCCTTAATGCAAGGCGGGCGCTTATTATGCTTAATATAAAATCAAAAGGAAAAGTATATACAAAGCAGAATAAAAATATCTGGCTAAATGAAAGGTTATTATTAATTACATTATGGGATATGAAATAGTAGTAAGGCACGCCAATAATATGTAAAATAATAAGCCCAGAAACTGCTGCAATAGTATAATTTAAAAGATTAGGTTTTAACCTTTCAGATATAAGCCCTGCAGTATAAGCACATATTACAAAGCCTACAATATACCCAAAAGTAGGCTGCAGCACATAAGTAATACCTCCACCACCTGTAAAAATAGGAAGCCCTGCAAGCCCAAGGGCAGCATATATAAATACACTTAAAAATCCCTTTTTAGAACCTAGTAAAAGACCTGATAAACATACAAATAAAAACTGTAATGTAAATGGAATAATTGGTGTAGGTATTTTAATAAAAGCCCCCACCATAACAAGTGTGGCAAAAAGACCAATATAAGCTGCGTTTTTAGTATTTTGGTTACTCATAAAATAATACTAACCTCTCCAGAATCAATAATTTCTTCCCTGCCGTTTTCATATTGAACACATAATTTAAAATCTTTATTTATCTCTTTTACAAATGCTTTTTCTTTTTCACCATTTTGTTCAATAAACACATATTTTCCAGTAATTAAGCTTCTATCAATATAATCTTGAAAAAATAATGCACTTTCTAATTCTTTATAATTTTCCCAAAAAATATCTAATACTTTTGCAGTAAGCTGGCTTTTAATATTATCGTTATAATCATCTTTATGAAAGGCAGCCCCAGCCGTTGCAGATATATTTTCAGGAAAATCATCAACTGGAGTAAAAACATTTATGCCTATACCTAAAGCAGCATAGTCAATCGTCATACTTTCCATATCAATATGAGCTTCTGTAAGAATTCCGCATATTTTTTTGTTATTAATATATACATCATTAACCCATTTAATATCAGGTTTGATATTATAAAGTATTTCACAGGCTTTACAAACCGAAACTGCAGCAGCTGTTGTAATAAATAATGCTTTTGAAAAATGGATATTAGGCCGCAAAAGAATAGAAAAATAAACACCTGTATCTTTAGGTGAATAAAAGACTCTTCCCTTTCTACCTCTGCCTGCACTTTGGTGGTTTGATACTATAACAATCCCTTCTTTTTCATTATTTTTACCAAGCTCCATAACAACATCATTTGTGGAAGTAACTGATGAGATATATTTAATATCCAAAGGTGAATTAATATATTTTTTTATTTCTTCAGCAGTAAACAGTGGACCTTCTAAAATATATCCTTTATTTTGCACTGCATTAATATTATATCCTTGTTTACGTAGAGAGTTAACAGCTTTCCATACAGCATTACGGCTTACATTATATGATTCTGCCATGCTTTCTCCAGAAATATACTTGTTGTGGCTATCACTTAACAGCCTTAAAATATTTTCTTTTAAAGACATCTCACTCTCCTGCAAAAATAGTATAAAGAAAAAATATAATTGTCAACTATATAAAATTATAAGGTTGACAATAGAACATATATTATGAAAATAAAGAAAAAATAAATAAGCAAAAAAATAAATTTGTAAAAAATATTGATAAAAGATAATACTTTATACAATTTTTTTAAAATCCATGTATATTTATAACTATGGATAATTTTAAGAGTATAAAGTATAAATGGAAATACGAAAAAATAGATGACAGCCTTATTAAGCAGGTAGCCAGTGAGAATAATATACCTATACCAGTGGCAGAGTTAATGATTAAAAAGGGTATATATTCTAAAGATGATATTGAGCTTTTTTTTAATGGTTCATTAAAATCACTTCGCAACCCTTTTGATATAAAAGATATGGAAAAGGCAGCCGAGCGTATAGCAAAAGCTGTTATGAACCATGAAAGTATATTTATATATGGGGATTATGATGTTGATGGTGTTACTGCCACTGCTTTAATGTATATATTTTTAATGCAGTGTGGTGCAAATGTTTCTTATTACATACCAAACAGGCTTGAAGAAGGCTATGGGCTTAATAAAGATGCAATTAATGAAATACATCAGCGTGGGGCAGATTTAATTATTACTGTAGACTGTGGAATTAGTGCCATAGAAGAAGTGCTGCTTGCAAAAGAATTAGGTATGGATATAATCATTACAGACCATCACCAGCCATCAAAAGAGCTTCCAGTTGCAGCAGATGCTATAATTAACCCTATGCGTGAAGATGACTTATACCCAAATAAAACATTAGCAGGTGTAGGCGTTGCTTTTAAAGTTGTTATGGCTCTTAGGTTTACTTTAAGAAAACATAATTTCTTTCAAAACGATGCACCAAATATTAGAAACCTTTTAGATATTGTTACATTAGGCACTATTGCTGATGTTATGCCGTTAGTTGATGAAAATAGAATATTTGTCCGTCATGGGTTAGAATTAATGAGTGGTGACAATGTTCGTATTGGTATAGATGAACTTAAGAAAGTAATAGACAGCTTAAGCACTGTGCAAAAAATGAAAACATCAAATATTGGTTTTCAAATAGCACCACGTATTAATGCTATGGGTAGAATGGCAAGTTCTGATAAAAGCCTTAAACTGCTTGTTACTCAAAATAGAAATGAAGCTCGTCAGTTAGCCATAGAGCTTGATAATGAAAATAAATACAGGCAGATGATAGAGCGTGATATCCTGCAGCAAACATTTGATATTATAGAAACAAACAGATATGCAGAAGATGAAGGCGGTATTGTTGTAGCTTCTGAAGGGTGGCACCCTGGTGTTATAGGTATCGTTGCTTCCCGTGTTGTAGATAAATATTTTAGACCGACTATTATTCTCACCGATGATAATGGAGTATACAAAGGTTCTGCACGGAGTATTCCAGGATTTCATTTATATGATGGATTAAGCAGTCTTTCAGACTTATTGTTATCATTTGGTGGTCATAAATATGCAGCAGGTGTTAAAATAGCCAAAGAAAATTTAGAAGAATTTCGTGAAAGATTTAATAAGATAGTAAAAGAAAATTTAAAAAAGGAAGATTTTATTCCTGAAATAAATATTGATGCAGAGATTGATTCAAAAGATATAACAAATGAAATAATGCAGTATTTAGAAAAACTTGAACCATACGGGCAGGGTAATAAAGAGCCAGTATTTTACATGAAAAAAGTATCAAAATACCAGTATGAAACATTTGTTGGTAAAGAGCAAAACCATTTAAAATGTATTTTTGAAAAGAAAGGTATTTTATTTGATGCCATAGGGTTTAATATGAAAGAATATAAATCTATTATGGCAGAAAATGATGAGTTTGATATACTTTTTTCACTGGTTCATAATACATGGAAGAATACAAAAACAATCCAGTTAAATATTAAAGATATAAAAAAATCAGAATAATACATTAAAAATTCTTGCCACATCAATAATTACATTTTATAATAGCTATTATTATATTGGTTAAAATTATGAGTGTCAAAAAAACTATAAGACTTATGGATATTCAGGATAAAGTTTTAAGTAATAACCCTGAAGCCCAGATAGATAAATTAAATATAGCTTATGTTTATGCAGCCCAGCAGCACAGAGGGCAGCTTCGTCAAAGTGGGGAAGCATACCTTTCCCACCCATTAAATGTTGCATATATTCTAGCTGAAATGAAAATGGACGTAGACTGTATTATTGCAGGGCTGCTTCATGATACTATTGAAGATACTGATACCACATATGAAGTGCTGGAAGAACTTTTTGGTCAATCAGTTGCTTTTTTAGTTGATGCAGTATCAAAAATTAGTAAAATCCCATTTCAGTCGAAAGAAGAAAAGCAGGCAGAATCTTTTAGAAAAATGCTTGTATCTATGAGTGATGATATTAGGGTAATTATTATAAAACTTGCTGACAGGCTCCATAATATGAGAACCATAGAAAGCCTTAGGGAAGATAAACAAAAACGAATAGCTCAAGAAACAATGGATATATATGCTCCCCTTGCTGACAGGCTTGGTATTGCCTGGATAAAATGGGAGCTAGAAGACAGAGCATTCCGTGTGTTAAACCCAGAAATGTATTATGAAATCCACCAAAAAGTAAAAATGAAACGGGGAGAGCGTGAAGAATACCTTGGTGAAGTAAAAGATATTATATCCCTTGCTTTAGAAAAGGCTAATATTCACGGTGAAATATCAGGCAGACCAAAGCATTTTTATAGTATTTATTCTAAAATTATTAAAAAAGGCACTGCTTTTGAGGATATTTTTGACCTTTTAGCATTACGTGTAATAGTGGAAACAAAATCAGACTGTTATTCTGCCCTAGGAATTATCCATTCATTATGGACACCCATACCACATAGAATAAAAGATTATATAGCAAACCCAAAAGCAAACATGTATCAGTCAATACACACAACTGTTATGGGGCCTGGTGGAATGATGGTAGAGTTTCAAATACGTACAAGGCAAATGCACCAAATAGCTGAAGAAGGTGTTGCTGCCCACTGGGCATATAAAGAGGGCAGGATTTTTAATCCAAAAGAAGATAAGCAGTTTGTATGGCTTAGGCGTGCATTAGAAGAAGATAATAAAGAAAAACCACCAACCGAATTTGTAAATGCTATAAAAGAAGATGTTTTTAGGGAGCAGATTTTTGTATTTACACCACATGGGCATGTGGTGGAACTTCCAGTTGATTCAACACCTATTGATTTTGCATATGCAATACATTCACAAATTGGTCATACTTGTGTTGGAGCAAAAATTAATGGCAGAATAGCACCATTAAAAGCAAAGCTTATTAGTGGTGATAAAGTGGAGATTTTAACATCTCAGACTCAAGAACCACGCAAAGACTGGCTGAATATTGTAAAAACAAACAGAGCTCATTCAAGAATAAGTGCTTTTTTACGTAAAAAAGAATCTGAACGAGCAATGCTTACAGGTAAAGAGCTTTTAAATAAAGAATTTAAGCAGGCTGGTCTTGAGTTTGAAGAAGTTTTTAATGATGAACAAAATGTAAAAAAAGCACTGGATAAATTTTCACTTCATACATTAGATGAGCTTATTACCCATGTGGGATTTGGTCAAATATCGGCAAGAAAATTGCTACATGTATTTTTACCAGAAGTTAAAGATGAAGAAATAGAGGTGAAACAAAGCACCACTAAAAAAGCAGAACCTTTTAAAATCACTGGTGTTGATAATATGATGATAAAAACTGCTAAATGCTGCTCTCCACTTCCTGGAGATTTAGTGAAGGGTTATGTATCAACTGGCAGGGGGATAATTGTACATAAGGCAGACTGCCCAAATATTACAAGGCTTGAAAATAATAAAGACAGGCTTGTAGATGTAGAGTGGGACAGCTCTCAAAAAGTGAGTATGCCTTTAAAATTTAGAGCTATTTTAGAAGATACTCCGGGAGTTTTTGTGGAAATATCAACCATTATTAAAGATATGGGCTTAAATATTTATGAGATGAATATAAAAAACTATGGCGATGGCACTGCTAAAATGGACTTTGTTGTTATGGTTACAAGTAAACAGCAGGCAAATACTTTGTCCGAAAAAATACGCAGTTATAAGCATGTTATATCTGTTTCACAAAATTAGATTGGAGAAGAATAATGTTTAATGGAAAAAATGTTTTAATTACTGGTGGCACTGGAACTTTTGGAAAACAGTTTGTAAAATATGTGGCTTCAAATTATAAAGCTAATAAAATCATTATTTTTTCCAGAGATGAATTTAAGCAGTATGAGATGGCTCGTGCTTTTAAAGATATTCCAAATTTAAGGTTTTTTATAGGTGATGTTAGAGATAGAGAACGTTTAAACAGAGCTTTTTACGGAGTTGATTATATAGTGCATGCAGCAGCCTCAAAACAAGTGGTGGCAGCAGAGTATAACCCTTTTGAAGCTATTAAAACAAATATTTTAGGTGCTGAAAATGTAATTGAAGCAGCAATAGATGCAGGTGTTAAAAAAGTGGTGGCATTATCAACAGATAAGGCTGCAAACCCTATAAATTTATATGGAGCTACAAAACTAGCCAGTGATAAACTTTTTGTAGCAGGTAATTCTTATGCAGGTGGCAGAGTTACAAGATTTAGCGTAGTTCGCTATGGTAATGTTTTAGGCAGCCGTGGTTCTGTGCTTCCTTTATTTTTAGAGCAGAAAGCAACAGGTAAAATAACTATTACAAACAGGCAGATGACCAGGTTTTGGATAACTATTGAAAAAGCTATTGAGCTTGTTATAAAAGCATTTGAAGAGATGGAAGGCGGTGAGATATTTGTTCCAAAAATACCATCTATTTCTATGGAAGATTTTGCTAAAATTATTGCTCCAGAGTGTCAGATAGAAGATATAGGTATTAGACCTGGTGAAAAAATGCATGAAGTTATGATACCTACAGATGATGCACGCCATACAATAGAATATGAAGACCATTACAGGATTATGCCAGAATTTGTTAACTGGACTAATGAAAGTAAAATTTGTAAAAAAGGAACAAAACTGCCAGAGAATTTTTGCTATTCAAGTGATAATAATCCAGAAAAAATGGACGCTGATTTTTTAAGAAATATTGCAACAGAAGTAGAAAAAAAATTAAAAGAAATGGCAAAATAATATGGATAAAATATCGTATGGCAGGCAGTTTATTGACGATGAAGATATAAAACTTGTAATTGATGCTTTAAAATCAGAAAGCATTACTCAAGGGCAGTATGTCCCTTTATTTGAAAAATTATTATCAGAATATACTGGTGCAAGATATGCAGTTTGTGTATCATCTGGCACTGCTGCACTTCATATTATATATCATGCCTTAGGTCTTGAAAAAGATAATGAAATCATTACAACTCCAAATACATTTGCAGCTACAAGTAATGCATGCTTATATCTTGGTGGAAAACCAAAATTTGCAGATATTAGTTTAGATGATTTTTTAATAGATGAAAAAAATATCGAAAAACTAATCAATAATAATACAAAAATTATAGCCCCTGTTCATTATGCAGGGCTTACATGCAATATGCAGGATATAAAAAATATTGCAGATAATCATAATTTATATGTGGTAGAAGATGCCTGCCACAGTATAGGAAGCAGTTATAAAGGAAGTAAAACAGGAAGTTTAAAGTATTCTAATGCTGCTGTTTTTAGCTTTCACCCAGTTAAGCATATTACAACAGCAGAAGGTGGAGCAATATTACTGCAGGATGAAACTCTTTATAAAAAATGTATCGCTTTAAGAAGCCATGGTATTGTTCGTGAAAATTTTAAAAATAAACCAACAAGTCCAACATATCATGAAATGCAAATGTTAGGGTATAATTATAGAATGACAGATTTACAGGCTGCTTTAGGTATATCCCAGTTAAAAAAATTAGATGGTTTTATTAAAAGAAGACGTGAAATTGCAGATATTTATAATAATGCTTTTAAAGATATGAATATTAAAACGCAGAAGATATATGATGATAGAATAAATTCTCAGCATTTATTTCCTGTTCTTTTTGAAAGTAAAGCTATAAGAGATAATGTTTATTATTCTTTAAAAGAAAATAATATTTTTACCCAAATACATTATATGCCAGTTACATGCCACCCATATTATGAAGAATTAGGTTATAGTTATAAAGATACACCAAAAGCATATGAGTTTTATGAAAGAGAGTTGTCTTTACCAATGTATCCTGCTTTAACTGACAGTCAGTTAGAATTTTTAATAGATAATATAAAAAAAGCATTGGCGAGTTAGTTATGAATACTGGTATAATTATTCAGGCAAGATGTTCTTCTACCAGATTAAAAGATAAAGTGGTTATGCCTATTCCTGCTGACAGCAATATTTCTATGCTTGGGCGTGTTATTATGCGTTCACAAAAAGCGTGTGATAATGTAATTCTTGCAACAAGTGATTTAGCAGAAGATGATTTAACAGCTGAAGAAGCCTTAAAATACGGAGCAAAAGTATATAGAGGCAGTCTTGATGATGTGCTTTTAAGATATATTGGTGCAGCAGAAAAATATAATGTGGAACGAATTGTGAGAATTACAGCAGACTGCCCATGTATTGATTATAATGTTATAAAAAAATGTATAGATGAACATATTAATTCAAAGGCTGATTACGTATCAAATGTGGAAAAACGCACATTTCCTCACGGGCTTGATACAGAAGTTGTAACACTTGATGCACTTAAAAAAACAGACAGGGAAGAAAAAGATATAAGAGTTAGAGAGCATGTTACATGGCATGTAAGAAAAAGTGATAATTTTTCTAAAATAGATGTAGTAGAAGATGGTGGCAATAACTATTCAGATATTAGAATAACAGTTGATACTAATGAAGATTATGCATTAATAAACCTTGTATATTTTATGCTGGGTGATGATTTTACATATAAAGATATAATTCAATTATTTAATAATAATAGCTGGTTAAAAGAGTTAAATAAAAGTGTATATCAAAAATATGTATTTAAAAGTGAAAAAGAAGAAATAGATGAGGCTTTAAAACTTTTAAAACTTAATGGAATGAGTAATGCATATAGAATATTAGAGAGAGCAAAATGAATATATTGCTACTGGGAGAAAAAAGTAATTTACTTGCTGATAAATTAATTAGTGCAGGTCATAATATTCAAATAATTTGTGATAAAATATCACTTGATATGGTGCAAAATTATGATTTTATAATAAGTTTTAGTTACCGCCATATTATCAAAAAAGATATTATTGATAAATTTATAAATAAAATAATAAACCTTCATATTTCCCTGCTTCCATATAACAGGGGAGCTGATCCTAATTTATGGAGCTATCTTGAAAATACTCCCAAAGGTGTAACAATTCATTATATAGATGGAGGGCTTGATACTGGTGATATAATCGTTCAAAAAGAAGTTCAAGATAACGTGGAAACAGATACATTGAAAACAAGTTATGACAGGCTAATAAATGAGATAGTTATGCTTTTTAATGATAATATTGAAGATATACTAACAGGCAGCATAAAAAGTAAAAAACAGCATGGAAATGGAAGCCTGCATTATTTAAAAGATAAAGAAAAGTTTATGAGTCTTCTTATAGAAAATGGATATAATACACTAGTTAAGAATTTAATAATGGGGGGGGGAAATAATTATCTTGATGATATTGATTTAGTGCTGACAAACTGCAAATATGATAATGTAAGATTAAAAAATTTTACAAATTGCAATATTGGTTTGATAAATGAAATTTTACTATGGCGTAATCATATAGATGTACGTTTAAACTCAAAAAATATTGAAATTATAGATATTGATGAACATTATAAATTTATTTGTTCACTAAAAGAAGATTTATCAAAATTATATTTTGTAGTGCAATTTGAAAAGCTTAATATTGGTGTCATAAGTTTTACTCATATACATAAAAAAAGTGCATATATAGGTTATTATAAAAACCCATATATTGCTGCTAAAGGCATAGGTAATATATTAATAGAGACAGCAAAATACTATGCTTCTAATATACTTTTAATAAACGAAGTTTATATGGAAGTGTTAAAAAAAAATAGTATCTCAAAACACTGTATATTAAAAGCAGGATTTCAAAAAATAAATAAAAAAAATAATTTAATAATATATAAATTAGGATTAATATGAAAATAGCAGATTTTGAACTTGGCATTGGAAAAACTTTTATTGTAGCAGAGCTTTCTGCTAATCATAATGGTGATTTAGATTTAGCCTGCAAAACTATAGAATCAGCAGCTAAAGCTGGAGCAGATGCTGTAAAATTACAAACTTATAGAGCAGATACCATAACTTTAAATAGTGACAGTGATGATTTTAAAATAAAGGGTGGCACACTGTGGGATAATATATCTTATTATGAATTATATGACAAAGCTCACACTCCATGGCATTGGCATGAAAAATTGCAGCAGGTTGCCTGCGATAATGGTATTATATGTTTTTCTTCCCCTTTTGATAAGACAGCTGTTGATTTTTTAGAAACATTAAATATGCCTGCTTATAAAATTGCATCTTTTGAGATTAATGATATTCCTTTAATAGAATATGCAGCATCAAAGGGAAAACCTGTAATATTATCTACAGGAGTTGCCTATAAACATGAAATTGAAGATGCTGTTGCAGCCTGCAGAAATGCTAAAAATAATGATATAATATTACTTAAATGCACTTCCAGTTACCCAGCTCCTGTAAATGAAGCAAACTTAAAAATGATACAGGTTATGGCTAAAGATTTTAACTGTTTAACAGGGCTTTCAGACCACACATTAAATAATGCTGTTGCAATAACATCTGTTGCATTAGGTGCCTGTATGGTGGAAAAACATTTTATTTTAGATAAATCAATAAATTCACCAGATAGTGCATTTTCTTTAGATGAAAGTCAGTTTAAAAAATTTGTAGATGATATAAGAGCAGCAGAAAGTGCCATAGGTAAGGCAGATTATGAAGTAAGTGAAGCTTCAATTAAGGGAAGAAGTTTTATGCGAAGTTTATATGCTGTAAAAGATATTGAAAAAGATGAAATTTTTTCTTATAGTAATATAGGTTCTTATAGACCACACCTTGGAATAAGCCCTAAATATATAAAAAACATTATTGGCAAAAAAGCAAAAAATAAAATAAAAAAATATACACCAATAAGTGATAATTTAATAGAAAGTGGAGAATAAAATGCCTTATAAAAGTAATATTGAGATGCTTGCTAAAAGAAATCCTCAGCTTGCAGAACTTGTAAATAGTGCAAAACTAACAGGAAGATATGTTATTGCACCATCTCAAAGAAAAGATAAACTTCCTTCAATGGTAGACCTTAAATTTAATAAAAATTTTTATAATAATATTGACCCATTTAGAGTTGCAGAATTAGATATAAAAAATAGAAAAATCAGACTTGGTGATGTGGCTGTATTTCTAGGTTTTGGGCTTGGTTATGAAGTATATGAATACATTAATAAATTTCCACATGCAAGGGTTATGATTATAGAAGGTGATGTGGAACTTTTAAAAACCGCTTTTAGTGCAGTAAAATATACAGATTTATTAAGCAGCCCTAATGTTCATTTTGTTGGTGGTCCAAATATAAGGGAATCTTATCCTTATATTTTTAATTTTTTAAATATGAGCGTAAATATTCACTATCTTAAGGCTATTAATATATTAGAACAGCCAATTTGTTATTATGGTAACAGAGAATATTATTCATCTGCATTACAGTTATTAAAAGAAGGTATACAGCAGGTTCTACTTTTATATGGTAATGACCCACAGGACAGCCTTCTAGGTATAAAATACACATTAAGAAATATTCCTACAATTATTGATAATCCGGGAATATTGGAGCTTGAAAATATATTTAAAGGAAAACCTGGTATAGTTGTGGCTTCAGGTCCTTCATTAAATAAAAATATGCACTTATTAAAAGATATTAGAGAGAAAGCTGTAATATGTGCAGCAGATGGTAGTGTTAAGATTTTAAAAAATAATAACTTACCACCAGCTCATATGGTTACAAGTTTAGAGCGTGTTATTCAAACATCTTATTTGTTTGAAGGGCTAACACCAGAAGATGTTAAAGATTCATATTTAGCAGCCTGCCCTGTTGTTGTTCCTGAAACTTATGCAAACTTTCCGGGGGATAAAATAATTGTTTACCGTAATTTTGCTACTTTTGACTGGCTTAATATTAAACGTGGTATATTAGATATTGGACCATCTGCAGGTAATATGGCATTTAAGGTGTTAGAATACTTAGGGTGTGATCCAATCATACTTATCGGGCAGGATTTAGCCGTAACAGATGATTTACAAACACACGCAGAAGGTTTCCATTACGGGACACAACAGAAAGCAATTCTTTCTGGTATGATAGAACTTGAAGGTAACTATCAAGAAAAAGTAAAAACAAATGTATGGTATAAACAGTTCTTACTCCATTACGAAAGAGATGTAGCATCATTTAAAGGCACTGTTATTAATGCTACAGAAGGTGGAGCAAAAATCCATGGAACCCAAATTATGACATTTCAAGAAGCTATAGATAAATATATAACAACTAATATTGATACAACCAATACTATTAAAAGAGCTTTAAAATACCCTAAACAAAAAGAGAAAGAAAAAAATATTAAAGAAACTTTAAAAAAACTTCATCATGCCAATAAGTTTTGTAACGAAATAATAGAAGTATGTCAGGACGGGTTAAATAAATGTGCAATTATTGAAGAGATAATGAGACGAACAGACTGTGAACCACAAGGGGAAGATGTGGAAGTTTATAAGAAAAATCTTGATGAAGTGGTAAAAATACCATTAAAATTTGTAGGAAAAGATTTTTATTATATTGTCATGCATTATGTTCAATCAATTTATATTAAAATTCTACAGGATATAAATTATATAAAATTTAGTAAAGATAATGGTGTGGAAAGAGATACAATGCTCTTTTTAAAACACAGAGAACTTTTTGCTGTAATGATTGGGCTGCTTAAAGTTTTAATAGTTGAATTTAATGTATCTATTGAAATCATGGAAAAATATCAAGAAGAATTTCTTAATAATAAAGAAAAATAAATATATTACAAGAAGTCTGGTAAATTATATTTGCCAGACTTTTTTTATAAATTATAATAATACCTACTTTGATTATAGTGTTATTTTTAGTTATATAATATAGTATAGCATTATTCTACTTTAAATATTTTCTATATTATCAGCATCAATATCCCTAAAATTATGTGATGCAAGTATTTTATAAGTTATCATATCACTGGAATATAAATTAATAGTTTCTGCTGTAAAGCTGCTTTTTTCAAACTGCTGAACAATTACTCTATAATCTTTCATAAAAGAGTCTTCATTAATCATTTCTCTAATTCTTGCCAGTGTAATATGGGGTGTGAAAGGCTTCCTGTTATCAAAAGGAATATTTAAATCCATTAAATAATTATGTATTTGTTTAGTATATTCATACAAATTTTCTGATAATATTTTAATAAATATAGTAGAAGGTATTCCTTTTCTTTTGAAAAGACCTATATTATCACAATTAATTGTAAAGGGTTTTAAGTCAATATTTTTAAAAATACTCATAACATCATTAATTTTAGATGCGGGTAAATCAGGAAAAAAAGCAATAGTAATATGCATTTTTTCCTGAGAAACAAATGAAAGCACACTATTTTTTCTCAATACCCTGCATAATGAGGCATATTTTTCTCGTATTTCTGATGGTATTTCAATAGCTAAAAAGGCTCTCATTTATATTTCCCCATTAAAATATTGTGGCTTTCCTGATAATAGGAAAGCAGTAATTTTGCCAGATTATTTTTTTCTTCTTCACTCATATCTTCTGGACTTGTTTCTAGTATATTTGCAAAAGAATGAATAAGCCATTTATCATTTTTTATAATTTTTGCAGAACCATAGCTGTGAACAATGCTAAAGCTTTCATTATCTTTACAAAAAACACTATCTCCAATATATTCTGACCTATTTGTATAAAGACCTGCTATATCAAGTATAGTGGAAGCCAAATCAATATGGTTTGTTGTAAAAGTATATTCTTTTTTCCCTTTAAATGCAGGCGAATATATTAAAAGTGGCACGTGGTAGTCTTCTGGAAATTCTTGTTTTTCAAATTTACCAAGAACATGGTCTGCTGTAAATATAAAAATAGTATTATTAAAGTAAGGCTCATTTTCCATTTTTTTCATAAATTCGCCTAAACTCCAGTCAGCATAAACAAGGGTATTTTTGAACCCATTTTCATCACCAGAATTATGTGGAAATTTTACGTTTATACTGTTTGGCTCTGCATATGGTATGTGTGTTGTGCCAGTAAATAAGAATGCAAAAAATGGCTTATCTTTACCTTTATTCTTTAATACATCATAAAGCTTCATATATGTTTCATAGTCCCAGCCAAACTGCGATGCTTTTTTATCAGGATAATCAAGTATTTCATCTAAATCTTCCATACCATAATACTCTTTAAAACCAACAGATTTTGCAATAACATCTAAATAAAATGAATTACGTTTTGATGACTGTATAAAAACAGTATCATACCCATTTTTATAAAGGTTAGAAGCAAGATTACCACTTCCTGAAATAGTCTCCAGCCCAAAACCAAGTCGTGGTATATTATCCATAGGTGGAATACCTAATAATATAGCTTGGATTGCAGAAATACTTCTTCTTTCTGGAGAATAATGATTCATAAATTTTATACCATTTTCTGCTAATTTATCAAAATTAGGTGTGAGAGATTTTCCTTTATTTCCATTAAACGAATCTACATAATAAGCACTCCAGCTTTCTAAAAGAATAAATACAATATTTGGTTTACCATCAAATTTAAATGGTTTTTCACATTTGCCACTTTTTTGTGATAACATAAATTCATGGGTTTCATTATCATCATAAAAGTTATATATATCTGTATTTACATTATTATTTTCAGTCATATATCTAATAGATGTAAAAAGCCCATTTAATGTAAGGTTTCCAAGAGCATTGCTGCCACTAACAAACGCATTTATTGTGCTTATTGGCTTAATATCAAAACTACTTCTAATTAAAATAAACACAATAATACCAGCAAGTAAAAAATACAGGGCTGATTTTATATTTGCTTTTTTATTATATTCTGATTTTTTTATTTCAATACGCACAAATTTATTCCAAAAATATGCACATATAAAACCAAAAAGAAAAACAAGAGCAACAAGCCACCAATACTCAAATCCCATAGTGGAAATATACTCTTTATCTTGACCAAGTAGTGCAAATTCCCCTGCCAAATGACGTGATACATACCCAAAATAAACTGCATCTATCATTAAATATATTATCATTAAAAAATATACAACATACATTGCCCAGTATACTATTTTTTCATATATTCTATTATTTACAGGCAGTAGTAAAAGAACAATAAAAGGTAATATTATTGTTAAAAAAATAGATGCATCAAACCTTGTTCCATGAAGCATTGCAAATAATATTTGAGTAAATGAGTTATCTTTAAACTGGTCAAAATATGCAATTAATATACCTATTCTAAAAAGTGAGAAAATAATAAGCCCAATAAGGACAGCATAAAAAAGCTTTAAATATCTACTCATAATTTACCTGCAATTACTTTTGCTTTTGATGAAGAAAACTCATCTATTTGGTTTCCATCAATATCAATTACTTTAATTTTATATTCATTATTATCATATGTCATAACACAGTAGTGGTGGTTATTAACACGGCATACTTTATATTCATTTGTAATAGTTTCAGGGTATAATGGAGCACCACCACCGGCAGTTACAATATAATTTGTGCCTTTATAAAGTGAGCGTTCATAAGAATGAACGTGTGCTGAAAATACAAATATAACATTATATTTATCAAAAAGTTCTAAAAGATAAGGTGCGTGATATGGGTAATATTTGCCTGATGTAAAAAGTGGGTAATGCATACCAACAGAAATATTTTTATCTTTATTTTCTTCTAAATCTTTTTTAAGCCATGATATTACTTCATTATGGATACTTTCATCTATTACATCAAGGACAATAAAATGCATATCCATTCTATCAAATGAATAATATGTTTTATTATCTGGTAAATCTAAGAATATCTGGTAGTGGTGGATTTCAGATTCATGGTTACCACGAACAGGATAATATTCGCATTTTCGCCATATTTTATTTTCAATAAGGCTGTATATAAGAAAATGCAGGAAATTATGGCTGTTGGAAGCAATATCACCAGTAAATAAAATCATATCAGGATTTTCTTTTTTAATTAAGTTAATAATACGGTTATGGTTTTTATAACTGGAACGCACATCACCATAAATAACTATTTTATCCATATGTTTATTATTTTTATCAAATTTTAACCTGTGGCGAACAAGAAAATAAGTAATTAAAATAAGTGCAATTAAAGCACATAAAATAAATAGAAAAACATACAAAATATCTAAAATCATTGAACTAACCATTTTTTATTACCTAAAACACTTTTTAAAGATGTGGAAACATTATCTATTTCATTACCATTAATATCTATTGCTCTTAATGTGTATACATCATCTTTCTTTTCAAGAACAGTGTAATGGTGAATATTTTGCCTAAATATTTTATAAGGATTATCTCTTGTAACAGGGTATAATGGAGCACCCCCACCAGCAGTTACAACATAATTTGTACCTTTATAAAGTGAGCGTTCATAAGAATGAACATGAGCAGAAAACACAAAAAGCACATTATACTTATCAAAAAGTTCTAATAGATAAGGTGCATCATAAGGCTCATATTTGCCTGAAGTAAAAAGTGGAACATGCATAGCAACAGATATTGGTTTGCCATCATTTTTTGCTAAATCTTCTTTTAACCATGCAAGCTGTTTTTCATCTAATGGATTAAAAACGTCCCAGCATTCAAGGACAATAAAGTGCATACCCATTCTATCAAATGAATAATATGTAGAATTATTAGGCAGCTCAAAAAACAAATCATATAGCCAGTATGTAGATTCATGGTTGCCACGGACTGGGTAATATTCTGCATTATCCCATAATTTTTTTTCAAATAAGGCAAACTGCAGGTAGTGAATATAGTTTCTGCTGTTTGAAGCAATATCACCAGTAAAAAGAACCATATCTGGTTTTTCATTATAAATCATATCTGCTATTTTTTTATGGGTTAAATAACCAGAACGCACATCTCCATATATAACAATTTTATCCATATCTTTATTTGCCGCATTAAATTCAAGATGGTGACGTGTATAAAATACCAAAAATATGGAAGCAATAATAAATAATATAACTAGAGCTGATATAAAAGCAGCAGTTTTTTTCAAAAAAGATTTCATTTTTCACCTGTTTATTAATAAATTAAAATAATCTTATATACTAAAATATTTTTTTGCAATCATATAAATTGCATAATCTATAATTTTGTTACATTTTTGATTAAATTATTTACAAATTTCATAGATTAGTTTAATATTAAAAATGCTTTTATGCAAATACTATATATGGGGTTATTATGAATAATACAGATTCTCAGAATAAGGACAAATTAAAGTTTCAAAGTGCATTACTTGTTAAAATTGTAATAGCAATCATATTAGGTATAATATTAGGTTTCTTATTTAAAATTATCCCTTTTGGAGAAGAGTTTGGCAGGCTTTTAATAACATTAGGTAAATTATTTAGTAACTTTTTGTCATTTATAGTACCTTTATTAGTTGTAGGGCTTGTTGCTCCGGGTATTGGTCATTTAGGAAAAGATGCTGGAAAACTATTACTTATTACAGTTGCAATAGCTTATATATTCACACTATTTTCTGGTTTTGGAACTTATTTTGTAACAAGTTTAATATACCCATTTATGCTTGATAATGCTACTATTTTCCAAACTAATGCTCATGTGGAAAACTCTATTGCACCATATTTTACTTTAGATATGCCACCAGTTCTTTCTGTTACATCAGCTTTGATTTTTGCATTTGTTATTGGTTTTGGTTTAGCTGTTACAAAAACAGATAAATTAATGGACGTTATAGATGATTTAAGAATAATAATAAATAAAATAATAGTTTCCGTTATTATACCACTTTTACCATTTTATATTTTAACAATATTTATGAATATAACTTACATTGGTGAAATTGGAAAAGTTTTAGTGGTATTTATAAAAATTATTATATTAATTTTCATATTAACAGTAGTTCTGCTTTTAATATTCTTTTCAATAGCAGGTATTGTTGCCAAAAAGAACCCTATTACGCTTTTAAGAAAAATGATGCCTGCATATATAACAGCATTGGGCACATCATCTTCAGCAGCAACAATTCCAGTAACTTTGGAAGCTACTTTATCAAATGGTGTTCGCCGTTCAATAGCAAGTTTTGTTATACCACTTTGTGCTACAATTAACTTATCAGGCTCTATGTTAAAAATTGTAGCCTGTGCTTTTGCTATAATATACACACACGGTATGGTTATAGAATATAAAGTAGTAGAAGAAGTTAAGCCAGCCACAGAAATAACAGCAAGTGCCAGCATTAATGATGCAGGTGAAAAAAGTAAAGTAAATGTGGTAGAAAAAAGGGAAGTTGTAAAAAGAACAGAAATTACTTTTGGAGTAATTGTAGCATTTATTTTTACTTTAGCAGTTGCAATGGTTGCAGCTCCGGGAGTTCCGGGTGGTGCAATAGTTACAGCGCAGGCTGCTCTTACAAGTGTGCTTGGTTTTAGTCCAGAGCTTTATGGATTAATGTTTGCTTTATATATTGTAATGGATAGCTTTGGTACAGCTACAAATGTTACAGGTGATGGTGCTGTAGCCATTATTATTGATAAAATATATAAACATGACCATCACATAACCGAAGATGAAACAGAAGCGTAGGAAATAGATTTAATTAGGGTATGGTTAGTAAGCAATAAAAAAGGGCTGCCTCAAAAAAGGCAGCCCATATATTTTATAAAAGGTTTAATTTTTTCATATCATCTATTAAGTGTTTAACAGCATTAACAGAATTATCAAAAAGTGCCTGCTCTTCATCATTTAAAGTAAGCTCAACAATTCTTTCAACACCTTTGCCACCAAGCACAGCAGGAACGCCTACATAGTAGCCATTAACACCGTATTCGCCGTCAAGATAAGCACATACTGCCAAAACTCTTTTTTGGTCTTTAATAATAGCTTCTGCCATTTCAATAGCTGAAGCAGCAGGAGAATAGAATGCAGAGCCAGTTTTTAAAAGTGCTACAACTTCGCCACCAGCTTTTGCAGTTCTATCAACTATTTTAGCCATAACTTCTTTTGCTTTTTCTGCACTTTTATATTTTCTTTCAAAAAGTTCTAATGCAGGGATACCAGCAACGTTAGCATATCTAACAAGTGGAACCATAGTATCGCCGTGGCCACCTAAAACTAATGCAGATACATCTTTAACAGATACACCTAATTCCCATGCAATAAAAGAAGCAAAGCGAGAAGAATCAAGAACACCAGCTTGACCTAACACTCTGTTTGCAGGAAAACCAGTAACTTGTCTCATTAATGTAACCATAGCATCAAGTGGGTTAGAAATAACGATAACATAAGAATCTGGAGCGTATTTTTTAATGTTTTCACCAACGCTTTTAATAATACCAGAGTTAATGCCTAAAAGGTCATCTCTGCTCATGCCCGGTTTTCTAGGCACACCTGAAGTTACAATAACAACGCCTGCACCTTCAATATCTTTATAATCATTAGTTCCTGAAACAGAAACATCAAAATGGTCAGTTTTAGAAGCCTCAGCAATATCAAGAGTTTTACCTTGTGGTAAGTTTTCCACAATATCAAGCATAACAACATCACCAAGTTCGCGTTTAGCAATAAGTTGAGCCATAACGCCGCCAATTTGTCCGCCACCAATTAAAGCAATTTTAGGTCTTTTAAATTCCATAACAATAAGCCTCCTCTTAGACTTTAGTAAAATGCAATTATATTTTTTAATATTTTTCTATTGCAAATACTATTCTAATCCAACTTATAAAAATAGTCTAATAAAAAATGAAAAAAATTAAAAAAATATTTTTAATAAATTTTATTGCAAATATTTTTATTGATTATAAGTGCAATTTGTATTAATAATAAATAAGTGTTATATTATGAAAATAAATAATACAATAAATATGGTGAGGGATATATGGATTTAAAAGGTCAAATTCTAGAAATGATACGTTTATCATCAACCAATCTATCAACTGATGTGGAAGAAGCAATTAAGGCGGCAGCATTAAATGAAGAAGAGGGCAGCCCTGCAAGAAATGCATTAAATACTATTATTGAAAACATTTCACTTGCAAGAAGTCAGTCTACACCAATATGTCAGGATACTGGTGCATTAATATTTTATGTAGACTATAAAGCAGGTGGTGAAGAGAAAGTATTTATTGATGCCATAGGTGAAGCTGTTAAGGAAGCTACTGCAAAACAATATCTTCGCCCTAATGCTGTGGACCCTGTTACTGGTAAAAACAGTGGTAATAATACAGGAACAAATGCACCATATATCCATTTTCATCAATGGGATAAAGATTACACTCGTATTCGCTTTATGCAAAAAGGCGGCGGCTGTGAAAACTGTGGCACTCAATACAGACTGCCAGATATTCAGCTTGGTGCTGGCAGAGATTTAAAAGGCGTTAGAAAATGTATTATAGATGCAATATATAATGCTCAAGGTCAAGGCTGTGCACCGGGCATTATTGGTGTTGGTATTGGTGGGGACAGGGCATTATCTCACATTTTAGCAAAAGAACAGCTTTTTAGAAAAATGGGAGAAAGGCATATTGACCCAGAAGTGGCAGCTTTAGAAGAAAATGTTTTAAAAGATATTAATAAATTAGGTATAGGTCCTATGGGCTTTGGTGGCAAAACTACTGCATTAGAAGTATTTATTGGCTATCAACACCGTCACCCTGCTACATTTTATGTATCCATTGCATATATGTGCTGGGCAAACAGAAGAAAAATGATGACTATTAAAGATGGTGAGGTGACTTATGCTTAAAATAACTACTCCAATTTCAGAAGAAACAATAAAATCTTTAAAAGTAGGTGATTCTGTCCTTCTTTCTGGTAGAATTGTAACAGCAAGGGATGCAGCTCACAAATTAATGGTGGAAGAAAAACCAGACTTTATTCGTGAATATTTAAAAGATGCTGTTATATATCACTGTGGTCCAGTAGTAAAACAGGACAGCAAGGGTGAGTGGTCATTTGTATCAGCTGGTCCTACAACATCATCTAGGGAAGAACCATACCAAAGCACAGTAATTGGCGAATATGGAGTTCGTGCAGTTATTGGTAAAGGTGGTATGGGGCCTAAAACTTTAGCAGGTCTTAAAGAGCATGGGGCAGTATATCTTCATGCAATAGGTGGTTCTGGTTCTGTAACAGCTTCCAGAGTTAAAAAGGTGGAAAAAGTTTTTATGATGGAAGAATTTGGGACACCAGAAGCATTTTGGGTAATAGATGTGGAAGATTTTCCTGTTATTGTTACAATGGACGCTCACGGTAACTCTCTTCATGCAAATATTTTAGAAGAAAGTGGAAAAGTCTATAACCAGTTACTTGGAAAATAATATAATTTGCATATATAATTTTAGTGGTATAATGCAGTTATACCACTGGTTCTAAAAAATCATTTTGAGTATATTACTGTAGACAATAACATAAATAGTTTTTTCAACACTCCTTATGGTATGAGTATATCTCATACCATTTTTTTAGGTGTTATATGGATATAAATAGCATAAAAAATCACATGAAATTAGGTGCTGATAACAGCAATGCAGTATTTTTTCAAAAAATTTCACCTGTTGCTAAAAATGTAACAGGGGTTAGAGTGCCTTATATTAGAAAGCTGGCAAAAGAAATAGCAAAAACAAATGGAAAAGATTTTCTTGATAATTATATTATTGATACTCATGAAGAATTTTTGCTTTATGGAATAGTTATAGCATATATGAAAGCACCACTGGAAGAAAAATTTACCATGCTTGAAAAATATATCCCAAAAATATATGACTGGTCTGGCTGTGATATAGTTATTTCATCATTTAAATTTAAAGAGTATGAGCTTATAAAAGTATATGACTTTATAATGAAATATAGATTTTCTAAAAACGAATATGAAACACGGTTTATGATAGTTATGCTTTTAAACTCGTTTATAAGGGAAGAATATTTAGATAAAATAAAAGAAATATTAGAAACAGAAACTTTTGATAAATATTATACTCAAATGGCAGCAGCCTGGCTTATATCTGTAATGTTTGTAAAATATAGAGATTATACTTTAAATTATTTATATAACAATAGGTTAGATGATTTTACATATAATAAAGCACTGCAGAAAATAAGAGAGTCATTACGTGTATCAAAAGAAGATAAAGAACTAATGAAAACATTAAAAAGATAAAATTAAATAGTTTTAGGCAAAAAATAAGCTGTATTGTATATTGTAATAATAGTATTAATTTTTTAATTTATAAGAAAAAAGAAATGGAGTGAAATAATGACAGAATATGAAAAACTAATTTCAGGACAGCATTATGACGGCAGGGATAAGGGCTGCTGGGCAAAGCAGTCAAAAGCAAAAAATCTGGCTGTTAAGTTTAATAACCTTGATTATAATGATAGTGAAGAACATTTTAAAATATTAAAAGAGATGCTTGGCAGTCTTGGAGAAGATGCAGATATTTTAGCACCATTTAACTGTGATTATGGTATTCATATATTTTTAGGCAAAGGTTCTTTTGTAAATTACAACTGTTCTTTTTTAGATACTGGCTATATTGAAATAGGTGAGTATGTAATGATAGCTCCAGATGTTAAAATATATACAGCTACTCATCCAGTATCAAGTAAGGATAGATATTATATTGATGAAAACGGCAAAAAATTTTGGAAAACAAGTGCTAAAAAAGTAACAATAGGTAATAATGTATGGATAGGTGGTGGTGCTGTTATTTGCCCGGGAGTAACAATTGGAGAAAATACAACAATCGGAGCAGGCAGCGTTGTTACAAAAGATATACCTGCAAATGTGGTAGCAGCAGGCAACCCATGTAAAGTAATCAAAGAAATATAAAACTTATCTATTAATAATCAAATGATACTAACAATATAAAATCCTGCCTTTAATAAATAAAGGCAGGACTTAGAAGTGAGAAATGAGTTTATGTAAAAGTGATTTTTTTCAAATTAAAATGGCCATACCACATCTATAACTTTTCCGAGCCAGCCTTTTTTCGTAGCTTGAGAAGTAGCACCATTACCAGTATAAGTAATCTGTGCATCAGCTATGGCACTTGATGATACAGTATTTGTAGCATCTATATCTTTTTGGCGAACTATACCTTTTAAAGTAATAGTTTGTTTTTCCTGGTCTATTATAATTTCCCTGTTACCTTCAATTACAAGGTTACCAGAAGGCATAATATCTACAATTCTTGCTGCAATAGTAGCAGTGAATGTATCAGACTTATTATTAGAGCCTTGTCCTTGATGGGAATTACCAGTTGTTGCTGCAATAGTAGGCTGGAATGCTGCACCTGAACCTAAAAAGTTATTTACACCCATGTTATTAGGAAGCCCCATCATAGCAGTAATATTTGCATTATATGTAGTAGCTTTACTTGCTGCATTATTTGTAGAGTTAGAAGCAGAAGAATCTTCTTCAATTCTAACAATAACAACATCGCCAATTCTTCTTGCCTTATAGTCTAGGAATATTGTGCCACTGGAGCCCACATCAGACCAAAGGGAAGGGTTTGGTTTATTCATTTCAGCTTCTTGAAGTTTATATGCTTCAATTTCTGATTTATACCCAGAAGTAGGTATAGAAGTTATAACATCATCATAGTTTTTATTGGCACAGCCTGATAATAAAATGGCAAATGCACCAGTTAATAAAAATATCCTTTTCATATATTCACCGCCTAAATATATTTGTATATAATACGTTAAGCAAAAGTAATGCCAAAATAAAGTATAATAGTATTGGGAAAACTTGTCTGGTTACAGTAGTGTTTAAAATTGGAAGCGAAACACCACTATAACCAGACAAAAGTAAGGAGATAAAAATGTTTATGAGTCAAATACACTCAAATTTATGTAACGATTAATTAATTTTAAAATTCTGCTTTTACAACACCGTTTCCTACATAGCTTGCAGTAATAACTTTTTGAGAAGCAGTATTTCTAACAAGAACTTTTTTCCCAGGCATAGCATTTTCTTCCACCACACCTTGAGTTTCTATATGCAGAGTTCCATTAGATACTATAATTTTTACTGCTTCACCTTTTTTAAGTGCTGGGCGTGTAGATACTAAATCAGTAGTTAAAATTTTCCCAGCAGGCATAGCACGGTTTGCTGCCATACTTTCAGCATCTGTTACAAGTTCACTTTTAATATTTGTAACATCAACTTTTTCTTTTATTACTTTACCAGCAAGGCTGTCGCCAGCTTTTACTCTTTCTTTAGTAACATAAGCTTCTTTATAACCTTTTACGTAATAGTATATTTGGTATTTACTGTTTTCAATACGTGCTTCAGCATAAGCAGCACCAAGTTTTGTAGTATCGCAGCTTATTTGTAATCTGCCGTCATTAATATCGTAAAGGTTATCAGGTATTCTTATTTGTTCTATGGAAATCTCCACATCAGGATACGCTGCAGCATATTCATTTTTAATAAGTTCAGCTACTTTATTATAGGAAAGTTTTTCCCACTGCCTAAAAACAACCACATCAGCAATTACAGTCCCATTGATACCAGCTTCATTTATATGCTGTTGTATTATATCTTTTGATATAGTTACTTTGCTGCCTGCAGTAATCCCACACTGCACTTTATTGTGTGGAACATGGCTTGCAGTTAATTCATCAAGATATACACATTCTTCATTAATAGTTATCTCTTTTTGTGCAAAGGCATAAGAGAATGAAAAAAGTATAAGTGTAGTTATAATTAATAATTTTTTCATGTTACACCGCCTTAGCGTTTAAGCCCTGCAACAGTCTGAAGCATTTCATCACTTGTTTGAATTGCTTTAGAGTTCATTTCATAAGCACGTTGACCTGTAATCATGTTAACCATTTCATTAACCATAACAACGTTACTAGTTTCTAAAAACCCTTGGCGAACTTTACCATAACCATCTTCTGATGGAATACCCACTTGTGCAGCACCTGATGCACCAGTAGCAAGGTAAATATTTTCACCTATTGAGCTTAAGCCTGTAGGGTTAATAAAACGAGCGATTTCAATCTGACCAAGCTCTGTTTCTTCATCTTCACCTGGAAGTTTTACAGAGAAGATACCATCACTTGATACAGATATACTTAATGCATTATCAGGAATATTAATGCCTGGCTCTAAAAGATAGCCTTCTGGTGTAACAACATCACCATTTGCATCAATAGAAAATGCACCACTTCTTATATAACCGATATTTCCATCAGGCAAAGTAACTTGGAAATATCCATCACCTTCGATAGTTAAATCAAGCTGGTTGTAAGTATTTTCATAGTTACCTTGAGAGTGGATTTTTTGTATTGCAACTGTTGCAACACCCATACCCATTTGAATACCAGATGGGTGATAAATTCCTGCAGAAGTAACAGCACCAGCTGCTTTAATGTCTTGATATAAAAGGTCTTGAAATAATATTCTACCTTTTTTAAATCCATGTGTGTTTACGTTTGACAGGTTGTTAGACATATTATCAATATTCATTTGTTGTGCCTGCATGCCTGTCGCTGCTGTCCAAAGTGAACGTACCATAGTATTTTCCTCCTTACAATACTACTATTGTGTTAAAATTTGTGATGCTGCTTTCTGACTGATTTCATCATGAGTTTGAACTACTTTTGCATACATTTCATATCCTCTTGATGCTTCAATCATATGAACCATTTCAGCAATAGGGTCTACATTGGCTCCCTCAACGTAACCTTGCCTAACTCCTGCATTATCTGCATCAGTAGGTTCAATATCCACAGCAGCAAACTGGTTTCTACCAACTTTTTGAAGCTGACGAACATCATCAAACTCCACAATCATAAGCTGGTCACCTGCTATACCATTAGCATAAATCGTGCCAGTTTTATCAACTTCAAATCTGGCATTTTGGTCAACCACAATATTTCCTGCACCTTGGTCATTTCTACTTAGCACTTTAAACCCTTCAGCAGTAACTAATTCGCCATTATCATTAATAGTGAAAGCACCATCTCTAGTGTATCTTATACCCCATGGAGTATCCACTGCAAAGAAAGCGTTTTCCTGCTGCAGAGCAAAGTCAAATTTATTTCCTGTTTCTTTAATAGGTCCCATTTCAAAATTAGCAGAATTTTCATGTAATAATGTAACTGTATTAATAGTTTTATTATAATGAGACTGCCTAATATAATTTTGTGGGTATCTATTATCTTCTGGTCTATAAACTGAGAAAACTGCTCTATCTCTTTTATAGCCATTAGTATTCATATTTGCTAAGTTGTTGGATATAGAATCCACTCTATTTTGTTGCATTAAAAGTCCGCTTGTAGCTGTATATAATCCGTTTTGCATAACACATTACCTCACTATACCAAAAGCTTGTGGAAGCCCTGATTGAAATATTTCTTCAAAACCTAATAATGTAAGTTCATGAACTGGTTTAGCAGATTTTGAAGGGTAGTAGTAAAAATTTTCATCTGATTTACTGTTTACTCTAACAGTAGAATAGAAAACTGCCTTTTCATTTTGTTCCATAATGCTAATAGAAACAACTGATGAGTTAGTGCCCATTCTTCTTTCTGGAGATTCAGCAACTGTAGTCATTAATATGAAATCAGCTTTTGCAATATCTTCAGTAATAACAGCATAGTTATTAAGCTGGATATACCTTTTAATAAGGTTTGAATAATAAGTATCATATGATTTTTGATAGCTTTTTGTTATAATAGCTGGCATAACATATATTAATGATTTTTCTGGTAAAACTTCAAAAGGGTTAACATTAAAGTCTTCAACATGAGCTTTAGTTTTATCTATTACTAAAGAGGAAAGATTAGTTTCCAGTTCGCCAATAATAAGTAATGGATAAAAACCAGTGTTTGTAAAGTTTAATGGATTTACAACTGCAACAGCTCCGCCAACTGTTGAACACCCTGATATAACTAATAATAAACATAATAAAGTAATTAATCGTTTCATAATATCGCCTCCGCTTTTTTACTAGCAAGCTCCATGCCAAAACTTATTTTTTTTTAAAAATAAATTTTGAAGTAAAAAAGTGGAGAGAAAATTTTCACGTATAGATTTTAATATAAAGTGTGGAATTTAATTTGTTGGGCATTATACTCTTACCCATTTATTTGGGAAAGAGCATGCCAACAGATTAATAAAGGGGTTAAGGATTAAAATAAATAATATAGTAAAAAGACCACAATGTAATATAGAAAATTATTTATTTCTAACATCTATTTTTTGTTTTTCTAATTCCATGCTTTTTTGCATAGAATAGCCATCAGGGTTACCTTTATACATATTAAGTTCTCTATCAATACTATTAATTTCAGCATCTTTTGCAGTTCTATTTTTTATAATAGTAGATACTGCATTACTGCTTGTAGGGATATTTGTGCTTTTTATTACATTTGTTTGAGCATAGCCTGCAGCAGCAAATAATAATATAGATAAAATAACTAAAAAATATTTCATATATATAACCCTTATAATAAGTAGACATGTAAGATTAAATTAAGTTCGCAAAATTTATCTTGTTGCATAAAATAAGATTTGTTGATAAGATATATAATTGTCATATTTAATTTTGGAGATGAGTATGGGAAAAATACAGGCAATATCCGTTAGTGAAAAAAAAGGTGTAATAAAAGAAAATGTTCCATCAGCTTTTTTAGAAGATGATTTTGGTATAAAAGGTGATGCTCATGCTGGTAAATGGCACAGGCAGGTAAGTTTATTAGCACTTGAGAGTGTTAAAAAAATGCAGGAAAAAGGTCTTGATGTAAAAAGTGGTGATTTTGCAGAAAACATTACTACAGAAGGTATTGATTTACTTTCTTTTCCTGTAGGCAATAGAATAAAAATTAATAATGTAGAGATTATTATTTCTCAAATAGGTAAAATATGCCACCACAAATGTGCAGTATACTATCATGCTGGTGAATGTGTTATGCCAAAAGAGGGTATATTTGGTGTTGTGCGTGGCAGTGGTGAAATAAAGGTGGGCGATGAAATTATAGATTTAGGTAAAACTGGTTTTTCTGTTGGTATTATTACTCTTTCTGATAGAGCAAGCAAGGGAGAGTATGAAGATTTAACAGGCCCTGCTTTAGAAAAATATATATCAGAAAATTTACCAACATCATTTATTCGCAAAGAAATAATAGCAGATGATAAGAAAAAATTAGAGCTTACTTTAAAAGATTTTGCAGAAACTCAAAAGTTAGATTTAATTATAACAAATGGTTCTACAGGAATTTCACCACGAGATATAGCACCAGATGTTACACTTCCATTACTGGAAAAAAGACTGCCGGGTTTTGAAGAAGCTATGCGTGCAGAAAGTTTTAAAATAACAAAAAGCGCCATAGTATCTCGTGCAGTATGTGGCACAATAGGTAATTCTTTAGTTATTAATTTACCAGGCAGCCCAAAAGGTGCAGTTGAGAATTTATCTGTTATTATGCCTGCCATTGAGCATACTATAAAAAAACTGCAAGGAGATAAGTCTGATTGTGCAGCAAGGTAGTAGGCCATAAAAAACAGAAAGATTTTTTTAAGAAAATTTTAACAAGTGGTCGTTTAAGCCATAGTTATATATTTTCAGGTATAAGTGGCATAGGCAAGAAACTTTTTGCCGGAGAGCTTGCAAGAAGTATATTGTGTTCTAAAGGCTCATTTTTTTCAGAATGCGATTGTCAAAACTGTATGCATGTTAAATCAGGCACTTATGCTGATTTGTATGAGTATGAGGGCAAAGAGTTAAAAATAGAAAATATTAGGGCTATTTCAGAATCTGCTGGTATGACTGGTCTTTTTGGCAGGTGGAAAATATTTATACTTGATGAAGTGGAAAGGCTTTCAAATGGTGCAAATATAGTAGCAGGTAACGCCTTTTTAAAAACTTTAGAAGAGCCGGGGGAAGACTGTTTATTTTTACTTATTACATCAAAATATGATACAATACTGCCTACTATTCGTTCAAGATGCAGTGTTATTAATTTTTCACCTTTAAGTGATAATGAAATAAAAGAGGTGGCAGGTTTTTATAATAGAAGTATTAGTGATGAAATAGTAAATTTATCAGCTGGTTCTATTGAACGTGCATTTTTAATAGATGATTTAAAGCTTTTTAATATATTAGAAGATATTAATAATAAAGATTTTAAAAAGTTTGCATGGTATATTTTAAATATAGATGATATACTTATATTTAAGGCAGTAATAGAGTTTTTATATCCCTATGCTTTACAGGAATATAAAAGCAGTGGTAAAGGTATATATATTCGTTATGGTGAGTATATACTGGAAATTTTAAGAAGTTTAAATTATAATGTAAATATGGACTTAGCAAAACATGATTTTGTAAGTAAAACAATAGAGGTATTTGGTGAAAGAGTATAACGCTTGTGGAGTTTTGTTTAAACGTGCAGGAAAAGTTTATGACTTTTTGTGTGATGGTTTTGATATAAAAGTTGGTGATAATGTAGTAGTAGAATCTGACAAGGGAGAGGATATGGCACGTGTATGTATTGCACCACGTAACATATCGGTTCCGGAAGAGCAGGTTATGAAAAATATACTGCGTATTGCCACAGAAGAAGATTTACGTGCTAAAGAGCAAAATTTAAAAGATGAGCCAAAAGCATTTGAGGTATGTAAAAAATTATCAACAGATGCAGGGCTTGATATGAAACTATTATCGGCAGAATACTGCCTTGATAGAAGTAAGATAACATTTTATTTCACATCAGAAGGCAGGGTAGATTTTCGCCAGCTTGTTCGTGATTTAGCAAGAGTTTTTAGAACAAGAATAGAAATGAGGCAAATTGGTGTGCGTGATGCTACAAAAATGATAGGTGGCTTTGGGCTTTGTGGTAGAGAGCTTTGCTGCACTAATTTTTTACGCCGATTTGATAATATTTCTATTAAAATGGCAAAGAACCAGAATTTGATTATGAACCCTAATAAAATATCTGGTGTATGTGGCAGGCTTATGTGCTGCCTTATGTTTGAAAAAGAGCAGTATGGCTGTGAAGGTTGTGAAGGCTGTGAAGATGGTGATATTGAATATATTGAATTAAATGATACCCTTGATGGTCTTTTACAGCAGGAAGAAAATATTATTAATGTTTCTTCAGATACAACTAAATATAATAATAATCATAACAGCCATAAAAATAATAAGCATCACAAGACACAGTAAGTGATACTTTGAGGTTAATATAAATATGCAAAAAACTTTTTATGTAACAACACCTATATATTATGTTAATGATAAGCCCCACATTGGCCATGCATATACAACTGTAGCATCAGATGTAGTATGCAGGTATAAAAGAATGTGTGGCTATGATGTATTTTTTCTTACAGGCACAGATGAGCATGGACAGAAAATGGAACAGTCTGCTCAAAAGCAGGGTATAAAGCCTATTGAATTAGCAGATAGAAATAATGCAAGGTTTAGAGAACTTTGGAAAATATTAAATATATCAAACGATGATTTTATTAGGACTACTCAAAGCAGGCATAAAAAAGCAGTCTGGGAAATTATTAGAAAAATGCAGGCAAGTGGTGATATTTACCTTGGAGAATATGAGGGCTGGTATTGCACCCCTTGTGAAGCATACTGGACAGAAACTCAGCTTTTAGAAGGCAACTTATGTCCAGACTGTGGCAGAGAAACTTCTAAATTAAAAGAATCATCATACTTTTTTAAAATGAGTAAGTATGGTGAAGCCATATTGGAGCATATTAATAAAAACCCAGATTTTATAAGACCAGAATCAAGGCGTAATGAAATAGTATCATTTATAAAAGAAGGTTTAAAAGATTTATCTATTAGCCGTATTAATTTTTCATGGGGTATTCCTATGGAAGAAAATGAAAAACATGTTATATATGTATGGGTAGATGCACTTACTAACTATTTATCAGCTTTAGGTTATTTTGATAATGAAAGTGAAAGGAAAAAATACTGGCCTGCAAATTATCATATAGTAGGTAAAGATATTTTAAGGTTTCATACAGTATACTGGCCTGCTATGTTAATGAGTGCAGGTATAGAGTTACCAAAATCTGTTTTTGCTCACGGCTGGTGGACTGTTGACGGGCAAAAAATGTCAAAATCTATGGGCAATGCTATTGACCCTGTTTGGCTTGTGGATACTTTTTCAAGGGATAGTTTTAGGTATTTTTTAATGAGAGAAGTGCCTTTTGGGCTTGATGGTGACTTTTCTTTTAAAGCATTAATACATCGAATAAATGGTGATTTAGCTAACGATTTAGGCAATTTAGTATCAAGAACATGTTCTATGGTGAAAAAATATTTTAATGGTATAGTGCCAGAATACAGTGTTAGTGATGCACTTGATGAAAATATATATAAAGCCATAGAAAAATCAAGTAAAGAAGCAGATGAGCATATTACAAACTTATCATTTAATAAAGCACTTTTAAGTATATGGGAAAGTATAAGTGCTATGAACAGGTATATTGATGATGCAAAACCATGGGCTTTAGCAAAAGATGAGGCAAATAAAGGCAGGCTTGGTTCTGTTTTATATACTGTTCTTGACGGTTTAAGGGCAGTAAGCCATTTAATATACCCATTTATGCCTGAAACTGCAATGGAGATAAGAAAGCAGATAGGCTCTGATGATAATATTAATGTATTAGAAGAAAAGGATATATATAAAATGAAGCTTTTAAAATCAGGCAGTATGCTTGGAGAAATAAAAAATATTTTTCCACGTATTGATGAAAAGGAAATGCTTGAAAAAGTATATTCATCACAAAAGAAACCTGAAAATAATCCTGTGCAGGAAAACTTAATAGATTTTAGTGTTTTTGAGCAGGTGGAATTAAAAGCTGGTAAAGTATTAGAAGTAGAAAACGTGAAAAAAAGTGAAAAACTTTTAAAATTTAAAATAGATGTAGGTGATGGTGGAAGAACAATAGTTTCAGGTATTGCAAAAAGCTATAAGCCGGAAGATTTACTTGGTAAAACAATAGCTGTTGTTACAAACTTAAAGCCTGCAAAGCTTATGGGTATAGAATCTTGTGGAATGATTTTAGCAGCTTTTAACGGGGAGCGTCATTTTGTTATGGAGCTTCCTGAAAGTATACCTGCAGGAACAAGAATAAAATAAGTATGGATAATATTTTTTGGACAGATACTCATGCACATATTCATGATGATGAGTTTGGCAGAACTGTAGAAGAATTTATAAATGAAGCAAAAGAAAGTGGTGTATATCGCTGCCTTACAATAGGCACTGATTATGAAAATAGTATTTTAGCAGTAGAAACATCAAAAAATTATAAAGGGCTTTATACTGCAGTTGGCTTACACCCAGAATATGCTGATAAGTATAATAAATCAGCAGATTATGATAAGTTTTATAAACTGGCAGAAAATGAAAAAGTTATTGCAGTAGGAGAAACAGGGCTTGATTTTTTTTATGAAGATAACCCTGAAAAAGAAAAACAGATAGAAGTTTTTGAAGATATGATAGATATTGCCTGTAAACATAATAAACCTATTGTTATACACAGCAGAAGTGCAGCTAGTCAAACAATAGAAGTTCTTGAAAGGGCAGAAAAAAAGTATAGTAATTTAAAGGGTATATTTCATTGTTTTGATGGCAGTATGGAAGTATTGGAATGGATTAAAGGCCGTTCATTTTATATAAGTTATGCAGGTAATGTTACATTTAAATCTGCAGATAATTTGCGTTATGCACTAGAAAGGACGCCACAGGATAGGCTTTTAATAGAAACAGACAGCCCATATTTAGCACCAGTTCCAAAGCGTGGCAAAAAAAATATGCCTGCTTATGTTTCATATACTGGTAAGTTTGTATCAGAATATATTAATATGGATATGGCTGAACTTTCAAAAATATTGGAAGAAAATTTTAAAAATATAATGGGGGTATCAGATACATGGAAGTAAAGAAGATTCTTGTTATTACAAATGATGATGATGTGTTTTCAAGACTTCATTTTGAGTTTGATGCAAATAATTATTCTTTGCAGCGTCTTACAAACCCATTATTATCTATTGAAGTTTTAAACAGTAACGATTATTATGCAGTAATAGCTGATTTAAGTATGAAAGAAATTTATATGGTGGATATGTTGAATAATGTAGGATTTATTCATACATCTATGCCAGTTGTGCTTTTATCATCAAATATTACTGCTGATGATATCCTTTTGACATATGAGTTTGGTTTTTTAGAAATTTTGCCTAAAGATTATAAAACAGGTGAAATAAAAGAACTGCTTATAGAGTCAGAAAAAGTAAATAAATAAGGAGGAATTTATGGGTCCTGTAAAAAAAATACTTTTTCCTACTGATTTTTCAGAAGCTTCTCACTATGCTTTAGCTTATGCTGTTGAGATGAAAAAATTACTTGGTGCTGAGCTTGAGATAGTGCATATACTTTTTGATGAGGGTAATATTGTTGCATTTTATATTCCACAGATGGGTATGCCAATGCAAAATTTATCCCCTGATTTTGAAGATGGTGCAAGAAAACAGTTTGATGAATTTGTTAAAAATGCTCCAGAATTACAGGGAGTTGAGTTTACTACAAAAATCTTAAGGGGTAACCCTTACAGCGAAATTATAAAAGAAGCTGAAGCTGGTAATTTCGATATGATTATTATTGGAACACATGGCAGAACAGGTTTAGAGCATGTTTTATTTGGTTCTACTGCTGAATTAGTTGTTCGTAAAGCACCATGTCCAGTATTAACAGTTCGCCCAAAAAACAATCAGGAATCATAAAATAATATATAACATACCTGCTCTTATTTTAAGGGCAGGTATATGGTGAAATTTTAATGAAGTATTTTATTTATATAATATTACCAATAATCATAATATCGGGCTGTAACAAAATGTCAGAAGATAGTAATATTTCCAAATCAATTAATAATCATGAATTTAAACTTGAAGATAACCATAAGATAACTATTGGTTTTGATAATGGCAGTGTATTTGGTTCTGCTGGTGTAAATAGATATATGGGTGGTTATACTATTAAGGATAATAAAATATCTTTTACTCAAATGGGCACTACTATGATGATGGGACTGCCTGAAGATATGGATAATGAAACTGCTTACTTAAAATTTTTGCAGGATAATTTAAGCATTGCTTATGATAATAGCACATTAACCATAGGTGATAAAAGGTTTATTTTAGTTAAATAGTTTACCTGCTTTATAAAACTACAAATGATTAAGTTAAAATTTATAATTTATTTATACTAAAGGGTATTTCAAGTAAAATAGTGCAGTGCTGCTAAAAATTAGCCAATAAAATACTTTAAAAATCGCAAAATATGTATTATACTATTTTTATGGAGTAATTTATGAATAATAATATTTCATTAATGCAGGTTCATATTGGCAGAAAGCAGTTATATTATTTTTTAGCTAGAGTATTTTTAGATGTTCCAGATGATGATTTATATACATACACTCTAAATATATTACCTGCATTTGAAATATTGTCAAAGCATAATAAAGCGCTTGAAGAAGGTTATGTGGAACTGTCTAATTTCCTTCAAAAACGTATTAATCTACAAGGGGAAAGCCTTAAGTTATTTGATAATGGTATGTTAAATGACTATTCTAAGCTTTTTTGTAAATCAGAAGGTTTATCTCTTTACCAGTCCATGTATATAGCCCCATATGGTGAAAATATTAAAGAAACATTATATAATCTGCAAAAGCAGTATGGTTTTGATACAGGGCAGGAGAATATTGATTTATCAGACCATATATCTTACGAGCTTTCATTTTTAGGTTATTTATCAGGTTTAACAGCATATAATCTTCAGAAAGAAAATCATGAAATGGTATCTCATTTAATAGAAACTCAAACAAATTTCCTTGAAAACTATATGCTTAACTGGGTGGAACATTTAATGTATGCAATGCACAATATTCCAGAAGGGGCGTTATTTTACTATCCTGTATGCAGTATCGTTCATGGCTTTTTAGAATATGACCATATATTTCTTAAAAAGCAGCTGCCTCAATAAAATCTATAAAGATATCATCAAGTCCGTTTTTGTTTTTTGAAAATGCGTATACAACAGTAGAGCCATCAGAAAGTATATCAAAATCAGATACTGCTGCAGCATTAAGCTGAGTATTCCATGACTGCACTATTTTTGTAGTTAAAAAATATGAACCAATTGAAGTGCCATTATACTGCCCCATAACATTGTTTTTTGCCAGTTTATTAGAAGATATTATTAATGAACCATCTTTAAACTGGATTATACGCTGATAAACAGGCACTACAATATTTTTTTCATCATATACAAAAAAGCCAGCACTTTCACCAGTATTACCAACATTAACACCAGTATCTAGTTTTTCAGAATAAATAATATAATTTACTGTATTTCCAAACTCTATATTATCATATGTAGTGCTTTCTTCATTAATATTTTTATTTAAAAGCCCGTGTCTGTTATAATATAAAATATTATCATTATATACGCCATAACCATAAATAGAAGCACCAAAACTCATACTTTGTGGACTGTCATATTCATAGCCTTTTTTTTCATCATATGTAACATTATAAATCATTCCTATCATAGTTCCTTCAGAGTATGTTTGGCAAACAAGATGTTTTTTCCCTTCAGTAAAGTATGAACGAAATAAGTATGGGACTTTTTCTTTTAAACGAACAAATGCTTTTCCATCGTGCTCATATATTTGAGATACTGCATTAAACTTTTTATCTAAAATAGATACAATAAGCTCATCTTTACCGTTATTATTAATATCAACTGCTTCAATATTAACAATTTCTCCGGGAAATGATGAAAGTGAATATTTTTCTATTAGTTTATCATTACCTGTTTCATAAAATGTAATGGAGGCTCTATCTGTAACAGCAGTAAGAAATGGTTTATCCTTACCTAAAAAAAAACCAACTGCTAAACTATATACTTGATTATTCACTTTAATTGGTTTATTTTTGCTGTTATCAGAAGTAGAGATGATTTTCATACCTTTTACAGGTATTTCATCAGAGAAAATTACTTTACCATTAAAATTAAGTGAGCATTTAGCTTTATTTGCACCACTGTTTTCTCGGGCACAAGTAACAGTATAGTTTGATGAACTATCTTCAATAATTGATTTACTTTTAAAAAGGGCATATTTAATTTGCGCTATTTCATTATCCTGCAAAAGATTTGTAGTAAAATTTACAGGCAGTGGAAATACATGGTTTACAGCATCACCTTTTTTTATACCATTATTACTAATTATTTTTGTGGTGGAGTATTTATCTTCCACATTTAATATGGATATAACACCAGTAGTAATTTTTTTTACACCAAGAGATTTGCCAGTAACAGGGTGAATAAGTTTTTCTCCATTACGGGAAGTAGTAAATTCCATACCACTTACAACATTAGCATTTTTGCCTAAATCAATGGTGGCACCATTATCAGTAACAACATAGCCTTTTAAACCATCTGCCCAGCTTTCAACTCTTGCTGCAAACCCATCAAAAGTATCTTCAGCATAGATTATATTAGGTATTAATAAGATTACTAGAAATAAAGCTGATATTATATTTTTCATATTAACCACCACCAACAAAACGGACAAGTTCAATAATATCATTTTCATTGATTATTTTATTTGAAAAGTCATCTTTAGTAACAACTTCTCCATTAACTTCAGCTATAATATTTTTTTGCTCAATATTCAAGTTAATAAGCATTTCTTTTAATGTTATATTACTTTCTATATTATGTTTTTGTCCATTTAATGTAATATTCATTATATATCCTTTAGTAAGTATTTTACTGCTTCATTTGCCTGCACAGCAGCACAGGCTGTAACACGTGGAGCCATAAGCCCTTTAAAAAAACCTGCTTCATTTTCAAAATCACCAACTACAATGCAGTTTGAGCCAAGTTTTTTAATTTTTATAATATCAGTATCAAAATAACCTGCTACACCTGAGGCTCCAATTATAAATGATGATGGAAGTTCTTTAATACATTTTTCCATAAGCATAACTTTTGTTTCAGCATTATCAAAACATTCCAGTATAACATCAAAGCCTGATACTTCATTGATTATATTATGGCTGTTAAGCATTATATTTTTACATATTATATTAATATATGGGTTTATATTTTCAATAATGTTTTTTAAAGCCTGTGTTTTATATAAGCCTATTTGGTTAATAAAATAGCTTTGCCTGTTAATATTAGAAGGTTCTACCACATCATAATCAATTATTTTAATAGTTCCAACACCACTTCTAGCAAGGCTTATAGCCACATGGCTTCCAAGCCCGCCTATACCGCATACTACTACTTTAGAAGTCTTAAGTTTATTATAAACTTCTACTCCCTGCCTGCTAAAAAGCAAATATTCTAAATGCTCTTTATCTGGCATCTGCCCTTTTTTTATTAAAGAAACATTATCATTTTCATTTAAAATATATGATTTATCTACAGGGAAAGAGTTCACTATAAATAAGTCTGATTCTATATTTAAAAGTAAAGTCAAATCATATATAGTAGTGTTATTTTCAACATTTATATTTTTACCATTAACAGTAATATTCATGGCTGAATTATATATATAGTAGTTATAAAAGTCAACTTGTATATATTTAGAATAATTGATAATACAAAAATACTTTTAATATTATATTAAAATCATATGATTTTATAATAATCAGGTAAATTCTAAAAACGATTGCGAAAAAAGTAGTAAATAAAAAAGTGGTTGTTAACTCTCTTAAAATAAAATAATATTTTTTAGCTAAAAAAATAAATAAGGAGAGAACAACCACTAATGGATATTACACTAAAACCGA
>CASEIN010000045.1 GCA_949287985.1 Mucispirillum schaedleri | reverse complement strand
TTCTAGTAGTTATATTAAAAAAATACAAGACTGGATTAATAATTATCCTAGAAAATTATTTAATTATAAATCGGCTAATGATATTTTTTATGAGAACTTTAATGACTGCTTAATTTGTTGCAATCGTTTTTAGAATTTACCTAAATGGCTAAGGATTTGAAATTAATTTGAAAGCTGTTATAATATCTGTTATACTGGGTATTATTGCTAGGTTAATAGTAAGAAATTCAAAAAAATAATCTTACTATTGTAAAATAATAAGTTTTTTTGTATAATCATTGTAGGTTATTGGAGATAAACATTATAATGGAAAAAATGGAAAATGGATTCTAATACATTAAACAGGCTATTTGACGGTATTGACTCATATATTATTACTGTAGACAGCGAATTTAACATAAAATTTGCCAATGGGAGAATATCTTTAATTTCTGGAACACACCCTGATGAAATGCTGAATAAAAAATGTTATAATGTAATACACGGCTATACAAAACCATGTAAAGGCTGCCCAATAGCAGAAAAGAAAGATTTTAAAGGCACAGAAATATTAATAAAAGATGTGGTAACATATAAAGGTAACAGATTATTTGTTAAGGCATCATTTACACGTATTGCAGAAGATTTATATGTATCATCTTTTATAGATATAACAGAAATAGAGCAGGAAAGGCTTGAGCTTACTCACCACCATAAAGAATTAAAAGCGAATAATTTTAGATTAATACATGAAAAAAATACAAAAGATGCAGATGTTCACTTTTTAGCCCGTGCAATTGATACAATGGCACAAGGTATTATGATAGTTGATGAAGATTATAACATTAAGACTATTAATAAAATGCTTAGGGAAACATCAAAAATAGGAAAGCAGGATATTAATAAGCTTAAGTGTTATAATGTATATGGTAATGAAGAACCATGTAAAGACTGTCCATTTAAAACAGATGCAAAAAAATCGTTACGTCAAATGCATGATAAACATGTAACAATTATGTTTTCAAAATTTGATAGATATATGGTAGAAAGCCTTAGGGATACTACAAGAGAAATAAAATTAATTGATGATATAAGAGAATCTCAGGAAGAAATAAGAGAAAAGCAAAGGCAAATGTCCATATTAAATGCAGACCTTTTACGTATGAATGAGAAATTAAAATCAGTTCAGGCAGTAATAGAAGAAGAATTAAGGCAGGTTGGTCATATTCAGGAGAGTTTACTGCCAGAACATTTGCCGGAAGTAAAAGGCTATGGGTTTGCAGCAACATATATTCCTGCTGAACAGGCAGGTGGTGATTATTACGATACAATACAGATGAGTAATAACTACTGGGGTTTTGTTGTGGCAGATGTTTCAGGTCATGGAACACCTGCAGCAGTTATTATGGCTATTACAAGGGCTATAATGCGAAGTTATACATTTGATGTTATTTCTGCATCAGATGCATTAACTATGGTTAATGATATTTTGTGTGATAATATACATACAAAAGACTTTGTTACAATGTTTTATGCTGTGTTAAATACTCATAATGGAACATTTAATTTAGCATCAGCAGGTCATAACCCTGTACTGTTTTTTGATTCATCAGAATTTATTGTGAAAAAAATAACGGCATCAGGAATGTTTTTAGGAACATTTGAAGGGCTTACTTTTGAGGAAAAGAAATGGTCAATTGACCATGGCGATATATTTTTCATGTATACAGATGGATTAGTTGAAGCCATGAATTCATCTCGTGAGCAGTATGGTTATGACAGGCTTGTATCAAAACTTATGATGTTTAGTGATTACCCAGCTGACAGGCTTATTAAAGAAATAATGGAAGATGTAAAAGATTTTACAGCTGGAGCACCATTTGAAGATGATATTACTATTTTAGTAATAAAAAGAGATAAAGAAGAAAAAAAATAATATAATATATATTATAAACACATGGAGGCAAAAAATGAACATTAAATCAGTTAACGGAAAAAGTGTAGCTTATCTTGAAGGCGAGATAAACGCAGAAACAGGGGCTGCTGTAAAAGAAGAAATTAACGCATTACTTGATAAAGGTGGTGCTGTTGTTTTATCATTTAAAAGTGTTGTATATATGAACTCATCAGGTTTAAGAGAAATTATAGACCTTTTTAAAACAGCTAACAAAAATAAAAAAGAAATATCCCTTTGCGAAATGAACGCAGATATTAGAGAAATGTTCTCTTTTACTGGGCTTGATAAAGTATTTAAAATACATGATACAGAAGCTCAAGCTTTAGGATAAGGATATGGGTGAATTACAATACGAAATTAAGAATGGAGTATTAAAAGCACATATTAACCCTGAAAATGACTTAGAAGACATACAAGAGGTTTCAAAAATAGTTGAAGCTCATGGCGAAGTAAGTCTTATTAGGATAGATATGTATAGATGCTCATACATTCAAAGTAGATTTTTAGCAGGTCTTGTGGCTGTTAAAAAGCTTGCTATGGTTAGGAAAATAACAATTGAATTATTAAATGTTAGCGACCATATTGCTCAAGTTTTGCAGTCAACAAACCTGCAAAAGCTTTTTGTTATAAAAGATGATTATTCATCATATCCATTAGAAGCACTGTGTGAAAAATTTTACGACACAGAAAAAGCCGGCGTAGTTTCAGAATATTTATCTGCAAATTATGATGATGATATTAAAAAGAAATTAATAGAAATCATAGAAGCTGGTAACCCATTACTTGTGGAATATGCACTTTTAACAATGGGGCGTGCTCAGGATTATGATAATATAGCAATCTATAGAAAAGAATTAGAAGCTAGTGAAGCAAGTGTTAAGGCAGCAGCAATATTAGTGCTTGGGTGGGTAGGTGATACTCAATCTAAAGATAAATTATACAGCTATTTAACAAGTAAGGAAATTAACGTTCCAGAAGCAGCAGCTGCATCGATTGCATTACTTTCAGATGATACAGATTCTGAAAAATTAGCAAAATATTTGCGTGATGAAGATGCTAGAATACGAATAGTTGCAATTTATGCATTATCACTTATTAATGATACAAAAGCATTTGAATATTTAGCAGAAGCAATAAAAGTAGAAAAAGAAGAGCAGGTAAGAATTCAGCTTGCTAAAAAGATAGCATTATTTAAAGATGAGCGAGCAGGCAGAATACTTTTAGAGCTTTTAGATGATGGTTCTATACCATTAAGGGAGGCTGCTGCATCTGGTTTAGCACGTAAAAATGATGGAAAATTTACTGATATACTTGTGGATAAGGTTGCTGATAATGATAACTGGGTTGGTTTCTTTGCGGCAAAATCATTAGCAGGTATAGAAGACGAGCGTGTTATAAAGAAACTGGAAGGTTTTTATGACAGTGTAGAACAGAATGTTAAGCTTGCAATTATAGAAGTGCTTGGTAAATGTAAAGGTGTTGATGCTGCATTTTTGCTATCTAAAGTTGATGATGAAAACGAGGATATAAGAAAAGAAGCATTAAATTCATTGAGTTTAATACATGCTCCAGTTGCACTTACAGCTGCTATGAAGTTATATAATACAGATAACAGCTGGCTTGTAAGATATAAAGCTGTTAATATAATTCTTGAACAAAAGCCTTTAGGCTATGATACTCTGCTTAGAGCAAGACTTAAAGATGAAACTAATAAGTATATCCTTGAGCATATCATAGGCGAAATTGGAGAATAGATGTTATGCTTATAAATTCAATAAAAATTAATGACCAGGAATTTGTGGAGTTAAAGGATATTATTTATCAGAATTCAGGGATAATGTTTGCAGAAAATAAAAAGTATCTTCTTGAAAACAGGCTGTCTAAAAGGTTATCTGATTTAAACTTTACCACATTTAAGGATTACATATATTATTTAAAATATGATATAAAGAAAAGACAGGAATTAGATACTTTAATTAATCTTGTTACTATAAACGAAACCTATTTTTTAAGGGAGCGTGGTCAGCTTGATTATTTAGTATCTCATATTGTGCCTGAATTAATAAAGGCAGGTAAAAGAAGTATAAAAATATGGTCTGCCCCTTGTTCAACAGGAGAGGAGCCATACTCTATTTCTATACTTTTAAAGGATGCTGGATTATTTGATAAAGCTAGTATAGAAATTATAGCTACCGATATTAATTCAGAAGTTGTAGCACTTGCTAAAAAAGGTGAATACAGGCAGGCATCATTTAGGGGTGTTCCTGCTGATTTTATGAAAAATTTTGATATGCAGGGCCAAAGCTATTTTATTAAAGAAGAAATAAAAAGACACGTTCGTTTTAATACAGGTAACATTACAATGCCATCTATTATCAGTATGATTGGTAAGGTTGATGTTATTTTTTGTAGAAACGTTCTAATTTATTTTGATATGGACGGCAAGCAAAGGACAATTAAGAATTTCCATAATATGCTTACAGATCCAGGCTATTTATGCCTTGGACATTCTGAAACATTAAATAAAGTTTCAGATGAATTTGTTATGAAAAATGCAGGAACCTGTATTATTTACTTAAAAAAACAATAAAAAAATAACCCAGTCATTTAAAATGGCTGGGTTTTTTATAATAATAGTGTATAAATTAAGTAAAAGTCTTGATATTTCAATAAAAATTAATTATATTTAACATATATATAACTTTTGTTATAAGCAGTTAAACAATATATAAAAAACAGGAGGTGTTTTATGGCTACTCCTTATGATGTATCGACTGTAGTATCTAGAAGTTATATTCCTGAGCAAATGCAGGAAAGTATGCAGAAAGGTCAGGAACAAAAAAATGCAATGTTTTTAGCAGAATTTCAGAAGGAATATGAAAAAAAACATCAGGAAATTGGTAAAACTGTAAAAACTGAAAGTGCTGGTGTTGCTGATAGAGCTGTTAAAATGGAAGAAGAGCGTAAAAAAAGAGAAAAAAGAAAGCATAAAGCTAAAGAAATGTTAAAAAATCATAAAGACAATAGTCATAAAATAGATATTCAGGCATAGAAATGGGCAAGAGGGTTAAATTATCATTAATTAATAACGGCAGTATTAGTGCAGTTTTTGGAAATATTATAGAAGAAGAACCTTTAAAAATAGAATTTGATAATGTGGAAATCTTTAAAAATTATGATATAATAATTTTCCCTTATATAACCCAAAACAGCAGAAGAATATTTTTTCTTGATACTATAGCAATAGAAGAAAATATTATAGAATTTAAATTTAGTAAAGATATAAGTGATGTATTTTTTAAATATAACTTTATTGAATTTAATCATAATATTAATGTGGTTAAGATTGCAGATAATCAAAAGGAAAAATATATACAGCTTTCCAATAAATTAAATATACAAGAGCATAATTCTACAGCTAACAGGCTAAAAGAAGTATATTCAAGAGATGATATTGAAAATAGAGAATTAATTTCTTTTTTAATTGACATAAATGCTAAAATAGATGAAATATTATATTTACTAAAACCTAAAGTAAATATAGATGGTTCAAAAGAGTATACATCGATTATTTTAGGTGAAGAAGGCATTTTCTTTATCAGCAGGGAGAAAATTGAAAGTTCAAATATTATGATACATTCAACCATAAGGGATAGTGGTGGTTTTTTCTCATTTGCAAGTGTATGCCATTTGGAAGAATTTAGTAAATGCAATGAATTTATAATATATAAAGCAGTTTTTGAAAATATTAATAATGATACAGAAGATAAAATAATAAAATACATTTTCAGGTTTGAAAGAGAAATGTTAAAAGAGGCAAATAAATAATGGGCAATACTCTTATAATATTAATGGGTTATATTCTTACATTTATTTTAATACTTGTTATTATAAGTTTATTATTAAGAATACGCAAATTAGAAAGAAAGCTTATAAATTTTTCACCAACTGAGGCATATGCAATAATGGAAAATATGCATGAAATGGTTATGGAAAGCAGTAGAATTGCAGATAGTTTGGAAGCTGCCATAAAACAAAAAGAGGCAGTGCTGGAAGATTTATCAGATTTAGTTGATGAGAAATTAAAAATATATGAACGAATAAATAATAATACTACTACTAATATAAATAGATATGCTGAAATAAAACCAAGGGAAGAAAAATTTGTAGAACCTAAAAAAGAAAGCGCATTTATAAGCAGTGAATCACTGATAAATGAAAAAATAAATAAACAGCCTGTGCAGTCGGTGCAGTCTATGAATATACAGCCAGCAGCAAAGGTAGTTGAAACAGATAATAGTAAGGCAGATAAAAAAACAAGAATAATAATGCTGCATAAAAGTGGGAAATCAGATATAGATATTGCAAAAGAATTAGGCATTTCTATTACAGAAGTGCAGCTTGCATTAAGATTACTGCCTAAGGTATAGTCATGGATATGAAAATCTCTGCTTATAGACAGAGTGTTCAAGATACACCTTTAAAAGAAGGCGATGTTGTATATGCAACAAATATAAAAGAAGGAAAAGACGGCAAATATATATTAAATATAAATGGCAGAAATGTAGAAGCCCTTTCTAAAGATATATTATCAAACCCACCAGTAAAACTTCAAATCATAAAAACATCTCCATTAGAAGTAGAAATTGCAAAACAAAACAGCCAACTTTCATTTAATGTGGGAGATAAAGTAAATGTAAAATTATTATCATCACTAAATAATGGATATATGGTAGAAATTGGTGGAAAATCATATAATGCATCACTTTTGAGCATGCCACAAAGCAGCAGGTTTATTGCAGAAGTTATAAAGACAGATGGCATATTATTATTAAAAGAAACAAATATATCACCAAAACTTTCAGCACTTTCATTAATGGCAAAAGAAATAACAACCTTTAACCAAAGAGAAATAGTAAATATTTTAAAGGAAAATGGTGCATTACAGTTACAATCATTTGCAGCAGATGATATAAAGAAATTTTTAAGAAATTCTGGTCAGTTTTTTGAAAACAGGCTTTCAAAAGGGTTAAATATAGATGGTGATACAAAACTTGCAGCTTATATTACAGGAAATAATGTGGCAGAAAATGCAATATCAAAGCTGCAAATTGCAAATGTATTAATGGGAAGTGATTTTTTTGCTTTTTTTGAAAATGAAGAACTTGATTTTGATGATGGTATTATGCGTTTTTCAAGAAATAATAAGGGAAGTTATAGTTTATTTATAAAAATGAATTTTTCAAAAATAGGTGAAACGATTATTAGTTTTGTAAAGCATTATGAAAATACATATAATATAACCGTTAGAACAAAAGTAAATATATCAGCAGAACTTTCAAGGCTGCATATAAAAAACTGTAATATATACTGGAAAGAAATGAAAGAAAGAGATAAAGAATTTTTCATAATAAAAAAAGATGACTTAAAAGAAATGCAGGGCTTTGAAACAATAGGATAAAAATAAAATCCATTATTAAATCTTAATTAGTAATACAAACAATTTATTCTTAAATTATGATTCTTTAATACAAAATTCTATAAGTATTATTTATTATAAAAATAAAATAATCAAAAAAGCATTTAATATATTTATTTCTGGCATATGCCAAAAATAAATATTGCAAAAATTGCGGAAAGTAGTAATATGGCGTAAGCAAAAAATAATGGGTATAGTATGTCACGTCCTAAAAAATGTAGAAAAGTTTGCTGTATGCCTTTGGTGGATAAGTTTGTTCCTTTTGGTAATAATATCAGGTCTAATTCTGTTATTATGACCATAGATGAATACGAAACTATCAGGCTTATAGATAAGGAAGGTTTTTCTCAGGAAGAATGTTCTAAATATATGAATGTGGCAAGAACTACCATACAAAATGTATATAATAGTGCCAGGAAAAAAATTGCAGAATCATTGGTTTTAGGTGTTACCTTATACATTAATGGTGGCGATTACACTCTTTGCAATAAAAAAGAATACCACAGTTTATGTGGTAAATGTAGAGAGCATAATATATAAGTAAGAATTAAGGAGAGTTACATGTCAAGTGATAGTTGTTCACATAACTGTGGTGGCTGTAATGTAGATTGCAGCGACAGGCAGGAAGAAAGTTTATTTGCAAAATTAAATGAGCATAGTAAGGTAAAAAAAGTAATAGGTATTGTTAGTGGTAAAGGCGGTGTAGGTAAAAGTCTTGTTACATCACTTTTAGCAGTTGCCGCTCAAAGAAAGGGTTTACGGGCAGCTATAATGGACGCAGATATTACAGGCCCTTCCATACCAAAATCATTTGGTGTCCATGAAAAAGCAAGAGCAAGCCAAATGGGTATGATGCCATCATTATCAAGTAACGGTATACAAATTATGTCATTAAATTTAATATCTGAAAATGAAACAGACCCTGTTATATGGCGTGGACCAGTTATTGCAGGTGTTGTGAAGCAGTTTTGGACAGATGTTGTTTGGAAAGATGTGGATATTATGTTTATAGACATGCCACCGGGAACTGGTGATGTGCCATTAACAGTATTTCAGTCTATTCCTGTTGATGGAATTGTTATAGTATCTTCTCCACAAGAGCTTGTGGGTATGATAGTTGAAAAAGCAGTGAATATGGCTTCTATGATGGATAAGGAAGTTATAGCATTAGTTGAAAATATGAGCTATTTAAAATGCCCAGACTGTGGCAAAGAAATAAAAATATTTGGCGAAAGCAACATTGAAAAAATTGCTAAAAAGCATAATATAAAATTAACTGCAAAACTTCCTATTGACCCTAGTATTGCTTCTCTTGTAGACAGTGGTAAAATAGAAGAAAGCAATGTATCTGCCCTTGATGAAATATTGGAAAAAATACTTTCAAAATAATTAGGAGTTTAATTATGATAATAGCAGTAGCAGTAGAAAATGGAAAAGTTTGCCCTCATTTTGGGCACAGCCCGTCATTTTCTTTTTATGAGATTAGTGATGGAAAAATAATTTCAGAAAAAAATATTGAAAGCCCAGGTCATGGTCATGGAATTCTACCTGAATTTATAGCATCAAATGGTGCAAAAGTTGTAATAGCAGGTGGTATGGGGCAGGGTGCTGTCCATGGCTGTGCTTCTTTTGGTATACAGGTGGTTACAGGTGTTGAAGGTGATGCTGATATGGCAGCAGAACTTTATGCAAAGGGAGAGCTTTCACCAAAAATAGAAGCTTGTTCATGTCATTCTCATCATCATGGAGAAAGCCATTCATGCAGCAGTGGAAAATGTAATCATTAATAATATATAAAGTGCAGTTTTATAGCTGCACTTTCAGATTGTCGTAAAAAATATATTTTTTTGACAGTCTTTTGATGAGCTTAATAATGCTCATCGCATTTGGTTAGGCTGTAAGGATAACCAAACTTGGATACATGCTCCAAGTATAGTTATATAGTTCAATTTTTAATATAGCTAATCCTGATTATTTTAAATTTAAAAATAATCACCGACTTTTTTGACAGTCTGTTTTTTATTATGGAGAAAAATTTTGAGTAAAATAGATTATTCTAAAACATATAACAAAAACTATTATGATGAATATTCCAATGGTGCAGGTTATGAAAATAACAAACTTTGGGAATATATGTTTAGCAATATTGCAGATATTATAATCCAAAAGTATAACCCAAAAACTGTTCTTGATATTGGTTGTGCATTTGGTTATTTGGTGCATGCACTTCGCAAAAAAGGGGTGGAATCTTACGGTATTGATGTATCAGAATATGCCATTAATCATGCTGATGAAAGTGTTAAGCCCTATTTAAAAAATATGTCTGCATTAGATGAACTGCCTGAAAATTTTCCAAATCATTATGATTTAGTAGTAAGTATTGAAATGATAGAACATTTATATGAAGAAGATGGGCTTAAAGTAATAGATAAAATGGTATCATATGCAGATAGAGTGCTAATTTCTTCCACAGATGATGATTATGATGATGTAACCCATTTTAATGTGCAGAAAAAGGAATACTGGGTAGATAAGTTTGCAAGAAAAGGTTTTCTTCGTAACTTAGAAGATGATGTTACATTTATATCATATAACACATACTTATTTGAAAAGGCAGAAAGCATGGATTTGTATGATGTAATAAACCACTATGAAAAATCCATAAAAATACATAAAAAGGTATACAGTAAACCAAGACAGCTTATAAATAATTTATTTAATACAAAGCTCATTCGCTTTAAACCATTGGTAAAAAAAATATTAAAATTCATAGGTATAAAATAATGAAAAAATAATTTATAATACTTGAACTATTTAAAATATTATTCTATGATATATAAATGAACTATTCATGCAAGGGGGTTTTACCTATGTCTTTTGAATTTCCTAAAAAAGTTAAAGATAATAATAACAAGTTATTTAAAAAAACTTCTTATGATATAAGAGCTTATGTTGGCGAGCCTGGCAGGTTTTTTGGTGATGATGCTATTCTTACACCAGAAACAGCAGAAGCTACCGGCATGCTTATGGCAGGTCTTAATTTTAAAGCAGAAAATGGTGATAATGTAGCATTAAAGCCGGGGGATACAATAGTCATAGGTTATGATAACGGTCCAACATCTAAAGCACTGGCAGAAGCTTTTGCAAAGGGTGTAGCATCTCAGGGAGTAAATGTTTATGATATAGGAGTATCTTCTTCTGGTCAGGTTTACCAAAATCAGGAACAGTTAGAAACTAAGGGCCACTGCCAGATAACAAGAAGCCACGTGGAAGTTACTACAAACGGGGCAAAGTTTGGTATAGGCACACAAGGTATCCACACATATCTTTTAGGGCAGATGAATGATGCTGTTGCAAATAACACTTTTAATTACAGAGATGGTTCAAAAGGCAAAATTACAGATAAAGCAGCAGAAGGTAAAACAGTATATTTTGCAAAAATGAAAAAAATATATAAAGATTATTTTTCTAAACGTGATAATTCAATGGTAGCAGTTAACGTGTTTGGTGGCACAGGGTTGCAGTATATTGATTTATTTAAAGATATTTTTGGTGCAGATGTTACTATACTTGGTGATAGTGTAAACGTTAATGCTGGGGATTTACTTGCAGACCCTACAAGAAAAGAAATGCTTGAAAGAGTGCCGTCATTACAAGATGTTTTAGATAAGGGCATGAGAGTTCATTCCTTTGATTTAGATGCAGACAGAGGCTCTATTACAGAAGGAAAAGATGCTTTAACATTAAATGGAGAAGGCCACTATTTAGGTGACGGGCTGGCTTTTATTTTAGCAGGTCATAAACTAACTATTGCAGTTCCTGCATTAAAGAAAAAATTAGAAGAAATGCAGGTGGCAAAAGATAAAATAGATGAGATAATAAAAATTGCAAGTGTTATATATGTAGACCCACGCTATACATCAAGTGTTAAAAGCTATGTGGAAAAAGAGTTAAAAGGTAAAACAGAATTTCATAGAAAAGGTCATTCTTTATGGAAAGAAACTATTACTGCTAATATGAAAAAAATGGCAGCTTTAGCAGGCTGTGCTTCCATTAAGGAATTTGTTGCAAAAACTTCTTATAGGGATATCCAAATAGAAGCATCCCTTCATTTATTTGCAACTGACACAAAAGACGGTATACCAAGAGATGATGCTGTTGAAAATATTTTTCTTCTTGAGAAATTACTTGATGAAATGGGTATAAAAACTTTAAAACCATTTTTTGATAAAATGCCTAAACGCTTTATTACAAAAGAGATACGCACTACTTCTGTATCAAATGAAGCAAAAGATGCGATTACAGCTTCTATTTTAGATAAATTAAGAAGCACATTCAGCAATAAGGCTGGCTTTTCAATTGTGGAATTTGATGGGCAGATTAGGGTAGACTGGGCAACAGGATTTTTAATGTATGGTATGAGCAACACTTCTCCAAAACTTACATTTATGGCAGAAGGTGAAACAGTAAAAGAAAGGAATATGGTGCTTGCATACATTATGGCATTACATAATGAAGCTAAAAAACAAGAAAACGATGATTTACCAATGGACGTATCAGAAAACCCATTTTATATAAAAGATGCAAGTTATGAAATGGATAAACCTGATTTGGTAGATTTTAATGATGAGCGAGTTAAAGAATTTATTAAATTCATTGGCTAAAAATAATGTATAGTATCTAGTTATATGGGGAGGCTGCTATGCATAATATTATTCATTACAAAGAGCATTACGGTCGTATTGGTTTTTCTCACACTGAAAACAATTATTCAAGCAGTGTGAAAGGTGTAAAGGCAGAAAATAATGTATCTGTTAAAGGCACATCAGAAGATGAAGTTAAAAAAGCCTTTAGAGATTACATTGATGAACTTACATCAAAGGACAGTAAAAAGATTTAGGGTTTTATATTATTAAAATTTATAAATGGTTTTGGTGTGCTGCTGTGGTCTGATATGATTTTTTCAAACCACATCACATCATGCCATTTATTATGTTTGAACCCACATTTATGAAAATGAGCTGTTTTTTGAAAGCCAAATTTTTCATGAAATATAATACTCTCTTTATTTGACTCTGTAATGCAAGCATAAAGGTTTATTATATTCTGTTTTTTCAAATATTCAAAAAGTCTTGTATATAAGGCTTTTCCAATGGATTTTTCTCTATAAGTATAATCTAAATATATTGTAGTTTCACAAGAATATTCATAGGTTTTACGTGTTTTTAAAGGGGCAGCATAGGCATAGCCTACTACTTTATTATCAATTAATGCTGAAAGAAAGGGATATTTTTCCTGTATGGTATCTACTCTGTTTTTAAATTCATTATATTCTGGAATTTCTACTTCAAAGGTAACAGGTGTATTTAAAATATAATAGCTGTATATATTAATAATTTGGGAAATATGGCTTTCATTTGTTGTGATAATATTTAAATCCAATTTATTAAACCCTATTTTAATTTATCATACTGGCTGCATGCTTTTTCATACTTTAAATCACATGATTTTTTAAAATATTCTAAAGCAGTATCGTTATTTTTTTTCACTTTATAGCCATTTTTATAAATATTTCCAAGCTGAAAACAGCCTAACCCGTCTTGAAGATTACATGCTTTTTCAAATAGTTTTCTTGCTTTTCTGTAATTTTTACGAACTGGTTTGCCGTTATAGTAAGTATCTCCAAGGGCAGAGCAGCCGCGAGCAATATTATTATCACATGCTTTAGTATATAGTGATATAGATTTTTTTTGAATAGATGTATTATAGTCTTTTACATATATATCGCCCAGGTTAACACATGACTCATAAATATCATTTGTACATGCTTTTTCATAGGCATTAATAGCAAGCAGAGCAAACCCTTTATCTTCAAACACCTGCCCTGCATAATAGCATGATAAATAGTCATTATTAAAACAGCTTTCTTCAAGCACCTTAGTATGGTCTACAGAAGTGGTATCCTGTGCAAAAAGTGGCAAATTTAAAAAAATAACAAAAAGAGAAACTATAATAAAAATTTTATTCATAATATATTATACATAATAAAATAAAATAATCAAAGGATAATTTAAATAATAAAATAATGTGGCATTTTTTGTAAAATTATGTAATAATGAAAAACAAGAGTATGAGATTAGGAGTAGGTATATGCCAAAAGTTGTATATGGATTTAGGAAAGGCGGCCGCCTTGATTTTAGAAATGTAAATGAACAGGATAGACCTGAAACTCCCTTTTTATTTGATGATTATGTTAATGGCAAGCCTGTAAAGCTTGTTATAAGCTGGCATGGGTTTTTAGTTTACGATGAAGGTATTGATATTGCTTCTGCCATGTGTACATTTATGCGTTATGTCAGCGAGCATGGTTGCTGTGGCAGGTGTATTCCTGGTAAAAACGGCACAACGAAGCTTGCTGATATTATGGAGGAATTACGAACTGACCCAAATCTTACCAAAATGCCAGAAGCATTAGAACTAGCTGATAGTATTCAAGCTACATCAAAATGTTCATTTGCTCCGTCATCTGTTAGTATTGTTAAATCATTTTTACTAGAGTATCCTGAAAAATTACATAAATATATAGACGCACCAAAACTTGATTATCACTTTCATATGTCTGCACCATGTACATCTGCATGTCCTGCTCATATTCAAATACCTGAATTTATAGATGAGCTTAGAACGAAACGTTTTTTACCAGCCTTATCAATTATTAGAGAGCATATGCCGCTTGCAGGTCTTTGTGGCAGAGTATGTCCTCACCCATGTGAAGCAGTGTGCAGACGTGGGGAAGTTGATGAACCTATTAATATTATGAACTTAAAACAGTCTGCCTGGAACTATGAATTTTTTAGAAACCAGACACCAATATTACCGGAAAAGAAAGAATCAACAGGTAAAACATGTGCTATTATTGGGGCAGGTCCTGCTGGTCTTACAGCTGCATATTATTTAGCATTAATGGGGCATCAGGTAGAAATATTTGATAAAATGCATGAGCCTGGTGGTATGACTGCTGCAGGTATTCCAGATTATAGAGAGCCTAGGGAACATTTAGCATATGAAGCAAATATTGTTCGCAGTTTAGGTGTAAATATCCACTATGGTAAAACATTAGGTAAAGAAATTACATTAGAATATTTAAAAAATACATATGATGCTACACTTCTTGCAATAGGTGCATGGCAGCCGCAGGATCCACGTATTGCAGATATGGATAAAGCCAATAATATATTTAATGGTATTGATTATTTAGAGCAGGTATCACGTCATGAAAAACCTATTGAGAAGAGCAGGGTAATAGTTGTAGGTGGTGGTAATACTGCCATAGACTGTGCCAGAACTGCCATTAGGTTTGGTAATGATGTTACAATTTTATACAGAAGAACAAAAGAGGAAATGCCTGCTGAAGATTATGAAATTAGAGATGCAGAGGAAGAAGGTGTTAAGTTTATATTTTTAGCAGCACCTGTTAGAGCTGTTAATGAAAATGGTAAGCTTGTTGGAATAGAATGCCATAAAATGAGACTTGGAAGCCCTGATGCATCAGGCAGAAGAAGCCCAGAAGTTGTGCCAGGTGAAGATTTTATTGTTGAATGTGATTATTTAATACCTGCTATTGGGCAAAAAACTGATATAAGCTTTAATACTGGTGATTTAAAATTAGAAGTAACAAAATGGAATACGATAGTATGTGATAAGCTTTATTTTACCACATCAATAGAAGGTATGTTTGCAGCAGGTGATTGTATTGATGGCGATAGTTTTACAGTAGTTCGTGCTGTTGGTAATGGAAAAAGGGCTGCTCAAATGATGGATAAATACATGATGAGTGGCAAACCTTACCTTGAACCTTCAGAAGTTATGGAAAGATACTTATATGAAAATAAAATATTTAGTTATGGGGAAGCACCAGAACCACCAAGACCTATTATAAAACGGTATGAAACAGAAAAAATACCTATGGAAGAACGAATAAGCAGCTTTAATGAGGTTGAAAAACCTTATGAAGAACAAACGGCAGCTTTAGAAGCAAGAAGATGCTTAAGATGTATGCGTGTGGGAATGTTTGCAACAGGGGAAGAATAATGGATAGAATGATTACTATTAATGGGGAAAAGTTTCCATTTAAAGAAGGCGATACAATTTTATCAGTGGCAGAAAGAAATAATATACATATACCAGTTTTATGCTATTTAAAAGATATTGCAGAAACTGGTTCATGCAGAATGTGCCTTGTGGAAGTAGAAGGTGTTCCACAGCCTGTTGCTTCATGTTCTGCATTTGCAACTGATGGCATGGTTGTCCATACTGATACGGAAGAAGTTAAGCAGCACAGGTTAAAGGCTTTAGAGTTTATTTTATTAAAGCACCCGTTAAAATGCGGTATATGCGAAAATGCTGAAGACTGTATATTAAGAGATTTAGCACGTGATATGGGTATTAGTGAAGTCAGTGATATAGTGGAGGAAGAACCTACACCACTTCATGACTGGAATATGTTATTATATGATAAAGATGCATGTGTTTTATGTATGCGTTGTATAAATGTGTGTAGAGATGTGGCTGGCTGTGACGCAATAGATGTTGTAGCAAGGGGAAACAATGCTCATATTGAGCCAGTCAATAACCCATTAAATTGTGATTTTTGTGGTATTTGTGTTGATTCCTGCCCAGTTGGTGCTATAAAAGATAAACCATTTATGGATTCATTAAAGGTTTGGGAACTAGAATACATGAATACAATATGCAGTTTTTGTCCTGTTGGCTGTAACATTAACTATGGTGTAGCACAAAATCAAATCCACAGAGCAAGGCTTTCCAGTGAAAATTATATTTGTTCCAAAGGCAGATACGGTTTTAAATTTTTAGAAAGCAGTAAACGTATTAAAACCCCTTTAATTAAAAAAAATGGGGAATTTATAAAGGCAGACTGGCATGAAGCAATGGATAAAATACACCATGCAATAGATAAAGCAGGTGTAGAAAATACATTAATAGTTGCAGGTGGCTGGCTTTCTAATGAAGAATTATACAGCTATAAATTATTAGCCGAAAAAACAGGCATGATGTTTTTAACAGAGGCTGAAATTTATTTTGGTAATTTTGCCCGTAAATTTAAGGAAAAGTTTGGGCATTATGAAAGTGTTGGCACATTAAAAGAGGTGGAAACTTCTGATGTTATATTTGTAATAGGTGCTGATTTTGCAAGGGAAAATGTGGGCATAAAATGGAGTGTAATGAAAGCCATTAGAAATAATGATGCAAAAGTTATTACTATTGGTCTGCAGCGATATGATTATGATGAAAGGACATTTTTAAGTCTTTTAGCAGATTATGCAGATTTTGCAGGTGAATTTCATAATATAGAACATTCAGAAAAAAGTGTATATATTGCTCTTAGAAAACAAATAGCAGGTAACAAGAAAATATCTATTATTGTAGGTAATGAGTATTTTTGTGGTGAAAAAGACCAGGAATCAGTTTTAGCATTTGCTGATTTTATAGGAAAAGATAAGCTGTCTGCCTTTATTGCAGCTCATGATAAGTTAAATTATATTGGCAGCCTGTATGCAGGCGGTGCTACTATTGATGAAGTTATAAAATCATCACCTAAAGCAGTATTTGCTTTAGCTGTAAACCCATCTAAAGGAAAAGATGAGGCATTATTAAATATTATTGAAAAGGCAGAATTTTATGCAACGCCAGATATGTTTTTAACAGGCAGTGTAAATAATGCAGATGTAGTTCTACCAGTTCGAGCAGTTTTAGAAACAGACGGCACAACTATTAGTTTAGATGGCAGGCTTATGCATATGAATAAGGTTGTCCAAGCTCCAATTAGCAGTAAATCAAACCTTGAAATAGCTGGTATGCTTGGCGATTATTTTAGAAAAAAAATAGAAACAGATATTCATAAAGTATTTGATGAACTTGCTTCCAGCATTGGATTTAGTAAAGAAGATTATAATAAAGAAGATGTGGTTTACGGTAAAAAGGAAAAAACATTTAACAAAACAAATTATACATATAAAGAGCATAAGCATGAAGAATGCACAGTATATGTAAACCCACGTCATCATGAGGGTGTTTTAACGAAAATAATATATGCTTATCCTGAAGATAAATATCCTGTTTTTCCTGAAATAGAAAAAGATATTTTACCAGGGTATAAAAGATTTAGTAATATGGAAGATAATATTGCTAAGGGAGTTAAACTTATACCAAGATAAATGGTGGATAAAATATAGGAGAGTGGTATATGAAAATTAGGTTATTCCTTACTATTTTATTAACTTTTGCAGCAATGAATATATATGCACAAGAATCAACTGAAATAGTAGCAAAGATGATAGGTGGTCTGCGTGCAGATAATTCTAAAAGTATAACTATTCCAGGTAAAAAAGGTGCTATAAGAATATACTTTGAATCATTAAAAACTACTCCATATGCATCTGAATTAATACATATTGATTATAATGATAAAGTTTCACCATTTCAGGCAGGCAGTAATTTTGTGATTACTCAAGATGATAAGCTTATTTTTGGCAGATATGATGATAAAATATATGCACGTGGCTATATTGATAAAAATAATGAATATGTATCTATTAAGCATAATAATTATGTGTATGAATACAGCAGAGATAATATAAAAATATACGATAGTAAAGAGCAAATCTTAACAGGTAAAGAAATTATTTATGATAAAAATAAATCATCATTTATGGTGTATGATAAAAACAAGCTTCTAAAAACAAAGGCTGTTGGAAATTAATAGATGGAGCATATGTTGGAACAGGCAAAACATCTTTCAAAAAAAGAAAAAGTTAATTATGGAAGTTATTATACACCACAAAGCTTAATTGGATATATAGAAAAACTGATACATAATAATATTAATATTGAAACTTTAAATAAGTATGTATTACTTGATACATCATGTGGAAGTGGTAATTTACTAGATTTAAAATATGAATTTAAGCAAATTATTGGTGCAGATATTGATAATGAGGCTGTTAAATATGCAAGAAATAGATTTAGTGATAAAAAAGTTGACTTATTAGTATTAAATTCTTTAGAAAAAATAGCTAGGAATGAATATAATATAAGTGATAGTGATGAGCTTTTTATTATTGGAAATCCACCTTATAATGACAGAACTTCTATTGTTCAAAATTATCTAAAAACATATAATATATATAATATAAATGAAAAAGTAGAACACAGAGATTTAGGAATAAGTTTTCTGCTTTCATATAATGAGTTAAAAGCCGATTATATATGTGTTTTACACCCATTATCTTATTTAATTAAAAAGACCAATTTTAATAGTTTAGGTAGATTTAAAGATAATTATGTATTAGAAGATGCACTTATCATAAGCTCACAAATATTTTGTTCCACATCATTGTCATTTTTTCCAATAATTATTGGCTTATATAAACGAAGTGAAAAAGGTATGGATTATGAATATATAAAAAATTATAAATTTAAAACAATAGAAAATCATAAGTTTTCCCTTAATGATTTTGATTTTATAAGTAAGTATGTAGATAAGTATCCAAATAAAAATAAAATACACAAATCAAATGTAGTGGCTAAATTTTATACCATGCGTGATATAAATGCATTAAAAAGGTCTAGAACTTTTATTCAAGAAGATTGTTCGAATACGGTATATATTACTGATAATAAATACTCTTTATATTGTTATATAGATGTATTTAAAAAATACATAGATAAACTGCCATATTATTTTGGAAATCTAGATGTTTTTATAAACTACCAAAAATTTAAATCAATAGAAAATGAATTTGTGGAACTTTCAGAAAACAATATAAAAAGCAATAATATAGATAAATATTTTTTAGAATTATTTGGTGAAATATCATGAAAATTAATAAAGTAGATAAAAATAAAAAAATATTGAAATTGCAATACCATTAACAAATACACAAGGAAAAATAAGAGTAAAAAGTAGAGATGTATGGTACGGATATGGAGATCCTGTTGCAACAAGACAGCAGGAATTTAATAATAAATGCTATATAGAATGGCAAATTGGGTATGATGTAGTAACTAAAAATAAAGATAAAAGTAAACTTGAATTATCTACACTGCAAAAGAAAATATTTACAGGTTCAAATGGCAAAGAAAAAGCACTATATGAATTAAGTGAATACCTATACTATTTTTATAAAATGGAGATTATAAGTAATAAAGAATTAAGGGAACTACTAGAATATATCAATAATATAGATAACAAAAATCTTATTGAACAAAACATAGATCTATCTGTTACAAGGTGCAGCCCTGTAGAGTATATACTTGAAGGAATAAACTTTGAAAAAAGTATAGTTCAATATCCTTTACTTTTTTATAAATTTTCTTCTTTTGAGGTGTTGGTTGAAATTGTAATTAAAGAAAAACAAAAAGCAGTAGGTTTGCAGCCAATGCTTTATGTATGTTTTCCTGTAACAAAATTAAAAGGAGAAAAAAGGGAACTAATTGGACGCTGTGCAGAACAAAATGAAAAAGCAGTGCTACTATTAGATAAAACTCATAAAGATTTCATACTAGGAACTTTCAAGATATTTGCTTTGTTAAGCAAAGCACATAAAAGTGATGTTATTAGCATAATAAATTTAGTATTAAAATCATAGGCTGCTATTTTTCCATAATTACAATAGTTACAGCACCGAATACTAATGTTTTAAAATGTATATTTCTAAAGCCAGCATTTTCTATCATTTGCCTGTATTCCTTTCTTTTTGGAAAATGGTATACTGAATCAGGTAAATACTTATAAGCTTTACGAGATGAAAAAATACCACCAATTAATGGCAATATATGCATAAAATAAAGTCTGTAAAAAAAGCTGGTAACTTTATTTTCTGGTTTTGTAAGTTCTAAAATACAAACTTTACCACCTGATTTTATAACTCTATATAATTCAGCAAGCCCCCTTGCTTTATCTGTAACATTTCTAAAACCAAATGCCATCGTAAGCCTGTCAAAAGAATTATCCTTAAATGGCAGGTTATGAGCATCTGCTGCAGTAAATGGAACATTATTAAGTTTTTTCTGGCTAATATGCAGCATATTTACACTAAAATCTGCACCATAAATAAATGCATCTGGGTGCTGCTTATGGATTTCTGCTATCATATCACCAGTGCCGCAGGCTAAATCAAGGACCTTATGGTCTTTTTTTATATCAGATAATCGAATAGCAATTTTTCGCCAGTTAGCATCAAGAGCAAAACTTAATACTCCATTTAAAAAATCATATTTATCTGCAATATTATTAAACATTTCTTGTATTTTTTTTGACTGTTCTTGTTCTTTTATACTTTCATTATAAGACATGTAAAATCATCCCTTTGAAGTGTAGTATCTGTTACCAGCTCTGTATATAAATTTTCAGCTATTTCCTTTGATTCTTTATAAGATAGTGCTTTAACAAGGCATAAAAGGTCATCTAATGATGAATACTCTATTAAACCATCAGTATATATAAATATAAGGCTGTTTTTATCTATTTTTAATTTTTTAGATTTATAATCTTCTGGCATTATACCCATAGGCATATATTCTGATGTTAAGTATTCAATATGGTTACCACTTAAAACAGCTGCAGGGTCATGGCCACATGATATATATTCAAGCTCAGAAATATCACTTCTATATATTCCAAAAAAGCTTGTAATAAACCTGTCACTAAAATTTTTAGATATTAAAAAATCATTAATATCTGTAACCTGCTTTGTAAGATTATCAGATGAATTAAATTTAGACATAAATACACTTAAAACAACAGTAAGCACTGCAGCAGAATACCCTTTACCACAAACATCTGCCACACAGAAAATATAGTCATTTCCTATTTTTAATAAATGGACAAAGTCGCCCCCTGCATTTCGTGCAGGATAGCTTATGCCATATACATTTGGATTTTCTTCAAGAAATATATTTTTTTTCACAAATTTGTTTAAAATTTCAGCAGTATATGCAATCTCAGTTTCTTCTATTTTAAATTTAGTAAGTGCTTCATGATTTAAGGCATTTTCAGTAGCAATGGATACAATACTTGAAACAAGCGAAGAAAAATCTTTATCCGGCACAATATCTACAATAATATTAAACAGTGCAAAGTGGAGATTTGCCACCTTGTCATATATAAAAAACGTATTTTTTACATTAAATTTAGGTGATACAACATCATTTTCTATAAAGATAGTTTCATTAGTATTTTTTAAATATATAGAAAGTGGGATTTGGTTTATACTAATTTGTTCTTCTAAATCACTTTCTTCAAGTCCTATTCCGTAAAACTCATCGTTATAATAAGCACATACTGCATCAGCAGAAAAGACTTCCATAAAAAATGATAATGACATAGATATAACTTCCTGTAACTCTATTGCCATAAAAATAGTGCTGGCACGTTTTACGAAATCTACTTTTTTCTGATAATCTATATATAAATCCATTTGGCGTTCTTTAGAAAAAAGCTCAACAGAGCGTCTGCCAAAATATGGTGCATACATCTTTATTTTTTCTTCCACATCTACAGGCAGTGTTCGTTCAAAAGTAATAACGTGTGTAACTCTATTATTATGCCTAAAAAACATGGCTGCATCAATATGGTAAGTTACATCAAAATATGAAATATCTATATTGATATTACTGGAAAAATCTTCATTTTTAAATCCAAGTTCATAAATATCAAAAGTAGCATATAAATCTGACGGAATATATGGGCATGGTTCGCAAACATTACCACGAACATCCCATATACGAAAAGCATATATATCATGCTTGTGAAGAATTGAATTTATTTGTTTTATAAATTCTTCTGTTGTTTCTGAAGAAATTATTTTTACTAAATCAAAAGTAATGTTATTATTCTTTTCCATCTATACTTTCACTCAAAATTGTTTGGATAGACTGTTTAAGTAAATCCAAATCTTTTATTGGAAAATCTTTATTCAGCTGGTATAAGTAATCATCTGCGTTATTTTTATCATGGTCAATTTTATTAGCATATGATACTATTCTGCCATATAATTCAGTATCAGCATCATGGTGAGTTTTAACAGCTTCCACAATAGCAGGCGCAACAGACCATTTATTTAAAATAACAGAAGCAATCTCTGCATGGTCGCAGCCTAACTGTTCCCTTTCATCCTGCACACAGTCAACCTCTCTAACAAGAAAATCAGCCATAACAACTTTGCCAATATCATGCATTAAGCCTGCCATATATAATGCATCATCATTTTGGTCAAGATATTTTGCTATTTCAGAAGAAATTAATGCTACATTATAAGCATGCTGCCACATTGCCTGGCCTGTTGTTTTATACATATTAAATGGCTTTTGGTAGTATTGGTCTAATGATATTGCAAGGGCAATATTTTTAACAGAGCTAAAACCTAAAAGCATTGTAGCCCTATCAATTGATGCTATTTCTTTTCTAACACCATAAAAAGGCGAATTTACAAGTTTAATAACTTTAGAAGAAATCCCCTGGTCCATTTTTATTTTTGCTGTAACCTGGCCTATGGCAGTTTGGGAATGGTTACGTGTAAGCCTGATTAAATCCTGAGCAATAGTAGGCAGTGTAGGAATATTTTCTGCCTTTGCAATAATTTTAATACGCAGTGTTTCATAATCCTTTGCATTAACTGTTGCAATAGTATGCTCTTTTGAACGTGTCATTTTGTTCATAATAGAATCGGGATTTAATGGTGGAAAAAGTATCCCTGTTATTTGGTAATCTTTAATGTTAGAAAGCACTGTTTTATTAGGTGTAGTTAAGTAAAAAAACACTGGAACACCAAAGGAACGCTTTGGTATTTTGTAAAGCACTTCTAAAGAAGATACTTCAAAAATTAAGGCATCTTTAGCATCATCACCATTTGATACATATGCTCTGCCATCTAAAAGTTTTTTAAAAGTATTAAGCCCAGCTTCTGAGCCAATAAAACGTATGTTCATCTAGTTACCAAATTTATTTTATAAGAGAATCAATAGTTTCTACAAGTTCTTTAGGTGAAAATGGTTTTGTAATATATTTATTAGCTCCAGTTGCCAGTCCTTTTTTTACATCATTTTCACTGGCATTAGCAGTAAGTAATATAATAGGTGTTTTTGCAAATTCTGGCATTTTTCTAATAGTTTCAGCAGCTTCTATACCATTTAACCCTGGCATCATAACATCAAGCACTATTGCATCAGGTTTATGTTCTTTAACAAGTTCCACAGCAGCCTCACCATTTCCTGCCTCTATTATTTCATAGCCACATTTTGTCATATAAAGGGCTATTACTTTACGAAGTCTTAATTCATCATCGGCTATTAATATTTTCATGACTTAAACCTCAAAGAAACAGAGTCAGAAGTATATATAAAATCTATTTCAACTTCTGCTAATATTTTTTTAAATATCTGATAAATATCTGGTATATCAGTATTATATGATTTTTTAATTGTAAGCACATCGCCACGTGAATGAATAGATAATTCACTGCTGCATTTTCTTATTTCTTCACATAGTATAAGTTCAAGTAATGTTTTTGCTATATAACTGTTTGTTTTAACAGGGTTCATTTCATCATAAATACATGAAACTTTAATATTTTGTTCCTGTATAGAACAGCGTAAATCTTCAATAACCTTTCCAGTGATTTTTACAGGGTCAAACTTTTCTCTTTCATTTTTTATAGGTTTTTCTAAAACGTAATTAAAAAGCACTTCCATACCTTTATCATACACGTCAAGAAAATAAGATGACTCTATAATCATATCTGTCATATTATCTGTATCATCACTAAGTCCAAATTTAAAAATACTAACGGTAGCCACAACCATAGCAGTAGAAGTTCTCATATTATGAGAAAAATATTCTCTTACAATGCTAAGGTTATGTATTAGGTTTTCAGAATCCATAAAACCACCCATAAAATATACTTTAATATAGCATATAAAAATAATAAAATAAAATCAACTAAATATTTTTATTATACATTTATTTATAGACTATAATAAAACATATGTTGTATTTAATTAACTAAATATTTATACATAATATATATTATTGTAATTTTTATTTACAATATAGCATTTATAAAGCATACTATTGGTGGATAAATAAGCGAGGTGATATATGGATAAAGATTGTATATTTTGCAAAATTATTAATGGAGAAATACCATCAACGAAAGTATATGAAGATGATGAGTTTTTAGCATTTATGGATATTAATCCAGCAGTTAGGGGGCATACCCTTGTTATTCCTAAATATCATTGCAGGAATATATTAGATACTCCAAAAAATGTAGGTAAAAATTTTTATAATGTTATAAGCAAAGTATCAAATGCTGTAAAAAAAGCATTTAATGCAGAAGGTATATATGTATTTCAGCAGAACGAAAATGCAGCAGGGCAGGAAGTATTTCATTCCCATGTTCATATTATTCCACGATATAAAGGTGATGAATTTGGTAAATACAGCCCACCTAGGTTAAAAGTTGAAATACCAGAAATAGCAAAAGATGGCGAAAAAATTAGGCAGTCATTTTAATGTAACAAATATTGCCTAACTTTTAAGCACAGTAAAAATGAGTTATTAAGGCAGATAAATGTTCTGCCTTTTTTTTAAGCACATGTGTTAATAGTTAGCAATTTTAATACTGTTTTTATCTTAAAATAATGCAAAAAACACCCGTTTTAAAGGTAAAAATCTATAAAAATATATTTTTTTTAAACTATTGATATATATAAATAAAATAATTTTAATTGCTTAAAAAATAAGCAAAATCAAAAGAATTTGAAAAAATATAAAATATTTAGTTGACAAATGAAAATAATATGATTATATTACAGTCATAGAGAAGGTTGCATATGTAAGTTAAAGTATATAAATAAAGTATAGATTAAGTATTTAAAGTATGTGAGTATATTTAGTAGATTAGTATAACTTTAGTATTGTAGTAGTATATTTAGTATTCAAGTATCATAAAAGAAGTAGACGGAACAGGCCACCTAATTTTAGGTGGTCTGTTCCGTTTAGGGCTAACTTTAAAATTAAATTGACATAAATTACCATTTATTATAAATTTTTAAAAATATTAGCTGCATCTTATAAATCTAGGAGGATGTTATGGTCCATTATTCTAAAATATCACTACTAATTACATTATGCATATTTTTTGTATTATGTATGTCAGGTTGCTCCAGTTCTAGTTCCAGTGGTGGTGCTCAAACAGATGTAAAGAGTATAAGTATTATCAATGCACCAGAATACTTAAATTATGGTGAAGAATATCAGCTTATGACAGATAGGCCTGAATTAAATATTATGTGGGATACAAGTAATCAAGATTTGCTTGAAATTGATAATAATGGTTTAATTCGTGCCAAAGATGTTGCTGAAGGTATGGTAGAAATTACAGCAAGTTATGGCAATATAAAAGATGTTGTATCTATTTATGTAAAAGCACCAGATGAACCATTTATTCCTGTCAGCTCAATTAATATTGGCGTAGAGGAATTAAAGTTTGATATGTTAGCAGGGGAGCAGCTTCATTTAACATCAGAAGTTTTGCCAGAGAATGCTACAAATAAAACTGTTATGTGGTGGGTAAGTGATACTTCTCTTGCAACTATTGATGAAAATGGCGTTTTAACAGCAAATGGTGAAAATAAAAGCGGAAAAGTTACTGTTACAGCAAAAGCAGGAAAACATACTGCAACTAAAAACATTACAATTTTATCTCATGCTAATGTTATACCAGTTCAGGAAGTAAAAATTACAGGCGTGAAAGAAATAGCTATTGGAAACTCTGCTTTATTTAAAGCTGAAGTTGTGCCAAGTGATGCTACATTTAACAGAGTAACATGGAAATCAAGTGATGAATGGGTAGCAGAAGTTGACAGCACTGGCAGAGTTTCTGCAAGCAGTAAACCTGGTGCTTATCCAGGCACAGCTGTAATTACTGCAACAGCAGGTGGGGTGTCATCATCTTATGAAGTGACAGTAGTATATATACCTGTAAAATCAGTTACTATTAAAGGTTATGAAGATGTTACTGTAGGTGGAAAAACAACGCTTGGAATTAATGATGTATTACAGTTGCAGGCAACCATTACTCCAGAAAATGCATCTTGCAAAGATATACTGTGGATATCTAGCAATATGGAAATTGCACTAACAGATGCTAATGGCAGAGTAGTACATGGAAATCAAACTGGGCCTGTAACTATTACAGCAACGGCCGTTGATAAATCAAATCAACCTTGTGGGGAAACAGCAAGTGCAAGTATTGATGTTGAGTTTGTACCATACGGCACAGAAATTCCAGTATCTGAGATAAAAATTAAAGGTTATGATGAAATGGGTGTTGAAGGACAGGTGACTTTTAAAGCAGAGCTTTTCCCAGCTAATGCTACAGATAATAAAGTAACATGGTCATCAAATAATGATACAGCAGTTTCAATAGAGCAGGATGCTATAACAGGAGATGCAGTTATTACAGCTTTGGCAGAAGCAGAAAATGTTGTTATTACTGCAGCAGCAGGTGGTAAAACTGCAGAATACACTATTAAAACAATAAGAAAAGTGCTGCATGGATATGAGCAGGATGAAAATGGTGTATATTTGATATATAACAAGACAGGGTTTACACTCTGCTTTTATGATATACAAAATAAATCATTTAAATTAATGACAGATTTAGATTTCACAGGTGTTGAAACAGAACATGCTGGTGAAATTTTTGATGGCACTTTTGACGGAAATGGTCATATAATAAGGGAATATAAAGTAGATGACAGTCCAAGTGTCCATTATGGTTTTGTAAGTGTGCTTGGCGGTACTATTATGAATGTTGTTTTTGATACTCCTGTTATAAGATCACTGAATATAACACACAAAGAGACTTATACTGGTGTTGTTGCTGGTGAAAATAATGGTACTATTAAAAATGTATCTATTAATAATGCTGCAGTTGAGTTGCAACAAGTATTTGCAGATTTGTTTGCTAATGCTGGTCTGATTACTGGGCAGTCTACAGGAGTAATTGATAACTGCACTGTTGATACAGGAAGCCTTGTTATAAAGTTTGCTACTTCAAGAACTGTGCTTGGCGGTATAGCAGGTATTAATAAAGGTAAAATAATCTCATCAGCAGCAAATAATATTAATCTTACAAACCCTGCTAAAGCAGTAGATTACATAACAGCAACTGGCGGTATAGCTGGAGTGCTTTCTTCTGGTTCTTATGTGAAAGGCTCTTATGCTGCTGGGCAGATTACAGCTCAAGACTATGCAGGTGGAATTGCTGGTGTTGTGGAGCAGGGTACGGCTGATGTTTCTGCATCTATTTTTATAGGCGTAGTAAATTCTACTGGTTCAAATAAAGGATTAGATTACGGCAGTTATACATCTATAACAAATGAAGAAGAAGTATATGTAAAAAGTGTGCCAGCAGAAAGCAACTCAAAAATAAAAAGCCCTGTTACAAAAATAATAAGAAATAATGGGCAAGCTGAAGACTCTTTAGCTGAGGCATTACAAAATATGAATAACTTGCTTAAAAAAGATGCAGATATTCAGTATATTTTTAAAGCCGGTGATAATGCATATGAAGATATTGAATTGATGCCAAAATTAAATTAATTAAATAAAAGCAGGTATATATTTTATACCTGCTTTTTTTATAAACCAAAAACCTTGCTTTTTTATATGACTTTTTAAGTTATTAATACAAAAGTATAATTTTTTAATTCAAAATAAAATTTCATAAAAAATAAAAAAATTGCTACCAAAAAATTATTTATTCATATATATTACTATGATTTTAATATCCTAAAATGGATAAAATACATTATACTAGAAGGTTAAAATGTCTATACTTGAGCGAATAAAACAGATTATCAAAAAAAATGAAACAGCACAAAATAAAATAATAATCAGAGAAATATCTAATCAAATAGGCTTATCTGATAACATAAATAGTAAGGAAAGCAGAACCAAAGAAAGAAATATTTTAAAAACATCAAGTAAAAAACAGGCAGAGAAAGTAAAAAAACAAAGCAAAAAACAGGAATTAAAACATATTAATATGGAAGATGAATATGTGGATTTTGGTTCTTGGAAAGTAGACGAATTTAAAGTGGAAGCGTGTGATGGTGAAATCCGTTTTCACGATTTAGGGCTGCCTGATAGGCTTATGAGGGGTATTTATGAATGTGAATATAAATACTGCACTCCTATACAAAAAATGATTTTGCCAGAATCTTTAAATGGTAAAGATGTTTCAGGAAAGGCTCAAACAGGAACTGGTAAAACTGCTGCTTTTTTAATCACTTTATTTAAAAGGCTTTCTGATAATGTTGATGAAAATAGAAAAAAGGGTACTCCACGAGCTTTAATTATGGCACCAACAAGGGAACTTGTTATGCAGATAGAAAAAGATGCTAGAAATATTGGCAGATACTGCAATATGAGTATTCAGTCTGTTTTTGGTGGCATTAATTATGAAAAACAAAAAAGGCAGATTGAAAATAAACCAATAGACATTTTAGTTGCAACACCAGGCAGGCTGCTTGACTATAAAGAACAGGAAATATTAGACTTATCAAAGGTTGAAATTTTAGTTATTGACGAAGCCGATAGAATGCTTGATATGGGCTTTATTCCTGATATGAAAAAAATAATATCATCACTTCCTTCTAAAAATCAAAGGCAGACCATGCTTTTTAGTGCCACATTAAATGACGATATTTTAAAACTTGCTTCAAAATGGACAAAAGAGCCTGTTAGTATTGAAGTTGAATCAAAAGAAATAACTTCTGAGAATATAGAACAAATTGCTTATATTGCATCGATTAAAGAAAAGTTTGCCATAATGTATAATATGATTACAAATGATAATTTAAGTAGAGTAATTGTTTTTGGCAATAGAAGAAATGAAGTTGCCCGCCTTACAGATATGTTTAAAGCCTGCGGTATATCTGCTGGGCTTTTATCTGGTGATGTAACACAATCAAGAAGAATAAAAACTCTGGAAGAATTAAGAAGTGGAAGCATTAGGGTTTTATGTGCTACAGATGTGGCAGCAAGAGGCATACATGTTGATAGTATAAGCCATGTATTTAACTATACACTGCCAGATGATCCAGAAGATTATGTGCATAGAATAGGCAGAACTGGCAGAGCAGGGGAAAAGGGTGTATCTGTCATATTTGCCACAGAAGAAGATGCATATCTTATTCCTAAAATAGAAAGCTATACAAAACATAAGTTAAATTATATTAATCCTGATGAAGATTATGTTGTGCTGCCAAAAGATTTAAGCAAAATTTTAAACAAATTTAAAAACATAAAAGGAAGAAAAAGATTTCAAGATAATGCAGGCAATGCTGACAGCAGCAAAAATTCTGTAAGAAGGCGTTCTAAAAGAAAAAGATAATTTTTTTATATAATACTTGAAAACTATATAAATTAAGTATAATATAGCTTTGGATAAAATCTATTCTAATAAGGTGAGGTTTAAATGAGCAAAGACAAAGTAAAAGAGCTTATTGAGCTTCGTGCCCGACTATATAAGGGTGGTGGAGATGCTCAGATTGAGAAAATGCACTCTCAAGGTAAATATACAGCCAGAGAGCGTATAGGCATGCTTTTGGATGAAGATACCTTCCAAGAGAATTTTTTAATGGTACAACACCGTTGTACAGACTTTGGTATGGATAAGAAAGATTTGCCAGCAGACGGTATGGTTACAGGCATGGGGCTTGTAGATGGCAGGTCTGTATTTGTAGCAAGTCAGGATTTTACTGTTAATGCAGGTACTATGGGTGAAGCAGGTGCTAGAAAAGCCCAAGAACTTATGGATGCAGCTTTAAAAACTGGTTCACCTTTTATATTTATAAATGACTCAGGCGGTGCCAGAGTTCAAGAAGGTGTTAGTGCCTTATCTGGTTACGGCGGTATTTTCTATCGTAACGTATTATTATCTGGTGTTGTACCACAAATCAGTATTATTGCTGGTCCTTGTGCAGGTGGTGCAGCTTATTCTCCTGCTTTAACTGACTTTATTATTCAAGTTCAGCGTGAAGGGCAAATGTATATTACTGGCCCTAAAATCATTAAAGAAGTTACAGGTGAGGAAGTTTCTCTTGAACAGCTTGGTGGTGTTGACGCTCAAGCTCACTATTCTGGTGTTGTACATTTTGTTGCAAAATCAGGTCCTGAAGCTTTAGGGCTTGCTAGAAGGCTTTTATCTTTCCTTCCATCTAATAATTCAGAAGAAGCACCAATTATAGAATCATCAAGAAACAGCGTTATTGGTCCTGATGAATCATTTAATTTTATAGTTCCAGAAGACCCAAAAATTCCTTATGATATGCATGAAATCATTTGGAGAATTGTAGATAATGCAGACTTTTTAGAAGTTCAAGAAGGCTTTGCTAAAAATATTATAGTTGGTTTTGGTAGATTAAACGGCAGAACTATTGGTGTGATAGCTAACCAGCCAGCATTTAAAGCAGGTGTATTAGATATTGACTCATCAGATAAAGCTGCTCGTTTTATCCGCTTCTGTAACGCATTTAATATACCTTTAGTTACTTTAGTTGATGTTCCGGGATTTATGCCGGGAGTTGACCAGGAATATGGCGGTATTATTAGACACGGTGCAAAACTTTTATATGCTTATGCATCAGCAACTGTTCCTAAATTTACAATAATATTAAGGAAAGCTTATGGTGGTGCATATATTGGTATGTGTTCTAAAGAGCTTGGAGCAGATAGAGTTGCTGCATGGCCTACTGCAGAAATTGCAGTTATGGGTGCAGAAGGTGCTGTTAGTCTGCTTTATGGTAAAGAAATTAAAAATGCAGAAGATAAAGCTGCTGAAACTAAAAAAAGACTTGAAGAATACAGAGAGCTTTTTGCAAACCCTTATGTGGCAGCAAAAAGAGGCTATATTCACAATGTAATATTACCAGCAGATACAAGAAGCTATTTAGCAGCATCTTTAGAAATGTTTGCTTCTAAACGCGAAACTAGACCTTATAAAAAACACGGACTTATTCCGTTATAGGAGTTTGCAATGGCTGAAAATATGTATATACAGCTGGCTCAAAACAATGCTGAAAATACACAGACTTATGCTACTACTCACACTGTTAATAACAGTAGAGATTGGCATGATACCATAGGTGAAGGCTTAAAAGTTACTGTCACTGGTACTGGTGTTGTATTTGCAGTACTTGCTATTATGATAATATTTATTAATATTATCAAAGCAGCAGAACCAGCTATTGAAAAGTTTTTAAAATCAGTGAGGAATACATTAGGTACAAAAGGTGCTGATGATATTTCTCATGATTCATTAAACGACCAAAATATTGATAATACTACTTTAGTTCTTATTAGTGCAGCTGTTGCAGCTTATACTCATAATAAGGCAAAGGTTAGGCGTGTAAGAGTACTTCCAGCAAAAGCAAAACAGGGTGGTAACTGGGCAATGCAGGCAAGAAGTGCATTACAATCATCACACAGTAAAAAATATTAAAAAGATTTAGGAGCATATATTATGAAAATGAAAATTACTTTACATGGCGTTGCATATGAAGTAGAAGTTGAATTATTAGACAGTGAAGAAGGTTATGGCACTTTAAGTGGTATACCACCAGTATCAAAATTTGTACTATCTCAACCTATGCCTACAAACCAAAGTAATGACGGCATACTTCCACCACCAAGCAGAGCAGCAGCAGCTGCAGCAGCCGCAGCAGCAGCTAATGCAGGCGGTAAAACAATTATTTCCCCAGTTGGTGGTACAATTGTAGAAGTAAAAGCAAAAGCAGGCGATGCTGTAAAAGTTGGTCAGGAAATATTAATATTAGAAGCAATGAAAATGCAAACATCTATTAATTCTCCAGTAGATGGCACTATTAAATCTATAAATGTTGCAGCAGGTGATACTGTAAGAGAAAGCCAAGTGCTTGTAGAATTCCAGTAAACCATTTTTTTGCGGAGGCATTATAATGGATATATTAATAAATTTTATGGATACAGGTGCTCTAGGCGGTTTGCTTACGTATAAACATGTTATTATGCTTATTGTTGGCGGTATTTTCCTGTATCTTGCTATTGCAAAACAGTATGAACCACTTTTACTTGTACCAATTGGTTTTGGTATAATAGTTGGTAATATTCCAGCAGACCCAATGCTTGAAATGGGCATACATGACCATAACAGTGTATTAGGTTATTTATATAAAGGTGTTGAGCTTGGAATTTATCCACCACTTGTATTTTTAGGTATTGGTGCTATGACAGACTTTTCTGCCATGCTTTCTCAACCACGTCTTATGCTTTTAGGAGCAGCTGCTCAAATTGGTGTATTCCTTACTTTCTTAGGAAGTTTATTTTTAGGCTTCACTTTAAAAGAGGCAGCAGCTATTGGTATTATTGGTGGTGCTGATGGTCCTACATCTATATTTGTGGCATCAAAGCTTGCAAAAGATTATTTGCCGGTTATTACATTAGCAGGTTATTCTTACATGGCTTTAGTACCAGTATTACAGCCACCAGTTATCAGGCTTTTAACTACTAAAAAAGAACGTATGATAAAAATGGCACCTTCCAAACCAGTATCAAAAAGAATGAGGGTGTTATTCCCTATATTTACATTTATCATAGTTTCAATGCTTGACCCGGGTGCATTAATATTAGTAGGTATGCTTGCATTAGGTAACTTATTAAGAGAATCTGGTGTAACAGAACGTCTTGCAAAAACAGCAAGAACTGTTATTATTGATACAGTAGTTATTATACTTGGTTTAACAGTTGGTGCTTCCACTCAGGCAGAAAAATTCTTAACACCAGAATCACTTAAAATATTTGGTTTAGGTGCTGCGGCTTTCTGTGTGGCAACTGCATCAGGCGTTCTTTTTGCAAAACTTATGAATTTATTTACTAAAAATAAAATCAACCCTATTATTGGTGCAGCAGGTGTATCTGCGGTGCCACTATCAGCCAGAGTTTGTCAAATAGAGGGTGCAAAAGAAGACCCATCAAACTTTTTAATTATGCACGCTATGGCACCAAACGTAGCAGGGGTTATTGGTTCTGCCGTTGCAGCAGGTGTGTTTATTTCAAAATATGCAGGTTAATTATTAAGCATATGATACAGTATAAGGGCTGAAGAAGATTTCAGCCCTTTTTAGAATTTACTATTTCAGCCCTTTTTTATTTATTATATTGTCAAAATACTAAAAAAACATTATAATAGCTTAGGTAAAATTTTATGGAAAAAAATGTTATAATAAATGGTAATTCATTGGAAGAATTAAAAAAAATAAGAGATAATAGTATTGATCTAGTTTTTGCAGATCCACCATACTGGATGAGAGTAGATGGTGTATTAAAACGAAATAATGGTATTGATTATGATGGATGCAGTGATGATTGGGATCAATTTAATACATTAGAAGATTATGAAATTTTTACAAATAAATGGTTAAAAGAATGTCATAGAATTTTAAAACCAAATGGATCAATATGGGTAATTGGTAGTATGCAGTGCATATATACTATCGGTGCATTAATGTTAAAGATTGGTTATTGGATAATAAATGATGTTATATGGCATAAAAAAAACCCTACTCCAAACTTTAAAGGAACAAGATTAAATAATGCCCATGAAACACTAATATGGGCAGTTAAAAGTAAAAACTCAAAATATACTTTTCATTATAAAACTGCAAAAGAGTTAAATCGTGATAGTATTAATGAAATAGAGTATTTATCTGGTATTAGAAAGCAGATGGGCTCAATATGGAGATTCCCTGTTTGTTCTGGAAATGAGAGATTGAAAGATATAAACGGCAATAAATTACACAGTACCCAAAAACCATTAGAATTATTAGAAAGAATTATAGCAATATCATCTAATAAAGAAGATATAATATTGGACCCATTCGGAGGAACTATGACAACTGCTGTTGCTGCTAAAAAATTAGGTCGAAATTACATTATGATAGAACAAGATAGTAAATATTGTCAGTATGGGTTAGAAAGGATAAAGAATACAGTATATATGGATTCTTCTATTGCAAATGCTGCATATGATAATAAGCCTGCAAAGGTATCTATGGAGGAAATGATTCTAAAAAAATATTTTATACTAGGAGAAATGTTTTATTTAAAAAATGGAAAAGAAGAAGCCAGATTATGTGCTAATGGAAAACTAAACTATAATGGACAAATATTAGATATGCACACTTGTGCTGCTATTGTAAAAAATTCTAAAGCTGACAGATTAAATGGATTTGATGTATGGTATGTAAAAAGAAATAATAAACTTGTAGCTATATCAAATATTCGTGAAGAATATAGAAAATCGTTACAGACATTATAGTTATTATATTCGCCTAAAATTAGTTCCATTAGGAAAAAGTCTGCTTCTTAATTCAATATATTCTTTTTTGTTAGACGAAGTAAGTTTTTTATATAATTGTTTTTCATTATCTTTTAATTTTCTCAAAACTTCTAAAAATTCATTACTTGTATCTAAATCAGGAATTTGTAAAACTTCATGAGAACGTTCATGATAATTAGTCTCCAAATGGCTGTATAGTTCATCCCAAACATCTATACGATGAAGTGTATCCTCAAATAATTCTTTTCCATATTTTATGAATACATTATCAAAAGTTAAAGTACTAATTTCATGTTTATAAAAGTTTTTATTTTTATTAAAATTATCATCAATGAACCACATAATAGAGATAATTTGATTATGAGGATATTTATTGGTCAGTAAACTTATCTTTTCCTTGAAATTGTTAAATTGACCACGTTTTTTTGAACTATCATGATCATCACGTATTTTTTGTTCAATGAGATATATAGTATCATTAGCTCTAAATAATTGATCAGCATTTAAAGGTTTATTTTCAGAACTCTGACCGATATATTTATCCATGTGAGTATAACCCATTAGTGATAAGTATTCATAAATTATATCTTCCATAAAATATCCAAATAAGATTTCACGACTTTGTGTAACATATTGTACTAATTTTGTCTTTGTATTGGTTACTCTAAAATTACCAATAAATCGATATGGATTGTTAATAATTTTAACAAGTAAATCATAATACAATATAATATTATCACTTAATTTAGTTTTTAATTTATTATTAAAATCTTCATAACTAATTAGCATTTATTCCTCATTGTTAATAAATAACTTAAAAGGGGGTATTTCGAGAGCAACAGCAATACGTTCAATATTTTTTAAAGAAATACTGCGTTTACATGTTTCAATATCACTTATATATGTTCTATGTAAATTACACAAAAAACCTAACTTTTCTTGAGATAATCCTTTTTCTAATCTATATTTTTTTACATTTTTAGCAAAAATTAACAAAATATCCATAGATAGATAATATAATAATAAATATAATATAGTCTACATACAATAAGTTACATAATAATAAATATGTATTTTAATTATATAAAACTCTTGTATATTTCTTTAAAATTATTTATCCTACTATGAAATAAATTTGATGGTGATATATGGCTTATAACGATTTACGTGATTTTATTAAAGCTTTAGAAAAAGCTGGTGAGATTAAAAAAGTTAATGCAAAAGTAGACCCTATTTTAGAAGTGGCAGAGATTACTGACAGAGTATCCAAAGAATACGGCCCTGCTTTAATGTTTGAAAACGTTGATGGTTCAGACCATAATATTGTAATAAATATATTTGGCTCTATAAAAAGAATGTGTATGGCTTTAGAAGTTGATGATTTAGATGAGTTAGGTAATAGAATTATTAACTTGATGGATAAAAATACACCACAAAATTTTATGGATAAGTTAAAAAGCCTTCCTATGCTTGTGGAGCTTAGTAATATACTTCCAAAAACAGTTAAAAAAGGACCTTGTAAAGAAGTTATTTTAAAAGGTGATGATGTAGATTTATTTAAGTTCCCAGTGATTAAATGCTGGCCGCAGGATGCAGGAAGATTTATTACTATGCCTTGCGTTTTTACTAAAGACCCAGAAACTGGCACTAGAAACTGCGGAATGTATAGGATGCAGGTGTATGATAAAAATACAACAGGTATGCACTGGCATATTCACCATGGTGGAGCAGACCATTTTAGAAAAGCCAAAAGAATGGGTATGGAAAAACTAGAAGTTGCTGTGGCTTTAGGACCTGACCCTGTAGTTACGTTTTCTGCTACTGCCCCTGTGCCTGATGGTATTGATGAGATGCTTTTTGCTGGCTTTATTAGAAAACAGGCAGTGGAAATGATAAAATGCGAAACTGTTGATTTAGAAGTGCCAGCAAACAGTGAGATAGTGTTAGAAGGTTATGTATTAACTGATGAATTAAGAAGGGAAGGTCCTTTTGGCGACCATACAGGTTATTATTCTTTAGCTGATGATTTCCCAGTATTTCATATTACATGTATAACGCACAGAAAAGATGCAATCTACCCTACTACAATAGTTGGTAAACCACCTATGGAAGACTGCTATATGGGGGTTGCAACTGGTAGAATATTCCTGCCTATTCTTAAAAAGCAGGTTCCAGAAATTGTTGATATGTATATGCCACTTGAAGGTGTATTTCATAACATTATGTTTTTATCTATTGATAAAAAATACCCAATGCAGGCACATAAGATAATGCATTATGTGTGGGGCACAGGGCAGATGATGTTTACAAAAATGATAGTAATTGTTGATAAAGATGTAGATGTTAAAAATACAAATGAAGTGCTATGGAGAATGGGTAATAATGTGGACTGGGAGAGAGATATTTGCGTTGTAAAAGGTCCTGTTGATACATTAGACCATTCATCTCCTTATGCTTTCTGGGGCAATAAAATAGGTATTGATGCTACTAAAAAACTACCTAGCGAAGGTCATATGAGAGAATGGCCTGAAGATATTGTTATGAGTGATGATATAAAAGAGCTTGTAACTAAACGTTGGAAAGAATACGGTTTATAATATATGGGTGGTAAAAAAGACTTAGTTCCTTTTATGGACTATTTAAAGGAGCTTTTCCCTGAAGCAAGATGTGAGCTTATATATAATAACCCATTTCAGTTATTAGTTGCCACTATACTTTCAGCTCAATGCACAGATAAGCAGGTGAATAAAGTAACACCTGCTTTATTTGCAGCTTATCCTGATGCAAAAAGTATGAGTGAAGCTCCTATAGAAAAAATAGAAGCATTAATCCATTCTACAGGGTTTTATAAAAATAAAGCTAAAAATATAAAAAGTATGGCATATGCTTTAGTTAAGGACCATGAAGGTCAAGTGCCAGATAATATGGAAGAACTTGTAAAACTACCGGGTGTAGGCAGGAAAACAGCAAATGTAGTGCTTGGAAATGCCTTTCAAGTTCCCGGTATGGTTGTAGATACCCATGTAAAAAGAATTACAAACAGATATGGGCTTACAAAAAATTCTGACCCTGAAAAAATAGAGCAGGATTTAATGAAGATTTTTCCAAAAGAACGCTGGACAGAGCTTTCCCATCAGCTTGTGCTTTTTGGCAGATATTTTTGTGAAGCAAAAAAACCAAAATGCAGTGAATGTAAAATTATATCATACTGCCCAGCTTATAAAAAAATGGTTAAAAAATAATGAGAGAATTATATTTAAATATGACTAGTGGCATATCTGGAGATATGACACTGGCTCTGCTTATATCACTTGGGGCAGATAAAGATAAAATATCAAACATACTATCAAAAATATTAAACCAAAAGGTAGAATTATGCCTTGAAACTGTATGGCGTCAAGCTGTAGCGTGTAATAAGCTAAATATTAAATGCAGTATTGAAGGTGAACCTTTCAGGCATTTTTCAGATATTAAAAAAATGATAGAAAGTGCAGACTGTAAAGAAAGTATAAAAGCAAACGCCATAAAATCATTTGAAATAATAGCAGAAGCAGAAAGCAAGGTACATGGCATTGATATTGAAGAAGTGCATTTTCACGAAATAGGTGCAGTGGATACTATTATTGATTTATTTGGAGTAAGCTTTGCACTAGATGATTTAGGTATTGAAAAAATTACAGCAAATAAAGTACCGCTTGGTACTGGCTTTATAAATGCAGCACATGGGCTTATGCCACTTCCTGCCCCTGCAACACTAAAAATATTACACAACATACCAGTAAATAAATTAGATGTAGAAGGAGAGCTTGTTACTCCAACAGGAGCTGCCATACTTAAAACATATGTATCAGATTTTACAAACTTATATACTGGTAAAATAATAAAAGACAGCTATGCAACAGGTGAAAAAGAATTTAATGGTGTTGCAAATATGCTGCAGGGCATAATTTTAGAAAACGGATACAGTGATGAAATAATCCAAATATCTACTAATATAGATGATATGACAGGGGAGCATTTAGGGTTTTTATATGAAAAATTAATGGAACAAAAAGCTCTTGATGTAACTTTTATACCTGCATTTATGAAAAAAAACAGACCTGCTTATATAGTAAATATTATTTTATCAGAAAAAGATAAAGAGAATATAATATATACTCTTTTTAAATACTCATCTACTATTGGTATGCGTGTAGAAAAAATTAATAGAATCACAATGACAAGAAAAATAGTAGAAAAAGAAGTGCTTGGTGAAAAAATAAGAATAAAAGAGATAACTTACCAAGATATAAAAAGATGCAGCCCAGAGTATGAAGATATAAAACGAATTGCAGATATAAAAAATATATCAATAGAGGAAGTGTTAAAATATTTCAGGGCTTAAATAAGTAATCCCTGAAATATTATTTTACTGGTTTTGCCTTATAATTTTCAAATTCATTTGGAACAGAAACTAATTCTTTTGAACATACATTTAATGAATTATCTAATAAATCAGTCTTAATATCAGCACAACCTATTAAAGAATGAAATATTGCATCATGAGTAATAATTTTGTTTAGATTATTTTGTATAATACCAAAATTATTATCTTCTTTTGCTTTATCAGAAAACCATACAGCAAATGGAACAACACCAACTTCTTTTATATGCAGTCTTTCATGGCCGTGTAATCGTAAACCACCTTCACCAAGGCTTTGCCCATGGTCAGCAGAAAAGAAAATAATTGCTTCCTTATCTTTTAATTTTTCCACTAAAGTATTAAGCAGTTTATCTGTTTCAACAATAGTATTATCATATGAGTTTACAAGATGAGATACTGGGCAGTCCAATGCAAAGCTTCCACATAAGGGCTTCCATAAAGCTTCATCATGATTAAATCTTGTATTATAATCCCAATGGCTTCCATTTAACTGCATTACAATAAGTTTGTTTTTATTATCATTTGCCATAACTTCATCAAAATATTTTAACAACTCTTTATCATAACCAATAGAGTAGTCATTATTAAAAAAGATATAATCAGCATCATTAGCAACGATTAGCTGCCCATAATCTGCTGTTGAAATAGCTGTTTGTGCAGAAATAAATGAAGTATAATACCCAGCAGCTTTAAATACATTAAAAATAGAATATTCATTTAAGAATTGATATCGTTCCTCTCTACGACGCATATCTGTTAGTAAACATGGAACAGAACGAGTAGTAGATGTTTCACAGGCATACATTTCTTTAAAGGATAAAAAATTATTTTTTTCCATATAAGGAGTGGTTTGTCTTTCGTATCCATTAATATGAAGATGGTCTGCACGTAAAGCATCACTTAATATAAATACAATAATTTTATCACTATCACTGTTATTTACAGCATCAGGCAGTTGTATTGTTTGCCTTTGATGAAACATATACCTTAGCATAATATTATTGCGTACAAGCTGATAGAAATTTTCATACATTTTTTCCGGCAGTAATTCTAAATCACTACCATATGCTGCAAGATTCTCTATACGCTGCATTTTTTTTTCATGTCTTAAGTAAGTATCAGGTATTAATCCAAATATAAGCATAACTATACTGATAAAAAAGATTAATAACTGGTTTGAGTATGGTTTTACTTGAAAATACTTAAACCTGATAAATGTGAATATAATACCAATTAAAGCACTAATAGCAAATAAAAAAATTAATGTAGGGTTAATAACACCTGATGCTTCAATCATATTTGTGGAAAAAACTATTTCAAAAGTGCCTATATTTAAACCCATATGAACATAGTCATACAAATATTTTAATCCACCTGAAGCAGTAAATGTAAATATAGTGAAAAATGCGAAAACCCATCTGTTTAAAAATGCTATATACCATATTATAAAGTCCCTTAAAACAGATACTATAAAAAATAATACAAATACAGGACCTGAGTAGTTAAAATTATTTAAATATGGTATATTAAACATTAAAGAATATAATATAGTTAATATTAATAAAAATATAAAATTTTTAAAGACAATTCTTTTATCAATATTACTAAAATATTTATTAATTTTCATTTTAATTGAATTAATTGCCATCATTAATCACTGTAACATCTTTTGGAACTTTCTTTTTAAAAGTGCTGTCACTTATATTTTTATCTATTTTTACTTTAGAAAAAGTAATAGTTGTAGTATTACCTGTGTTATCTTTACTTTGAAGTTCGCTAATAATACCGTCTTTAAAAATAATATTAATATAGATCAGCCCTGTATTAGTTTTTGGTTTTAATATAAGTGTATTTTTTTTCTCTGTTACATTAAAAGTAGATTTTAGTTTTTGAAAATCCATTAATACTTGTAAAAGAGCATGTTCTTTTAACTCTTTTGCATTCATTTTTACAAGCTGGTTATTTATTTCATCATAATAATCTACCACATCTTTCGTAACAAGATACCATGATTTATAAGGTTCTTTATAATCCCATAATGCTTTTTCTTTCATTTTAATATATACAGTTCCAGCATACACATCATCGCCAAAATCTTTTAAATTATTTATTTGGTCAAAATCTGCTGAAAAAGTATTAATAGCAGCCAAGGTATCAAGCAGTGATGTTTTTTTATCAGCTGCAAAAGCTGTAAATGATGTAAAAATCATAATTATTATTAATAGTTTTTTCATGTAACTACCTGCCTTTTATTGATTTGCTGCACCATGGCAGTTTTTATATTTTTTACCACTACCACATGGGCATGGGTCATTTCTACTTATTTTTGGAGCATTCCTTTTAACTGGTGTTTTTTGTTTTGCTTCTTTTTCAAGACTTCTTTTTTCTTTCATTTGTTTTTCATTTTCAGCCTGCAGCTGTCTTAATTTACGTGCATTATCAGCTGCTGCTTCTTCAGGGCTTTTCTCTTGAATTTTTACTCTCATAATAAGTTCAACAGTTTCCCTGTTAATTCTATCCATCATATCAATAAAAAGATTATATGCTTCTCTTTTATATTCTATTAATGGGTCTTTTTGTCCATAACCTCTTAAGCCAACACTGTCACGCAAATGGTCCATTTGAAGTAAATGCTGTTTCCATCTGTTATCAAGAGTATTTATTAATATATATTTTGCAAAATCATCAAAATGACCTTTAAATTCCTGTTTTCTTTCTTCAAATTTTGTTTCAAAGCTTGAATAAAGTTCTTTTTTAGATACATCTAATATTCTTGCTTCAGCTTTTGATAAATCAACATTAAAACCAAAAATTCTTTCAAATATTTTTTCAGCTTCATTAGGGTTTGGGTTATTAGGTGTAATAAAATCTTCTAAAAGAGCTGATATTACATCATTGGCATATTCTTTAATAAGCTTATCAATATCGATACCTTTTAATATTTGAGCACGTAAACCATAAATTACTTTTCTTTGAGCATTTGCCACATTATCATACTCAAGTAAATGTTTACGCATTTCAAAGTGGAATGCTTCCACTTTCTTTTGAGCACCTTCTATTGTTCTTGATATAAGTGAAGATTCTATTTCTTCCCCACGTTTTAAACCTAAAGTAGACATAATACGAGAAAGTTTTTCTGCACCAAATTTACGAAGTAAGTCATCTTCTGTGCTTAAGTAAAATCTACTTTCACCATTATCGCCCTGCCTGCCTGAACGACCTCTTAACTGGTTATCAATACGGCGAGATTCATGGCGTTCTGTCCCTAATATAAATAAGCCACCAAGTTCCTGCACGCCCTGCCCAAGTTTAATATCTGTTCCACGACCTGCCATATTAGTAGCAATAGTAACAGCACCAACTTTACCAGCAAGCGCAACAATTTCTGCCTCTCTTTCGTGGTTTTTAGCGTTTAATACTTCATGCTTTATTTTAGCCTTTTGAAGCATATGAGAAAGCAGCTCACTTTTTTCAATAGAAATAGTTCCCACAAGTACAGGTTGACCTTTTTTATGAAGCTCATCTATTACTTTAACAATTGCTTCATATTTTTCTTCAGCTGTTCTATATATAACATCAGGTCTATCAATCCTGTTTACTTTTCTATGGGTTGGCACAGGAACAACTTCCAAATTATATATACTTTTAAATTCATTTGCTTCTGTAAGGGCAGTACCAGTCATACCAGCAAGTTTTTCATACATTCTAAAATAGTTTTGGAATGTAATAGAAGCGTATGTTTGGTTTTCATTTTGCACATTAACCCCTTCTTTTGCTTCTAAAGCTTGATGAAGACCATCAGAATATCGTCTTCCCGGCATAAGCCTTCCAGTAAATTCATCAACAATAATAACTTCGCCATTTTGCACAACATAGTCAACATCAAGTTTGAAAACTGCATGGGCTTTTAATGCATTATTAACATAATGAAGGTTATCTACATTTTGGATATCATAAAGATTGCCAACTTTTAACCCTGCCTCTACAAAGTTTATACCTTCATCAGTTAAATCAGCAGAGCGGCGTTTTTCATCAACTTTATAATGCACTTCTGGTTTAAGAAGTTTTACAACATTATTAACTGCATAATAGCTGTCTGTAGTGCTTTCTGCAGGCCCTGAAATAATAAGTGGAGTTCTAGCTTCATCAATTAAAATAGAGTCCACTTCGTCCACTATTGCAAAATGTAAATCTCTTTGCACATATTCATCTATATCGTATTTCATATTATCTCTAAGATAATCAAAACCAAATTCGTTATTTGTGCCGTATGTAATATCGCATGCATATGCCTGCTTTCTTGAAACATCAATAACTTTTACAGTAAACTCATCTTTATTATCCCACACTACCTGCCTTGAGCCAGTGCTTTGAATAATACCAACAGATAAACCAAGTGCAAGGTAAATAGGAGCCATCCATGAAGCATCACGGCGTGCAAGATAATCATTAACTGTAACAAGGTGAGCCCCTTTGCCTTCAATAGCATTAAGATACATAGGCAGTGTAGCAACTAATGTTTTACCTTCCCCAGTTTTCATTTCTGATATTTTACCAGAATGGAGCACATATCCACCCATAAGCTGAACATCAAAATGACGCATTTTTAATATTCTATCACTTACTTCCCTAACTGTAGCAAAAGCTTCAGGTAAAATATCATTTAAGCTTTCCCCTTCAGCTAAACGTTTTCTAAAAATAACTGTTTGATTAAAAAGTGTTTCATTATCGTATGATTTTAATTTTTCTTCAAATGAATTAATATTATTTATCAGTGGAGATAACTTTTTAAATATTTTATCAGGACTAGGTGTAAATAATTTTTCTATTAAATCTTTAAACATTTTTGCTCCTAAAATGGTATTATTTATACTTAAGGTGGATATACTATATTTTTTGTTACATAAAATCAAGGGATTAAATAAATATTTTCAATTTTTTTTTATTTTTTTTACTTCAAAAAACAATAAATATTTAATTATAATAAATTTAATCAGTTAAAAACTATTGCAATTATGAGATAATATGATAAATTATATAAATAGTAATTCTATATTGTGGAGTTTCAATTATGCGCAAAATCACTTTATTATTTTTAATCATTTCTTTAATAATAACGGTTTTATTCTTTATATTTGCAGGTGTAATTTCAGGGCTTGCAGCATTGATTATAACAATTTTTGGTTTTGTAATATTGATTTTTTCTGATATGAATTCATTATTTTCCATAAAAAATATATCAAATTACATGGACGAAGCATTAAATGGCAGCCAGGAAGTTCCAGCAAAAGCAAATGGTATATTTATTCCTATGTCAAAAAAACTTCATGCAATTAGTGAAAAAATAACTAATCTTTATATTGGTTTCAATTCAGCCCATATCCATATTTCAACAATTGCACAAGATATGTCAAAAGTGCAGTTGTCATTAAATACAAATGTGCAAAATGTAAATGATAGTTTAAACGGTGTATCTCACCAAATGGTAGACTTGCAAAAAACTGCTGAAAGTGTTAACGGCATGTGTGATAATTCAAAAATAGCAGCAGAAAAATGTCTTGAAAAAACAAACTTATGCAGTAATGCAATGGATAATAATATAGGAAAAATGCGTGAAATGGAAAAAGCTGTTGATGAGATGGTAACAACAGTTAATGAGTTTGTGGGATATTCTAATGAAATTAAAAACAGTATTCAAGGTATTGAAGATATTGCAGACCAAACAAACCTTTTAGCATTAAATGCGGCAATTGAGGCAGCAAGAGCAGGGGACGCAGGGCGTGGTTTTGCTGTAGTTGCAGATGAGGTTAGAAAATTAGCAGAAAAAACAACATCATTTACTGCTGAAATAGAAAGGGTAGTATCTAAACTTCATGAAAAGACAGAAGGTATTTCTAAACAGGCAAATGTAAATGCAGAGCAGGTAAAAGATGCCATTAGTATTACTGTTGATACAAGTAAAATAGTTGATGAAATACGCCAGGAAACTGGAAATATGCTGCAGGCAACAAATACAATAGTTGGTGCAATACATGGCCAGTATGAAAGTATTGGAACAATAAATAATTCTGTATCAGAAATTTATTCTGAAAATAATGTTGCTTTAAAAAGAACAAGTGAAAGTTTAATACTAGGAAGCAACCTTGGAGATATTGCAAATGAATTAAGAAGCCTTACAGGCACATATTCTTCTAAAGAGATTAGTTTAAATAACTATATGACATTTACATCTGAACTTTCAGTAGGTTATGATGCTCTTGATGCACAGCATAAAAGGTGGATAGAATTATTTAATAGAATATATATGGCACATGTTAATAATGAAAGCGAATTTGAAGTGAAAAAAGTTATAAAAGAATTGGCAGACTATACAGTATGGCATTTCGGTTTTGAAAATAAGATGATGGAAACTTATAACTATAAAACATATGGAGAACACAGGGCTCAACATGATGATATTTTAGAACAGGTAGGTCAAATTTACCAGCAGTTAGAAAATGGTGAAGAAATATTAATTGTAAATATTTTAGAATTTTTGAAAAAATGGCTAATCAATCACATACTTAAAACCGATTTAATACTAGGCAGATACCTGTCATCTATTAATGCTGCCCCTGTAAAATGGGATTAATGTTCTAAAATTACATATTTTTTTGTAAAAAGTGTAAAATTTACTTGATTATCAAAAGAAAGTAGAGTAAATTAATGGACATTTAGAGGTGGAGTTGAAAAATGTCTGAGCTTACAAGGTTTGGAGTATCTCTTGAAAAGGATTTGTTAGATAAATTTGATGAGCATATCAAGAAGCAGTCTTATGAGACTCGTTCAAAAGCAATTTCAGACTTAATTAAAGAGCATATTGAAGCAGATATTATTCAAAGTGATGGTATTTTAGCTGGTGCTGTTACCTTTTTATACAGTCATCATAATAAAGATTTGGTATCAAAACTTTTAGAAGTGCAGCATGAGACACATAATTTAATAGTATCTATGCAGCATATCCATTTAGACCATGACACATGTCTAGAAATACTAGCAGTTAGGGGAGAAAGTTCTCAAGTTAGAGATTTATATTATAAAATTAAAGCATTAAAAGGTGTTAAATTGGCATCAATTAGTGCCACATCTATATCTGACTTGTAATGTTAAGGAGTTATAAATGAGGATTTTAAGTTTAATTTATACTGGTGTTGCGTTACTTGCTACAATCATCATCTGGATTGTAACAGATGTTCACACAATTTACGGTGCAATAGTAATTTTTATATTGTCTAGTGTTACTAATTTAGCAAAAGATGCGATATTCTATAAGCAGATGAAAATATTAAATGATTATATTGATATTGCGTTAGTTAGTTGCCCTACTCAGCCACCACAAACAACTGGCAGGTTTTCATATATAGGCAAGCATGTTCATGAACTTTCAGATAAATTATGCACATTAGGAGCTCATTTTAGAAATGCACAAGTTCGTGTTGCTGCAGCTGCATCAGATTTAACATCTGTTCAGTCTAACTTGTATGACAATGTAATGACAGTAAATGAAAGTTTAAGTAATGTATCAAGAGAAGTTCATGATTTAAAAGATACATCAGAACATGTTAAATCTATATGTGATGATTCTCAGCGTGCTGCAGAGTTATGCCTTTCAAAAACAAGTCAGGCAGGCAGTGCAATGGAAACAAATATTTTAAAAATGCAGCAGATACAGGAAACAGTTAATACGATAGTTGCCACTATGGGTGATTTTGTGATTTATTCTAATGATATCAAACAAAGTATTGGAAATATTACAGATATTGCAGACCAAACAAACCTTCTTGCATTAAATGCAGCAATTGAGGCAGCAAGAGCTGGTGAATCTGGTAGAGGGTTTGCTGTAGTTGCTGATGAGGTTAGAAAGTTGGCAGAAAAAACTACATCATTTACTGGTGAAATAGAAAAAGTTGTTGATAAACTTCACTCAAGAACATCAGAAATATCATCACAAGTAAATGTTAATGCAGACCAGGTGAAAGAAGCTATTGGCGTTACAATGGACGCAGGTGCAATTGTTATTGAAATCCGTGAAGAAACTAAAGGCATGCTTGATATTACAAAAAATATTGTTAATGCAATGGTTGACCAAAATGATGGTATTTCTACTATTACAAAATCTATTGAGCAGGTATATGAAGAAAATGGTATAGCGTTAAATAGAACACTTGAAAGCCAAAAACTTGGCAGCAACCTTGATAATATAGCCAGTGAGATGAAAGATAATTCAAAAGGTTATGCTGCAGGGGAAGACCAGTTTATGACATTTACTTCATCATTATCTGTTGGGTATAATGCAATAGATGAGCAGCATATTAGGTGGATTGAGCTTATTAATGCAGTATATAAATCTCTTGAATCAGGCTCATCAAAAGAAAAACTTGGTATGGTTTTAAAAGACTTAGTAGATTATACTGTATGGCACTTTGGATTTGAAAATAAAATGATGACAGAGTATAATTACCCTGAAAAAGACAGCCATATGAAACTTCATAGAGATTTTATTGCAGAAATTAAAAAACTAGAAGAAAGATATAATTCTGGTGAAGATATTATGGGTGTAAACGTTCTTGAATTCTTAAAAAACTGGTTATCAGACCATATTATGAAAATAGATACAAAACTTGGTGCATACCTTGAATCACAAGGGGCAAAACCAGTATAAAATTAATTTTTAATATAGTATTCATATAATAAAAAGCAGGTTTTTATACCTGCTTTTCTTATTTCATCTTGTATGCTGTTTATTATAATAAACAAATATATATTATAGTGAATTATAAAGAATAAATTTAATATATTTATCAAATTTAGATAAGGAACTATAGTTAATAAAACAGTATTTAGTTGAAATAATTAAATATAGATGCCAAATTATACAAAAGTTATCAATTATCTTTAAACTTCAAAGCACAAATATTATAAACATTAGAATTAATATAGTGAAATAAAATTTAAGCATATGTCTATGATTTAATGTCTTTTCTACTTAGTTTTTTACTTACTATATAAATAAAACGATTGTTTAGAAGTAATACTTTATGAATTATCATATAACTTGAGAGATTAAATAATACCGTAATTTTTCACTACTATATAAATATAACACCATAAAGTAGATGTAATATATAAAAAATATAATAATCACTATACAATATATTTTAGGCTAAACTAAATATATTTATTGACAATTAAAAAAATATAGGATAATAATAAAATAAAAAAAAGGAGAAAAATATGAATAAAAGTAGAAGATTAATTATTAAAAAATCATTGGTATTAGCAGTAAGTATGTGTATTTTTAATAGCAATACAGTATATGCTGAAGAAGTTGTTACAAAAGATAATTACATTTATAAAAATGAAATAATTGATAATAATTATCAATTAAAATTGCTACATATACTTGTTCCAGAAAAAGCAAAAAGGTATATTTTAAAAAATGACTATGAAATAACATATAACAATAAGAAATATATAGTAAAAAATGAACACAACTTTCTTCTTTTAGGAAAGAGTGGTAAGGTTGTGACAAAAGGACCAACATTTATACAGATTATTCCAGAAAAAATTAATAATTTAAAAGTTAAAGTAGATGATGTGGTTGTAGAATTTAATAATGATACTGTTATTGTAAAAAGAAATAATTTAGAAAAAGTATATAAAAATGAAAGTTCTGCAAGAATAATATATGATTTTGAAAGAAGGGTAATAAAATATTTAAAAAATGATAAGTTAGAGCAGAAAGAAAGTTTTTAGGTGTTAAATAATTTTGAAAAATATTACAGAGCCGACAGAACCTACACCACCAACAGAACCAAAACCACCGACAGAGCCAACACCACCTGTTTATGATTTTATAGTTAGGCAGGATTTATGTATAGGCTGTGGCAGTTGTGCAAGTGAATGTCCAACAGGTGCTGTAAAAATAGATGTAACAGCGTATATAGATTCTAATGAATGTATTTTCTGCGGAAGCTGCATTTGGGTATATCCAGTAGAAGCAATAGGGTAAAATGGAGAGTATTATGATGAAAAAAATTATTTTATTAATTACTACAATTATTTTACTATTTAGTATAAGTTATGCTTCAGAAAATAAATGGCAAATATTACGTGGTGTAGAAACTGGTATTATTGTATCTAAAAAAATAGATAGTAACAGCATATATTCTAGCCAAGTAATATATGAAAAAGATACGGTAAATTTATATAATAATGATTTTTCTATTTTTTCAAGCAGTGATAGAATATTTGAAAAAAATGGAAACAGGCTTACTATATATATACCAAAAAATAAGATAGATAGTTTAAAAATTAATATAGATAATACATATGTGGAATATAAAGATAATAAAGTAACTTTAAATGTAAGTGGAAATATTTATAATATAAATAACCATGCATACTATTATATGGATAAGGGTGAGCTTGTAACAACTATATCTAATAAGGCAGAAAGTGTATTACTTATTAATTAGTATAAACTATACTAATTAGTGTTCTTAATAGTATCTTGTAATATATAATTAAAGAATAAATTGATAACAACTTATAACTACAATATTTTTTTAAATAAAGTGATTTAGGTATATTTATTGTAATACATTATATAACACTATATAAATATATTTTTCAAAAAAAGCAGGTTATAAAACCTGCTTTTTTATTATAATTAAAGTATATATTTACTTAAATCAACATTTGTGCTGATTTCCCCTAATTTATCCTGCACGTAATCAGCATTAATTATTACTTCGCCAGATACATTTTCAGGGGCTTCAAAAGCAATATCTTCCACTAATTTTTCCATAATAGTATGAAGTCTTCTTGCACCTATATTTTCGTTAGTAGAATTAACTTTGCAGGCAATTTCTGCAATAGCATCTATACCATCATCAGTATATGTAATAGAAACATTATCAGCTTTTAAAAGAGCAGCATATTGTTTTGTAATAGCATTTTCTGGCTCTTTTAAAATACATAAGAAATCTTCTTTAGTTAAAGCATCAAGTTCTACTCTAATTGGAAAACGTCCCTGTAATTCTGGTATCAAATCAGATGGTTTTGCCATAGAAAAAGCACCTGCTGCAATAAAAAGTATATGGTCAGTTTTTACTATACCATACTTTGTATTAACAGTAGAGCCTTCTACAATAGGAAGTAAATCGCGCTGCACTCCTTCCCTAGAAACATCACCACCTCTGCTTGATGATGTGGCAGATGAGCATATTTTATCTATTTCATCAAGAAATACAATACCAGACTGTTCCACACGTTTTAATGCTGTGCTTTTTACATCGTCCATATCAATAAGCCTGTTTAACTCTTGGTTTTCTAATATAGAGCGTGCTTCACTTATTTTTATTTTCCTGCGTTTTTTCTTTTGTGGAAACATATTTTTCATCATATCATTTAAATCAACGCCCATATCTTGAAAGCCTGCATTTGTTAAAACTTCAATATGTGGTGTAGGTTCATCAACATCTATTTCAATAAACCTGTCATCAAGTTCGCCTTTTAAGAGTTTTTCTTTCATTTTTTCTCTAGAATCACTGCCTGTGCTTTCATGGCCATCTAAAGAATATGTAATAGGTTTTGGTGGCAATAATATATCTAATATTTTTTCTTCTACAAGCTGTTTTGCTTTTTCAAGATGCACTTCTTTCTGTTCAGCTTTCACCATATTTACGCCGATTTCTACTAAATCTCTAATCATAGATTCCACATCTCTACCCACATAACCTACTTCTGTATACTTACTTGCTTCCACTTTAATAAAAGGGGATTTTGTAAGACGGGCAAGACGCCTTGCAATTTCTGTTTTACCAACACCTGTTGAACCTATCATTATAATATTTTTAGGTGTAATCTCTTCTTGTATTTTTTCAGGCAGCTGCAGCCTTCTCCAACGGTTTCTTAAAGCAACAGCAACTGCTTTTTTAGCATTTTTTTGCCCTACAATATATTTATTAAGTTCATCTACAATAGCTTTCGGTGTAAGATGTTCTGCCATTATTTTCTCCTTATAATTCTTCTATTATCACATTTCTATTAGTATAAATACAAATTGAACCTGCAATATTAATAGCTTTTTCAGCTATTTCTTTTGGGCTAAGGTCAGTATTTTCAAGTAATGCTCTTCCTGCTGCAAGAGCATAAGGGCCACCTGAACCAATAGCTGTAACACCATCATCTGGTTCAATAATATCGCCAGTGCCTGAAAGCACAAAAGTATCTTTAATATCAGCCACTATCATCATAGCTTCTAATTTTCTTAAATATCTATCACTTCTCCAGTCTTTAGCAAGTTCAACAGCAGCTCGTGCCAGCTGATTATTACTTTCTTTAAGTTTTGCTTCAAAGCGTTCCATTAAAGTAAAAGCATCAGCAGCAGAGCCAGCAAAACCACATATTACACTGCCGCCTGCTAAACGGCGAACTTTTCTAGCATTATCTTTCATAACAGTATTACCAAAAGTAACCTGCCCGTCACCTGCCATAGCTACTTTTTCTCCCCTTCTAACTGCAACTATGGTTGTCGCTTGTATACTATTGTGATTATGTTCCATATTTACCTCAAAAAATATAGTCAGTATAAATGTATAATAATATATAAATAAGTTACAAATATGTCAAACTTATAAATTAATTCATATATAATTTTTTTATAATTGTATATAAAGTAGTTTTATGGTATAACAAAAAATAATATAATATAACAGGGTAGTAATGAAAAAGTTTTTAATTTTTTTGTGTTTTATGTGTGTTTATTTTAATTTATATGCTGAAGGAAATAGTAGTAAGTTTTTAGAGTTCGTTCAAAATGGTAATATATCAAAAGCAGAAGAACTTTTAAAAAATGGTGCAGATATAAATGCGCAGAATAGTAATGGTGCAACTGCATTAATGACAGCAGTATACAATAATGATATAAGTATGGTAAAAATGCTTATGAAGTATAACCCTAATGTAAATATACAGGATAAATCAAAAAATTCACCATTTTTATATGCTGGGGCAAGGGGTTATTTAGATATTTTAAAATTAATATATAAAAAAGCAGATACAAGAAATGTGGTAAATATATATGGTGGTAATGCATTAATTCCAGCCTGCGAAAAAGGTCATTTGGAAACTGTAATATTTTTACTGGAAAATACAGATATAAATGTAAACCATATTAATAACCTTAGCTGGACAGCACTTTTAGAAGTAACTATTTTAGGTAATGATAATAAAAACTACCAGGAAATAGTAAAAGTGCTTTTAAAGCACGGGGCAGATAAAAATATTAAGGACAGCAGTGGTAAAACAGCATTAGACCATGCAAAAGAAAGAAATTTAAAAAATATAGAAAGGTTGTTATTATAATATGCAGGAAAAGAAGATTAGTTTAAGTAGAAAAATCGGTTTTTGGATAGTTTATTTTTTAGGAACATTATTTGTAAAAACGTGGCGAATGAAAAATGTAAACCATGAATCATTTGTTAAGTGCAGGCAGGAAGGCAAAAGCCCTGTATTAGTTTTATGGCATGATTCACTTTTACCAACGGCATTTAGCCACTATAAAAATGATATTGCCACCATAGCATCTGATTCTAAAGACGGGGAATTAATCACATATATTTTGAAAAAATGGGGTTTTTCTGTGGCACGTGGTTCATCTACAAGGGGTGGGCTTAAAGCTGCCATGAATATTATAAAAAACTGTAGAAATGATAAACGTCCTGCTGCTATTACTGTTGATGGACCAAAAGGTCCTCGCCATGAAGTAAAAAGTGGTGCAGTATTTATTGCAAAAAATCTTGATAAGATAATATATGTGCTTACTTTAAAAACTGACAGTTTTATACGGTTTAACAGCTGGGATAAGTTTATACTGCCAAAACCATTTGCTAAAATAGAAATATGGTATTCTGATGCTTTTTATGTAAGTGATGCAAAAGATGAAGCATCTCTTAAAGCAGATACAGAAAGGTTGCAAAATTACATGCTTATGAGAACAGAAGAAGTATGTAAAGAATTTGTATAGTAATTGCGAGAAGTTATGAGAATATTGCTTATTATCTATAATTTTATACTTATATTTGTTACGCCATTTGCTGCTGTTATAATGTATTTTGTAATGCGTTCAAAAAATAAACACCAGTATTTTTTTGAACGGTTTGGGTTTATTAAAATTAATAAATTTAACCCTAAAAAAAGTATATGGTTTCACTGTGCCAGTGTTGGTGAAGTTCGCAGTATAAAAAATATTGTAGATAATATTCGCCAAAATCATAGTGATTACAGTATTATTATTACAACTATGACGGCAACAGGCAGAAAGACTGCTTATGATTATATTAAAGCAGATATTGCATTTTTACTGCCAATTGAAAACGGTAACGCTTTTTCTAAAATCATATCATATATGAATGTATCTTGCTTAATAATTGTAGATACAGAGTTATGGCCTAATTTAATATTTACAGCTTCCAGTAAAATACCTGTTTTTTTAATTAATGCAAGAATTTCTGATAAAACATATAAAACCTATAAAAAATATAAGTTTATATTTAAAAAAGTTCTTAATAGTTTTAGTGCAATATTTACAAAAAGCTCACTTGATGAAGAACGATTTGTATCTATTACTGGCTCAAGCAAAAAGGTAATAACAGCAGGAAATATTAAATTTCAAGAAAGAAAGAAAAAAGAAGATATTAAAATCATAGATAATTTAAAGGATTATAAATTTTTACTGCTTGCTTCCACCCATGAAAAAGAGGAAGAAATATTGTTATCATATATGCATAATCAAATGTATGGTTATGATAAGATAATTATAGTGCCACGCCATATAGAACGCAGTTTATCAATAAAGGATTTAGTTATAAATAAAGGGTATACATGTTCATTATACAGTGAAAATGATTTTTCAAAGCAGGTGATTATAATTGATGCTTTTGGTATGCTTGAAAGCCTTTATTTAATGGCTGATAAGATTTTTATAGGTGGTTCTATTAAAAAAATCGGTGGACATAATATATATGAAGCTTTACAGTTTGAAAAAGTGATTGCCACAGGTATCAACATGTTTTCATTTAAGGAAATATATGATAAAGCGAAAAAATATAATTTAGTAACTACCATAGAAAATGAAGAAGACTTTTTAAATTATATAAAAAATGAGAATAATAACAGAAATTTTATTGATTTTTTTAATGAGCTTGATAAAGATAACAGCCAAACTTTATCAATAATTATGGAAACAATAGAAACAGTTTTACAATGATTATGGGGATATAACAATAATGTTACTATACTGGGTATTAAAACCTGTTCTTTTTATATTAGAGCATACTCCAAGATGTGTATTAGTTGGTATGGCAAAATTTATTGCATTTTGTTTATGGCACACTTCAAGTGACAGAAGGCATGTGGCAATAACTAATGCAAAAATATTAGGTGCAAAAGACCCTATAAGGACTGCTAGAAAATCATTTGATTATACATTTATGGCATATATTGATATATTTTTTGCCCACAGAATAAATAAAAAATTTATATCAAAATATGTGGAAATTGAAGGTATAGAAAAGTATGACAAATTAAAATCAGAATATAAAGATATAGCATTTATTAGTGGTCATTTTGGTGCATGGTCATTAATGGCAACTATTGCATACCAAAGTGCAGGTATAAAGCTTATTACTATTGGGCGTTCTACTAAAAATTTTGCAATAGATAAAATACTAGATGAGCTTAGAAATTTTGAAGGTATAAAATATGTAACCCACAGGGGCGCTATGGAAAAACTTCCTGAATATATTAAGCAGGGCTATATGCCGGGAGTGTATATTGACCATACAGCTATGGGTAAAGACTGTATTAATGCAAACTTTTGTGGCTATAAAGTTCCTGTAATTGCAGGCATACCTGTTCTTTGCATTAGGAAAAATTATCCTGTTATTTTATTTTTTACACTATATAATGGGAAAAAATTTAAAGTAATAGTTAAAGATCCAATATTTCCAGATACAACCTTAAAACCAAAGGAAAGAATTGTAAAATTTATAGAAGATATTAATAATGTATATGAAGAAGTATACAGGCAGTATCCAGAGCAGTGGTATTTAATTCACAGGCGTTTTAAAAGGGTTGAATTAGAAGACGGCTCATTAAGTGGACATGTTTATGAAAAGGGGGTGGATAATGAATGAATGTAATGGTGTAGTTTTTTTAGACAGAGATGGCACAATAAACTATGATGCAGGCTATATTAACCATGTGGATAATTTTATTATGTATCCCTATGCTGCTCAAGCTATTAGAATGTTAAATAAAAGTGGGTATTATGTAATAGTTATTACAAACCAGTCAGGTCTTGGCAGAGGTTTTTTTAATGAAGAAACATTGGAAGAAATACATAATTATATGGTAAAAACCTTAAAGGAACAAGGCGCTGTAATAGACGGTATATATTTTTGCCCACATGATCCTAATGCAAAAATAGAAAAATATAAAGCAGTATGTAATTGTAGAAAGCCGGAAACTGGGCTTGTGGAAATGGCTTTTAAAGATTTTAATATAGATAAATCAAATATGTATTTCATAGGTGATAAACATTCAGATATTTTATCAGGGCATAAATCAGGCTGTAAAACTATAATGGTAAAAACAGGTTACGGACAGGGTGATTTAATACATAAAGCTCATAAATGGGAAGTAAAACCAGACAATATTGCTGACACTTTATTAGACGCTGTAAAATTTATTGTTAAAAATTAAATATAATTCTTGAAAAAAACAGCAATATATAATAAGATGAGTTTAGCAGTTAATGAGGTTTGATAATGAATGTGAAAACAAGCATAATTAAGCTTTTCTTAGTAGTATGTATATTAATACCATATGCTGCACTGGCAGAAGTAAAAAGTATTGATGTTAATTTGGCATCAGATTATATATCAACAAACAAGTATATTTTAGTAGACGTTAGGCAGGCAGGGGAATATTCTGCAGGTCATATAAAAGGTGCTGTAAATATAGATTATTATAATGATAATTTTAGCACACTATTTGAACAACAATTTCCTGATAAAAATAAAGCTTACATAATATACTGTAGAAGTGGTGCAAGAAGTATGTATGCAGCAGAAATGTTGCAACAGCTTGGTTATAAAAATATAATCAATATGCAGGGTGGTATTTTATCATGGCAGTCTGCAGGAAAAAATGTAGAGAAGTAGTGTTATATGGTGGATACAGTTGTGAGTTATGAAAAACTAAAAGAAATAACAGTGCTTTATGTTGAAGATGAAGACATGATGCGAGAGTCTGTAGTTACTCTTTTAAAAAGGCGTTTTAAGGAAGTTCTTGTAGCATGTAACGGTGCAGAAGCACTTGATGTTTTCAAAAAAAATAAAGTCGATGTTATTATTACAGATTTACAGATGCCAGTTATGGACGGCATGGAGCTGTCAAAACATATTAGGGAAATAAATAACACACCTATAGTGGTAGTATCAGCATTTAATGATGACAGTCATCAAGTGCCGGAAGCTAACGGCAGGCTCTTAAAACCAATTAGGAAAAATGATTTGCTTGATATGGTTTTAGAATGTGTAAGTAAATAGCACCTACACATTTTTATAACCCATAAGCTTTTTTCAGCATATTTTCAGAATTTTCTTTTATTAAATTACTAAAAAGTCTTACAATTCTTTTATTATCTTCCACATTGTTGCCTTTTGCAATATTATCTAATGCATTGCTTATAACTTTATCAACATAGATTTTAGTAGGAACGCTGATAGTTTTAAGACTGCTTTGATACATATCATCAACACTTTGATTATTTGATACAGCTATTTCATCATTAGATGCTTTCATTTCTTTTGTATAATTAGTATTTTCAAGTAATGAAGCAGTATTTACATTTTGAATAACCATAAAATACCCCATATATTAAATAGTAAAAATTTACTAACAAAATACATGCCAAAAAATATATAAATAGAAGAAAATATTAAATATTCCATTGAAATATAAAATAAAACTTTATTTTTTCCGTTATATATAATATTATAGAAATAATTAGAATAATGGAGTAAATATGAAACGTGAATATGAAGGCAGCCGCCACACAAAAGAAACTCAAGTAGATATTACACTAAATCTTGATAGGTATGATTATAAAATCAATACTGGTATAGGTTTTTTTGACCATATGTTAGAACTTTTTGCTCATCATGGTTTATTTAGTATAAAGATTAATGCAAAGGGTGATACGCATATAGACTGCCATCATTTAGTTGAAGATACAGGTATACTTTTAGGGCAGGCGTTTTACCATGCAACAGGTAATAAAAAAGGTATCAGACGTTATGGCAATATTGTAATACCAATGGACGAAGTGCTGGTGGAATGTGTTGTTGATTTTGGTGGCCGTCCTTATTTTTCATACGGGCTCGAATTTCAAACACCAAAATGTGGTGATTTTGATATGGAATTGGTGGAAGAATTTTTTAGGGCTTTTGCTCATAATGCAAAAATAAACCTTCATTTAATAATGCGTCAAGGTGGAAACTCTCACCACGTATCAGAAGCAGCATTTAAGGCTTGTGCAAGGGCAATACGTCAGGCCTTAACAGTAGAAAGCGACAGGCTTATGTCTACAAAAGGAATAATTGAATAATTATGGTAACGATTATAGATTTTGGTGCAGGTAACTTAAGAAGTGTCCAAAAATCCATAGAATATGTTGGGTTTAAAGCTGAAATTACAGATGATGCAGAGATTATTAGAAAAGCAACTCATTTAGTTTTCCCGGGCAATGGTGCTTTTGGGGACTGTATATCTGCTATGGGTAAGCTTGGTCTTATTTCAGCAGTGGAAGCAGTTATAAAAAAAGGTAACCCCTTTTTAGGTATATGTATTGGAATGCAGGCTTTATTTGAAAAAAGCTATGAATTTGGTGTTCATGATGGGCTTTCATATATTAAAGGTGTTGTAAAAAGATTTCCAGATGAATTACTTAAAGAAGGCATGAAAATACCTCACACAGGCTGGAATAGTGTTCATTTTAATGAAAACCACCCAGTATTTCGTGGTATTAAGCAGGATTCATATTTTTATTTTGTCCATTCATATTATGCAGAATGCAGTAATAAGGAAAATATATTGGGAACAACAAATTATGGCATTGATTTTACATCTGCAGTAACTTATGAAAATATAACTGGTGTTCAATTTCACCCAGAAAAAAGCCAGCAGGCAGGCTTAAAGTTATTAGAAAATTTTTGCAATTTATGATTATATAAATTATTTGAGGTTTGAGAGATGTTAGTTATACCAGCAATTGATTTACTAGATGCTAAGGTAGTTCGTTTAGAAAAAGGTATTATGGAAAACGCCACAGAGTATGGTCATGACCCAAGAGATGTAGCATTAATGTTTGCAGAACTTGGTGTAAAAAGACTTCATGTAGTAGATTTAAATGGAGCAAGAAGTGGAGAAACAAAAAATTTTGAAATCATAAAACAGGTTGTGGAAAAATCTAAACTACAAATTGAGGTAGGCGGTGGCATAAGGGATATGGCTCGCCTTGATGCTTATATGGATATGGGTGTAAGCTATGCAATACTTGGCACTGTTGCTGTAAAAGACCCTGATTTTGTTATAAAAGCATGCGAAAAATATCCAAATAAAATTATATTAGGAATTGACGCTAAAAACTTAATGGTAGCAACAGAAGGGTGGTATGAAGCAAGTGCTTTATCTGTTTTTGATGTTATAAACAGGTATAAAGACTGCAGTATTGAAAGTGTTATTTTTACAGATATAGAAAAAGACGGCATGCTTTCAGGTATTAATAAAGAACAGATTAAGCAGGTGGCAGATAAATCACCTTTTAGTGTTATAGCTTCAGGTGGTGTATCAAGTATAGAAGATATTAAAGTGCTTAGAAATATGGCACATAATAATGTAAAAGGCTGTATTATTGGAAAAGCCATTTATGAAAATAAAATCAATTTAGAAGAAGTTTTTGCATAGGTGTTATATATGAAAAAAGTTCCTTTTATTACAGACCTTTTAGCAACTGGTTTTTTTATGGGTAAAATCCCATTTATGCCTGGCACATTTGGCAGCCTTGTGGCAATCCCTGTTGGTTATCTATGCACATTTTTGCCATTTTATGCAGGCTGGATAGTTTTAGGTGCAGTATTTTTTATTGGTGTTTATGTTGCAGGCAGGTATTCAACAATTACAGGTATTGAAGACCCATCATGTGTAGTTATAGATGAAGTAGCAGGGCTTTTACTTTTCTATTTAATCTTTCCATTTAAACCTGTATATATTATTGCAGGCTTTATACTGTTTCGTTTTTTTGATATTTTAAAACCTTTCCCAGTTAGTTTTTTTGATAATATAAAAAACGGCTGGGGCATAATGCTTGATGATATTGCTGCAGGGCTTTATGCTGTATTAGTTTGGTTTATTGTTTTAAAAATATTAAAATATTTTAATGTAGTAATAGGTTAAATATGTCTATCTGTATATTAAGTATAGGTTCAGAATTATTAGAAGGCAGTGTTATTGACAGTAACTCTGCCTTTATAGCTAATAATTTAACATGCTATGGTGCTAATGTGGACCTTATCCGTATGGTAAAAGATGAAAAATCAACAATAGTATCACTTTTTCAAAAATATTCAAAACAATATGATATAATATTAACAACTGGTGGGCTAGGTCCTACATTTGATGATATAACAGCAGAATGTTTGGCAGAAAGTGCTGGTGTTAGTTTAGAGCTTAATGAAAAAGCATATAACCATATGGCATTATGTTTAGAAAGGGCAGGAGTTACCATAAGGCAGGAGCATAAGCACCAGTCTATGCTTCCAAAAGGTTGCATGCTTTTTAATAATAATGTAGGCACTGCTATGGGGTTTTCATTAAAAGTAAATAAGGCAGATATTATATGTATGCCTGGTGTGCCTGCAGAAATGAAAGATATGTTTTTAAAAGAAGTGCTTACTTTCATTGCAGAAAAATTAAACCTTAAAGAGCAGTCATATATTGATTTACACTTTTTATCAATAGCAGAATCAGATATTGATGTTTTTATAAGAGGCTTAAATATATCTAAAGAAGTTCAGTGTATTATAAATGCAGGAAAGGGGCAGGTTGTTGTAAAACTTCGCAGTAGAAACAAAAATCTTGCAGAAGAATATGCATTAAAACTAGAAAAAGCATTTCCAGAAAATTTTATTGGCAGGGGTGAAATTACTCCATCTGAATATTTAATAAACTTACTTAAAGAGCATGGCAAAACAATATCATTTGCTGAAAGCTGCACAGGTGGTTTATTATCGGAATTAATTACAGATGTAAGTGGAGCTTCCAGTGCTTTTTATGGCAGTGTAGTAAGCTATGATAACAGCATTAAAGAAAATGTATTAAAAGTTTCAAAAGAAATATTAAATACAGATGGTGCTGTTAGTGAAAAATGTGCAAAAGCTATGGCAGAAGGTGTTAAAAACCTTATGAATACAGATTATGCTGTTTCTATTACAGGTATAGCAGGTCCAACAGGTGCTACAAAAGATAAGCCTTTAGGGCTTGTATATATTGGTGTTACAGATGGTTGTAATACAAAAGTTTATAAAAATATATTTAACGGTTCAAGGCAGCAGGTAAGGTTAAGAAGTGCTAATAAAGCTATTCAATTAATTATAAATTTTATAAAAAATAATCAGTAAGTAATATACTTATTATAGAATAATTTACTGGTAGTTTAGAACTAATATATATTTTTTTGTTTTATTAGTAATATGGTATCCATAAAAAGTTGGAAAAATATAAATATATAATAAACAGGTATAATTATGGTTAATTTAATTTATGAGCAGCTGCAGGATAACATTAGGCAGGGTAGGAAAGTAGATAAACCACTTTTAAACTGGTTCTTACTTACTTTTGTATTAAGCTGGTTAACATTAGGTATAGCACTTATTTATACTTTTATTAAAAGGATATTAAGGGTAGATAAATATATTCGAAGAAAAAGTGAATATTTTGATATAGTAATACACTTTATAGAACTTGAAGCAAACGAACGTGGGCTTAATGATTATGATAAAATTATGGTAAGTTTAAAAGAAAGACTGGAAGAATTTAGAAACAGTAATATTCTAATAATGCCATATTTTATAAAAGCATTTATACCACTTATTATATTAACAATATTTTTTGCACTTTATATTTTAATAACCGGTATAAACAATATTGAGGTAAATTTACTTATTACAATTCTATCCATATGGGCAGTGTTTGCTTTTGGGGTTATTATTGTATACATTTATAAAATGAATAAAGTGTGGGACGATATTCAAAAGTTTGAACATGATATGTATGAATATATAAGTAAAGCATTTATATCATTAAAACTTATTGATGACCCTGTTATATATTATATGGATTTATCTATAAAAAAAGATTTTATAAAATATACTATATTTGGTTTTATTACATTAGGTATATGGTTTTTAGTGTGGGATTATTATGTTCACACTGCACCAGAAAGATTATATAAGACATTTCATAGTGCAGAAGACAGGGTTTTAGAAATAATAAATTCATGCTGTAGAAGGGATTAGTTTTACATGGAAATTATTAAAGGTATAGAAAATATTAGTATAGATAATAATTGTGCTGTATGTATTGGTAATTTTGACGGTCTTCATTTAGGGCACAGGTCTATTATTTCTGTATTAAAAAAAGAATCTGCTGAAAGAGGATTAAAAAGCGTTATTTTAACATTTAATCCACACCCATTTAAGTTTTTTAATAAAGAAATCCAGTTAATCTCTACACCTAAAAAAAGGGTTGAAAAATTTTATCAGCAGGAAACAGATTATCTTGTAATATTAGATTTTAATAGTGAGCTTGCTAACCTTTCTCCAGAAGATTTTTTTAAGAATATATTGGTAGATAAGCTTCATGCAAAATTAATTGTGGTAGGTCAGGATTATAGATTTGGCAGTGGTAAAAGTGGAAATACAGAGCTTTTAAGTTTACTTGGTAGAAAATATGGTGTAGATACTATGTTTGCCCATAAACTTCATGACAGAAAAGGTAATATTATATCAAGCTCAAGAATAAGGGAACTTTTAAAAAAGGGTGATGTAGATGAGGCATCGCGTCTTTTATCAATGCCATATTCTTTAGAAGGTATCGTTATACATGGTGATAAAAGAGGCAGGCAGCTGGGTTATCCTACAATTAATTTAGATGTGAAAAATGAAATGCTTCCACTTTTTGGTGTGTATGCTTCAAAAGTTATACTACAAGGCAAATTTTATAATGCTATGGCATATGTTGGTATGCGGCCAACTATAAATAATAAAATGGAATTACGTGTAGAAGCAAATATTTTTGATTTTAATAAGGAAGTTTATGGAGAATATGCAGAAATAATATTGTATAAATATATACGTGGTGATATAAAGTTTAATACAATTGATGAGTTAATTACCCAGATGGGTAAAGATAAAGAAGATGTAAGTGCTTATTTAAAACAAATTGATGATTATAAAATAAATTTAGGGCAGTAGATGAAAAAAAATATAAAGATTAGTTATGTTAGTTTAGGCTGTGCAAAAAATCAGGTAGATTTTGAATATTTAATAGGGGAGCTTTCTGCAGATGGTTTTATTTCAGAAACTGACCCTGCCAAATGTGATGCTGTTATTATTAATACCTGTGGATTTATAGAGCCAGCAGTAAAAGAAGCTGTAGATAATATTTTACAAATGGATAATATTATTAGTAAAAAGGCAAAATTAATAGTTACTGGCTGTATGGTTGAACGTTATAAAGAGGAAATATTAAAAGAATTACCGGAAATAGATTTTATTACAGGTGTAGGAAAATTAAGTGAGGTAGCTGACTATTTACGAGAAATTTTCCATATAGAAAAAAGCAGCAGTGAAATAAAACGTGCTGTAACAAACTCACCATATTATGCATATGTAAAAATTAGTGAGGGTTGTAATAATTTATGCACTTTTTGTGTTATACCGTCTATTCGTGGCAAGCTAAAAAGCAGAACTATGGAAGATATTGAAAACGAAGTTAGTGAACTTGTTAGTGATGGTGTTCAGGAAATAGTTATAATAAGTCAGGATACTACTCAATATGGGCTTGATATTTATGGGGAAGAAAAGCTTTTACCACTAATGAAAGATTTAACATCTAAATTTGAAAACACTCTATTTAGAATGTTATATTTAAACCCAGAAGGTGTTAGGGAAGATGTAATATCCTTTGTGGCAGAAACAAAAAATGTGGTAAAATATTTTGAAGTGCCAGTGCAGCATGCAAGTGATAAAATACTTAAAAAAATGGGCAGAGCATCAGATAGAAATACTATTGATAATGTATTTAATAATATACGCAGGTTATGTCCTGATGCTTTTATAAGAACTACTTTTATAATAGGCTTCCCCGGTGAAACTGATGATGATTACATGGAAGTATATAATTTTATAAGCACTATGAAGCCAGATTTTGCAGGCTTTTTTCCATACTATAAAGAGGAAGGCTCTATTGCTTATAATTTTAATGATGATATAGATAAGAAAATAGTAACTAAAAGAATTACAGAACTGCAAAAATTACAGAAAAAAAATACATCATCAAGGCTAAAAGAATATAAAAAGAAAGAATTTATATGTTTTGTAGATAAAGTTAATGATGATTTTGAATTTATACTTGAGGGCAGGGCAATATTTCAGGCACCAGATACTGACGGCAAACTTTATGTTACAGACGGTATTGCAGATAAGGGCAGTGGACCATATAAATGTATTGTAAATAAAGTAGCCTACCCTGATATATATGTTACTTTTTTGGAGAATAATTAATGAAAAAAGTTTTATTAATGGCACTAATATTATTACTATCCTATGGCTGTGCAAAAGAAATAGAAGTGGATAAGCCTGCAGAATATTATAAAGAGCTAGGTGATAATCTAGCAAATGAAGGTAAATATAAAGATGCTGCAGCACGTTATGAACAGGCACTAGTTCGTGCTGAAACTCCAGCTTATGTGGCAGAGATACAGTTAGCATTAGCTGATAGTTATTTTTTAGCAGGTAAATATGAAGATGCTATTGCAGTATATGAAGTATATATAGATGTATATAAAGGGTGGGAAAATGCAAAGCTGGCTACTGTTCGTTTAGGGCTTGCTTATTTTAATATTGTTCGTTATGCTTCCCAAGACCAGACAAATACAGAGCAGTCTCTGAAATATTTACAGGAAGTAAAAGAAAAATATCCTGATTTAGTGGAAGAATACGATGTAGATTTAAGAATAGAATTATTAAGGGACAGGCTTGCAAAAAAAGAAATGATTATTGCAAAATATTATGCACGTATATTAAAAAGTGAACCAGAGCTTTTAAGATATAAATATATTATAAACCATTATAGCGATACTTCTTATTATGGTGAGGCAGTATACAGGGCTGTTAAGTTACTTTTAAAACAGGATAATCTATCAGAAGCAGTTTTATATGCTGATAACTTAGCAGTTATAAAAAAAGATGATAAATATGTGGAAAAATCAAACAAACTTATAGAGAAATATAAAGAAAAACAAGAAGAATTAAAAAATAAAGAAAAATAGTATAAAGGTGGATTATGCTTGATTTAAAATATATTATAAGCAATTTAGATGTAGTAAAAGAAAAAACTAAAAATAGAAATTATGATTTTGATTTTGACCTATTAATATCAGAAAATAATAAACGTAAGAATATTATTAATGAAGTGGAAAAATTAAAAGCAGACCGTAATGCTATTTCAAAGCAGGTTGGTATATTAAAAAGGGAAGGTAAAGATACAACAGAGCTTCAAGAGCAGGTAAAACGAGATGCTTCTAAAATGCAGGAATTAGATGAGGCATTAAGTAAATGTGATGAAAATATTAGAAATATGCTGCTTAACCTGCCTAATGAAATAGATGATACTACACCAGTTGGTAAAGATGAAAATGATAATGTGGAAGTTCGCAAATGGGGAGAGCCAAGAAAGTTTGATTTTGAGCCAAGAAACCACTGGGATATAGGCGCAGATTTAGGAATTATTGATTTTGAACGTGGTGTAAAGATAGCTGAATCTCGTTTTAATGTTTTAGCAGGGCTTGGAGCAAGGCTTGACAGGGCAATATCTTCTTTAATGCTTGATATGCACAGGGAGAAAGGCTATATAGAAATGAGTGTGCCATACCTTGTAAATACAAAAGCCATGATAGGCACAGGGCAGCTTCCTAAATTTGCAGAGGAAGCATATATTTGCGAAAGAGATAATCTATATTTAATATCTACAGCAGAAATCCCTGTTACTAACCTTTATGCAGATGAAATATTAGATAGCAAAGACTTACCAATATATAATACATCATTAACAGCCTGTTTTAGAAGAGAGGCAGGCAGTTATGGAAAAGATACAAAAGGGCTTATTAGAAACCACCAGTTTAATAAAGTGGAGCTTGTAAAAATATGCAGTGCAGAAACATCTATTGAAGAACATGAAAAATTAACTCATGATGCTGAAATGGTGCTTCAGGCATTAAATCTTCCGTATAGAGTGATGGCATTAAGTTCTGGGGATATTGGTTTTTCCAGTGCAAAAACATATGATTTAGAAGTATGGCTTCCTGGTCAGAACTGTTACAGGGAAATATCATCTTGTTCAAACTATAAAGATTACCAGGCACGTAGAGCAAATATTAGGTATAGAGATAAAGATGGAAAAGTAAAATTTGCCCATACTTTAAATGGTTCTGGTCTTGCTGTTGGAAGAACTTTAGTGGCTGTTTTAGAAAATTATCAAAATGCAGATGGTTCTGTTACAATACCTGAAGTATTACGCCCATATTTAGGTGGATTAGATATTATTAAAAAAGGCTAATTTTATATGGCAGTTTTGTATGTGGCAGGTATATCTATTAGTGATAACCTAAAAGATATACCTGATAAAACAATAAATATCATTAGTCAATGCGGTCTGATTATTGGGGAAGAAAGAAAAATTGCTCATAAAATGCAAAATATATGTAAAAGTAATGCAGATATTGAGCTTTTAAATGAGCATTCTTTAGATGAAGAAAGAAAAAAAATACTTGAAAAAGTAGAAAAAGCGAATGTATCAGTATTATTTTCAGATGCAGGAACACCCTGTATTTCAGACCCTGATTATAAATTTATCGCCATGTGTAGAGATAAAGGCATAAAGATTATAAGCCTTCCTGGTCCCAGCTCCATTACAACTGCCATAAGTGTATCAGGCATTAATGCAAAAACATTTTATTTTGCAGGTTTTCCACCAAGAAACAATAACGAACGAAGAAAATTTTTTGAACGTATTGAAAAAAGCAGGGAGACAGTGGTCTTTATGGAACGCCCTTATGCATTATCTGCTACACTGCGTGATATGCTGTTTATTAAACGAAAAATAAGTATTTCTCTTAATTTAGGCTCACATGATGAGGCTACATATTACGATTATCCAAATATTTTACTTGAAAAATTAGATGGTATAAAAGCACCTTTTGTGGTGGTGGCAAGTGGCAAAAAAATAGTATAAATATTTTTATAAAATATATCACCAATTACACTTTTAGCAGTATTTTTTATGAAATAATTTAGCAGCAAATTACATAATAATAATGAATATTCTTCATTTTTTCCTTGTCAAAAGTTTATAAATATATTATGAATAAGTTTGCTTGATAATGAATTTATCAACTTTGTTTTTATTTTGTGGCGCTTTTTTTAAAAAACTAAATGTATTTATTTGTCTTTCTCCGCCACGCCATTATTTTTTAAAGAGGTTTTTTATTATGGCAAAACGAGCTTATATTAAGCACATTACATCTTATTATCCAAATAATTTTGAGTTTAATAACCCAGAAAATCGTATTACAAGCAAAATAGGCGTATCAAGGCGTCCTATTGCACTTCCTCATGAATGTTCATCTGATTTAGCAGTGGAAGCAGCAAAAATTATGTTTGAAAAGTATAAGGTTAATAAGAATGATATTGATGCAGTTATTTTATGTACAGAAACTCCAGATTATATAATGCCATCAACATCATGTATTATTCATGGCAGATTAGGGTTAAAAACAGAGTGTATGTCATTTGATTATAATCATGGCTGCACAGGTTATATTTATGGGCTTTCATTATCTAAAGCATTAATAGAATCAGGTCAGGCATCTAATGTGCTGCTTTTAACAGCTGATACATTAAGTAAGCTTATTCACCCAAAAGATATGAGAACAAAACCAATTTTTGGTGATGCAGCAGCTGCTACATTAGTATCTTCCACATACTCAAGAACAGAATATTTACGTGGTTTTCAGTTTGGCACTAATGGTGTTGATTTTATGAAAATCATTGTAAATTATGGTATGATGCGTATGAAATATGCAGACAGGGAAGAAGCATACAGGGAAATAGAAGACCAGTATGGCAATGTTAGAACAGATGCTACAGTTTATATGGACGGTAAAGGTGTTGTGCAGTTTACTCAAACAGTAGTTCCACCAATGCTTAACTCAATATTGGAAAAAAATATGTTATCACTAGATGATATAGATAATTTCGTATTTCACCAGGCTAATAAATTTATGCTTCAAACTATCCAAAAAGCATGTAAAATACCAGATGACGGCAGGTATTTTAATGACTGTGATGATACAGGTAACACTGTTTCTGCAACAATTCCATTAGCTATTAATAAAATGCAGTCATTAAACATTCCACTTGGAAGGCGTGCTTTATTAATGGGCTTTGGTGTAGGGCTTTCATGGGGTGGCTGTATTGCAGATTTAACATTAATGGACCCTGAAGAAGAAATATAAAAAAAGTTAAAAAAAGTTGTTGACAACAAACTAAAAATATGGTTTACTTCTCAAACATTAAGGGGTATACCCCACTTTATTTTCCCCGATAGCTCAGTCGGTAGAGCAAGTGACTGTTAATCACTGGGTCGGCGGTTCGAGCCCGTCTCGGGGAGCTTCTTTAAGCCTTGATTATTTAGGGCTTTTTTTATTACTAAATTCAAACATATTTCATATAAGTGGGTAAATTCTAAAAACGATTGCAACAAATTAAGCAGTCATTAAAGTTCTCATAAAAAATATCATTAGCCGATTTATAATTAAATAATTTTCTAGGATAATTATTAATCCAGTCTTGTATTTTTTTAATATAACTACTAGAA